>JBEKRG010000034.1:0-40853 GCA_049518955.1 Occallatibacter sp.
CAGGTGTTCAAGGACGAAAGTACGGTAAAGCTGATGCAAGCGACCTCCGAGAAATGGGCGAAAGCAATTTGCGATGCAAATAGATAGCAGGCTGCCGTGCGGCCCACCCTTCGGCCAGCCACAACCGGTGGCGCCCGATTCTATCCATCAATCTTGCGTGACGTATAAGTCGACGTACTCATTCACGGCCATTTTTTCCAGCCGTTCACGGTCGAGCGAGATGTCCAGAATCTTCTGTTGTTGCGGCTCGCTGAAGCGGCGGCGCAGATTGGTCTTGAACTTCTCGATCAGCAGCGGGATTCCTTCTTGGCGGCGGCGGTGATGGCCGATCGGATACTCGACGGTTTCCTCAAGAACCGTGCCATCTTCTAACTCAACGCGAAGGCTGTTGGCGATGGAGCGCTTGTTTGGATCGTGATAGTCGGCAGTGAACTGCGGTTCTTCAACGCACTCGATTTTGGCGCGTAGCGCGTCGATTCTTGGGTCAGCCGCAACCTTGTCCTCGTAGTCGGCAGCCGTCAGTCGGCCGAATAGCACCGGAATCGCAACCATATACTGCACGCAATGGTCGCGATCGGCGGGATTCGAGAGCGGACCTTTTTTGTCGATGATGCGCAGGCAGGCCTCGTGCGTACGAATCTTTACTGTTTTTATGGTCTTGGACGAGAGTTCGGACTGATTGAGCTTGGGATGCAGCTTCATCGCGGCTTCCACGGCGGTCTGCGCATGGAACTCCGCAGGATAGCTGATTTTGAAGAGCACGTTTTCCATCACATAGGAACCATAGGGCCGCTGGAACTTGAACTCCTGGCCTCGAAACGAAACATCGTAAAAGCCCCACGTCTTCGCGGTGAGCGCCGACGGATAGCCCATCTCGCCGGAACGGGCCATCAATGCCAATCGCACAGCGCGGCTGGTCGCATCGCCCGCGGCCCAGCTCTTACGCGAACCAGTGTTCGGTGTGTGACGATAGGTGCGCAGGCTCTGCCCATCGATCCAAGCGAGTGAGAGTGCGTTAACGGTTTGCTCGCGGCTGAGTCCAAGCAGTTGGCTTACGACGGCGGTTGACGCCACTTTCACCAGCACCACATGATCAAGCCCAACTTTGTTGAACGAGTTTTCGAGCGCGATGCAGCCCTGAATTTCGTGCGCCTTGATCATCGCCGTCAACACGGCGCGCATCGTGAGCGGCGGCCCCCCCGAAGCAATCGCCTCGCGCGAGAGCCAGTCCCCCGTGGCCAGGATTCCGCCGAGATTGTCGCTCGGATGGCCCCACTCCGCTGCAAGCCAAGTGTCATTGAAGTCGAGCCAACGAATCATCGCTCCGATATTGAAGGCAGCTTGCACCGGGTCGAGCTGAAAGCTGGTGCCCGGAACGCGTGCGCCGTTCGGGACGGTCGTGCCCAGGACGATCGGGCCGAGCAGCTTGGTACATGCCGGATATTCGAGCGCCTCAAGGCCGCAGCCCAGCGTGTCCATCAAGCAAAAGCGCGCGGTCGTATACGCCAGATCGCTGTCGATCTTGAAATTCAACGCGTAGTCGGCGATGTCGGTGAGGACTTTGTCTGGCGCTGGGCGTTTATTGCTCGTGTGCGACGACACGCGGACTCCTTCGTTCTTATTCCCGTGCCCCAATCGGCACAAACTTCAGATTCTCCGGCCCAGTATAGATCGCCGATGGTCGAATGATCTTGCCATCCTGCCGCTGCTCGATAACGTGCGCGCACCAGCCTGCGGTTCGAGCCATCACAAACAGTGGCGTAAACAAGCCGACCGGAATGCCCATCAGATGATAGGCCACCGCTGAATACCAATCGAGATTGGGAAACATGCGCTTGGCGTCGTGCATGGTGTTCTCAATCCGCTCGGCGACGGAGAAAAGGCGCTGGCCATCGGCGTCCACTGCCAGAGCCCGCGCCTGCTCCTTGATGAAGTGACTGCGCGGATCGCTGACCGTGTACACGGGATGGCCGAATCCAATAATGACCTCGCGCTGATCGATGCGGCGGCGTATGTCTGTCTCGGCTTCGTCGGCCGTCGCGTAGCGCTGCTGAATTTCAAGCGCGACTTCGTTGGCGCCGCCGTGCTTCGGTCCCTTGAGCGCGCCGATGGCGCCGACAATGCACGAGTAGATATCGGAGCCTGTTCCCGCGATGACACGCGCGGTGAACGTAGACGCGTTGAACTCATGCTCCGCGTACAAGATGAGCGAGACCTGCATGGCGTGGACCCACTCCTTACAGGGCGGCGAGCCGTGCAACAAATGGAGAAAATGCGCCGCGAGTGGTTCGCTGTCGGCGTCGACAGCAATGCGTTTGCCGTTCCGCGCAAAGTGGTGCCAGTAGAGAAGCATCGACGGAAGCGAGGCCAGCAGCCCATCGGCGATGTCGCGAGCGCCAGCAATGTTGTGGTCCTCGGCTTCAGGCCGTACACAACCCAGGACGGAAACGCCGGTACGAAGAACGTCCATGGGATGCGTGTGTGCGGGCACGAGTTCGAGCGCCAGCTTCACATCAACCGGCAAACTGCGCTGGCCGAGCAACCGCACCTTGTAAGCGGCTAGTTCCGAGGCATTGGGCAGCTTGCCGTGAATGAGAAGATACGCCACCTCGGCAAATTCGCAGTGCTCGGCCAGGTCGGCAATGTCGTATCCGCGATAGTGCAGGTCATTGCCGGTGTGGCCGACGGTGCAGATGGCGGTTTCACCGGCGGCGGTGCCGGAAAGCGCGACAGATTTCTTGGGTTTGAAGGCGGGCGCGTGGCTCGCCTCTTGAACGCTCATGGTTCGACCCCCGGAGAGCATTAACGTAACGAATCCATGCGGGAAATGTCTACTCTGACTTTGCGCCCTTGGCGAAAAGTTCATCCAGCTTCCGCTCGTAAGCGTGGTAGTCGAGATAACGATACAGCTCGTCGCGGGTTTGCATTATCGGCAGCACGCTCTTCTGCGTTCCCTCCGCGCGAATCGCCTCGTAGACCTTCAGCGCGGCGGCATTCATTGCGCGATACGCGGCGCAGCAATAAAGGATGATGTCAACGCCCGCCGCTGCCAACTCCTCGCGCGTGAAGAGCGGCGTCTTTCCAAATTCTGTGATGTTCGCCAGAACCGGCACGCCGACGGCCTTGCGAAATGCGGTATACATCGAGGCTTCCGTCACCGCCTCGGCAAAGATCATGTCGGCGCCGGCAGCCACATAGGCTTGCGCGCGCTCGATGGCGCGATTCAGACCTTCGCCCGCGAGCGCATCGGTCCGGGCCATGATGACAAAGTGCGGATCGGTGCGCGCATCCACTGAAGCCTTGATGCGGTCGACCATCTCTTCGGACGGCACCAACTCCTTACCCGGGCGGTGTCCGCAGCGCTTGGCGCTCACCTGATCTTCGATGTGTACTGCGGCCGCGCCTGCCTTAGTCATTTCTCGAATGGTGCGCGCGATGTTGAACGCCCCGCCCCAGCCGGTGTCAATGTCGACCAGAAGCGGCAGGGCACATGCGCCGGTAATGCGCCGGACGTCGGTTAGCACGTCTTCCATGGTGCTGATTCCCAGGTCTGGGACGCCAAGCGAGTTGGCGGCCACGCCGCCGCCAGAAAGATAAATAGCGCCGAATCCCGTGGCCTCGGCGAGCTTCGCTGTGTAAGCGTTGATTGTGCCTGCAACCTGCAACGGCTTCTCTGCCGCCATTGCGGCGCGAAAGCGCGCCCCCGCCGAATTGTGGCTTAATCCGTCCGCCATTCCTCTTCCTTTGGCGCATCATAACAGGGTTTTCACACAGGCGGCTTTCGCAACATACCCGTGCGGTGCGACAATCAATCGCGTCAAGAAAGGGCGTCGGAGCCGTCCCTCAAAAAACAAGGCTCTGCCCGGAGGAGAAACACTACCATGAAGCACACTTTGGTTTGTACGGGCCTCTTGCTCGCTGCAACAGTTCTGATCGCCCAACAAAAGACGCCGCCATTGAGCCCGCCCGCGACAGCGACCGGGACGATCGGCGGCAAGACAATTTCGATCGCCTACAGTTCGCCGCGCGTAAGAGGCCGCGAGGGCAAGATCTATACCAAGGACGGTCTGATCGCTACGAGCGGTGGGTCGCAGTATCCCATTTGGCGAGGGGGTGCGAACGCCGCTACCACGCTGAAAACCGATGCCGACCTGACCATCGGCGACCTGAACGTACCCGCGGGGACTTACACGCTGTTCGTCAACATTTCAGATCCGGCGAATTGGGTCCTGATTGTGAACAAGAAGACCGGCGAGTGGGGACTTGCCCATGACGCCAGTCAGGATCTTGGCAGGACAAAGATGACGATGGCAGCGCCGCCTTCGATGGTCGAAGACCTGGTCTATACGATTACTGACAACGGTGGCGGCAAGGGTACTCTGACGCTGGCCTGGGAGAATGTGAGCGCGTCGGTGCCCATTCAGGTGCATTGAGAGCTGGTTGAACCGTTACCTCCGGCATTCGTCAAGGGCGGCAAGTTGGCATAGGATTTGCCGCTCTACCGATACAATGGTGATAGTGGAGCATTTCCTGCCGAGGGGTTAAAGCATCTTGCCGTTGTATCCGTATCGCTGCACGCAGTGCGGCCATCGATTTGAAAAAATCCAGCACTTCAACTCCGAACAGGAGAAAGTCTGTCCCCAATGCGGCGGAGTTTTGGAGCGGATTCTCACCGCGCCTGGGCTGAGCTTCAAAGGTGCCGGTTGGTACGTGAACGACTACGCGGCAAAGGGGAGCTCGTCCAGCAGAGATTCCGATTCGAAGGCTGAAAGCAAGGCGGACGCGAAGTCGGATTCAAAAAAACGGACAAAATCGGACACAAAATCCGAGACGAAGGCCCCCGCCGCAGACAAGAGCAGCGCTACCACCACCCCTTCCGCGCCAGCTGCGACGCCAAAGTCGACTTCGAACGGTTAGTCGTCTCGCCATCGACGCACGCTACCATAATTCCTGAAGATGCCGCTGCTCGATCCCATTCCGTCGCCGGTAGAGCACGCCGATCTGGCCGCGCTCGAGTGGCAGCCGCTGTTGGCGCTCGTGGCCGGGTTCGCGGCGTCGCCGGTCGGTCGCGAGGCGATTCTTGCTTTGCATCCCTCAACAGACGAGGGATGGATCGCGCGCCAGCACCTGCTAGCAGCGGAAGTGCGGCTCGTTCTCGAAGAGCAGGTCTCCATCGCCCTGGGCGGCCTATTCGATCCGACGCAGTTGGCCGCCAAGGCGCAAATTGCCGGCGCGGCAATCGAAGCGGCTGAATTGCAGAGCATCGCTCGGCTTGCCAACGACGTCGCATCGTGGCAGGCACTCCTCAAAGAGCCGCCGGCCCGCCTTGCCGGCAAATTGCCGGGGCTGTCGGAGTTGTCGGCATCCCTCACCACGAGCCTGCGACCGCTCGCTGAATCGATCGAACGCAAAATTCAACCCGACGGCTCGCTGGCAGACGACGCTTCGCTGGAGTTGGGCCGCATCCGTCGCGAGCAGGAGCGGCAGCAGCGAGTGATTGAGGAAAGCCTGCGCGCAACGCTTCGGAAATTATCCGCGGAAAACGCGACGCAGGACGACGTGATTACGATTCGCGGCGATCGTTTCGTGATTCCGGTACGAGCGGAACTTAAGCGGCGCGTGACCGGCGTCATTCACGGCGCGAGCTCTTCGGGGCAGACGGTCTATGTGGAGCCGCTCGAAACCATCGAGCAGAACAACGAGCTTGTGCGGCTCATTGAGGAAGAACAGGAGGAGATTCACCGCATTTTTGTGGCGCTCACGCGCCAGGTGGCCGGTTACGCGCACAGTTTGGTTGAGGGCGCGCGGGTGCTGGCCCTGGTCGACAGCCTGTTGGCGCGTGCGCGCTTTGCGCGCGAGTTCGATTGCGTTTCTCCTGGTTTTGGACCGGAGTTGTTGTCGATCGAACAAGGCCGCCATCCGCTGCTCGAAAAGCGCCTGCGGGCGCATGGCGGTGAGACGGTTCCTCTGAATCTGGAGCTGACGGCGGATGAGCGCCAGCTGATTATCAGCGGCCCTAATACTGGCGGCAAAACGGTGGCGCTGAAAACGACGGCGCTTCTGGCGATGATGGCGCAAGCGGGAATTCCGGTTCCGGCCACCCGCGCCAGCTTTCCGGCGTTCACTGCGTTCCTTGCCGACATTGGCGACGCTCAGTCGATCGAGGCAGCGCTTTCTACTTTTTCTGCGCACATTACCAATCTTGACCGGCTCTCGCGACTCGCCGACTCGCGCGCACTCGTGCTGCTCGATGAATTGGGTTCATCAACCGATCCCGAAGAGGGCGCGGCTCTGGCCGTGGCCGTGGCGCACCATTTTCTCAAGGCCGGTGCCTGGTCGCTGATCTCCACGCATCACACGTCGCTCAAGGTCTACGCAGCCAACACACCCGGTGTGCGCAATGCCGCAGCCGGCGTGGATGAACGAACGCTGGTTCCTAATTATCAGTTTCATCTTGGAGTGCCGGGTGCGTCAGCTGGAATTCAAACAGCGGAACGGCTGGGTTTGAACACCTCAATTATTGCTGCGGCACGGGAGCGGCTTGGCTCGCAGCAGGCCGACATCGCGCGCTTCCTGGACAAACTGCACAGCGACCTTGCGGAGCTCGAGGTGGAGCGCAAAGCGGCTCGCGAGCAACAATACGCGCTCAACGTGGAACGGAAGAGGCTCGAGCGTGAGGGCGATGTCGAGGTGCGCAACCGCGTGCGCGAACTTGAGGCAAAGCTGGCCTCACTGCTCAAGGACTTCGAATTCCAGATGCGGGAAAACGTGCGCGTGGTCGAAGATCGTGCGGCGCAACAAAAACTATCCAAAGAAGCCGAGCGGCGCATTACGCGCCTGCGCCGCGAGTTTCAGGAAAGCTTCAATCAGGCGGTCGTCGCGCACCGCACCGGCGCGGACCAGGGCGATGCAAATGCGCAGCCGCATCTGCTGCGCCACGTCGCGCCCGGCGACCGGGTTTTCCTGAAATCGATGGGCAAAGTCGCGGTCGTGCAGCGAGAGATCGAGAAGGACCTTTTCGAAGTCGCGCTAGGACCCATCAAAATGCGCGTTCGCCGCGATGAGTGCTCCGCACCTCCAGCTTTTGGAGGAGATTCGGGGCAAGGGAAGAAGGCAGACCCATTGGGCGCTGCGCGCCGCCAGAAGGGCGT
Source organism: Occallatibacter sp. (assembly GCA_049518955.1). Classification (GTDB taxonomy): domain Bacteria; phylum Acidobacteriota; class Terriglobia; order Terriglobales; family Acidobacteriaceae; genus Telmatobacter. Next base: position 7,152 of record JBEKRG010000034.1, read on the forward strand.
GCACGTAACAGTGACGAGCGCGAACACCGACGCTTTGCGCTCTGAGATCAACCTCATCGGCCGAACAGTCGATGAAGCGACCGACGAGCTCGAAAAATATCTCGACCACGCCTTTCTCGCCGGGCTGCCGCGCGTGCGCGTCATCCACGGCCATGGCGCTGGCATTCTTCGCCGCGGCGTCCGCGAATTCTTGAAGTCGCACCCTCATGTGGCCGGAATCGAAGAAGCTCCGCAAAACGAAGGCGGCCAAGGAGCAACGCTGGTGGACCTGAGGCAATAGGTTGGCTGACGCGGCCAAGCAGAAATCAGAATTCCAGTGTCCCATTTCGGCCCCGGGCCATTGAGATAGAGTTTTCACTTCGTCCTGTATCATCAACCCGTGATTCCAATGAAGCGCGTCCGAGCTTTAACCCTCTGCTGTGTCCTGTTCGTTTGCTCGTCGGCAATTGCCCAGCGGGCTCCGATTCCGCAGCAACTGAGCTTCATGCCCTATCACGCGAACGGCATCTACAAGATCGGTGAAACGGTTGGCTGGACGGTTACACCGGGCCCCGAAGCGCCTACCTTCGCTTACAAGTGGACGATTCGAAGAAACAACGCCGTTGTACTCAAGGAAGGCAAGCTCGATCTCTCCTCGGGTAAGGACAAGATCGAGATCGTCGGCGACCAACCCGAGATGATCTATGTTGCGATTGAGCCGTATGCAGCTCTTACAACCGCATCCACTGCGCCGACTGCACCGGCCACAAGCGCGGGTCAATCCGGTTCCGCAACGCCAAACCAAAGCAGTCCGGCCCCAGACGCTGCTTCCACGGCCGCGGCGCAATCCGGCGCCGGGGCAGTGAACCAGGGCGGATCGCCCCCGTCGCCTCACTGGATTGGGGGCAACACTGGCCACAACAATGGTCTCTATGCAGTTGGCGCTGCCGTGGCGCCGATGGAGATTCCGCTTTCGACTCCGCGCCCGGCCGACTTCGATGCATTCTGGGACGGCAAGCTGGCTCTGCAGGCCAAGGTTCCCATCGACGCTGTTCTTACCCCGGTTCAGACTAACGTGCCGGGCGTGGAGATGAGCATGTTCGCACTCGATGCGCTCGGTTCGAAGGCTCACGGATACGTGGCGCGGCCCGCTGCTGACGGCAAGTACCCAGCGCTGATCATGCTCCAATATGCCGGCGTTTACGCGCTCAATGCGCACGCCGACGCTGAGCGTGCCGCCGATGGCTGGCTGGTCCTGAATGTCGACTCGCACGACAAGCTGCCTTCAGATCCATCAGGCAACATCCCGACGAACTACAACGCGATCGGAAACACCGATCGTGAAAAATCCTACTTTCTTGATATGTACCTGCGCGATTCGCGCGTGCTCGATTATCTGGCAACGCGGCCCGACTGGAACGGCAAGACGGTGGTGCTCACCGGCGGCAGCATGGGTGGTCAGCAGAGCATTGCGCTTGCAGGACTGCGGTCGGACGAGGTGACTGATGTGCTGGTTTGTGTGCCGGCCGGCGCTGATACGAATGGCGATTTGCACGGCCGCAAAGCCGGCTATCCCTATTGGCCCTCTGAAAACCCCGATGCGATGAATGCTGCTCTCTACTTCGATACCGTCAACTTTGCCTCACGCATCAAGGCGCCAGTAATGGCGGGCTTCGGGTTCATCGATACCGTTTCGCCCCCGGCAGGCGTGTGGACGATGCTTAATCAGATTCCCGGACCGAAAGAGCCGGTACCCGTCATCGACTCCGAACACGACAACTTCACGTACATGAAGATGGAGCCGTGCCACGCGAGAACGAAGGACATCCTCGATCTGCTCGTGAAGGCCGGAGTCTACACGCCGAAAGAGCTCCAGCCGTAGATGTCTGGGATCGGATATTTCAGGCGCCTCGCACCCCGATCCCAACCGAATCTCACGCCATTGCTTCTCGCCCCATCGGCTCGAACACAAGCTGGTTCGACTTGCGGTCTACATCGATGCGGACGTGCGCTCCATGCAGCACTTCGCCATCGAGGATTTTGATGGCCAGCGGATCCTGCACCATGCGTTGCAGCGCGCGCTTGAGCGGACGCGCGCCGTAGGCCGCATCTGAGCCGGAAGCCAGGATCAATTGCCGCGCAGGTTCTGTTAACTCGAACGAAATTGCACGGTCTTCGAGCAGCTTGCGAACCTCGTTCAGGCGTAGATCGAGAATCTTGCTCAGCTGCGCGTTGCCCAGCGGACGGTAGATCACGATATCGTCAATGCGGTTCAGGAACTCCGGCCTGAAGTGCTCGCGCAGAACGCGCATCACGCTCTCTCGCGCCATATCGAAGTCGTGCTCGGTCTTGAGCTTTTCGCCTGCGAGCATTGCCGCGCCCAGGTTCGATGTCATGATGAGCACCGTGTTCTTAAAGTCAACAGTCCGGCCTTTGGCGTCGGTGAGACGCCCGTCGTCCATCACTTGCAGCAAGATATTGAAGACGTCGGGGTGCGCCTTCTCGATTTCGTCGAACAGAATCACCGCGTAGGGCCGCCGATGAATGGCCTCGGTCAGCTGGCCGCCCTCGTCGTAACCCACATAGCCCGGAGGCGCGCCGATCAGACGAGCCACGGCGTGTTTCTCCATGTACTCGCTCATGTCGATGCGGACCAGAGCCTGCTCGTCATCAAACAGGAATTCGGCCAGCGCACGCGCCGTTTCTGTCTTGCCCACGCCGGTTGGTCCGAGGAAAATAAATGATCCGATCGGCCGCTTGGGATCGCTGAGGCCGGCGCGCGAACGGCGAATGGCATTGGCCACAATTGTGAGCGCCTCGTCCTGCCCGACTACGCGGTCACGGAGCCGATCTTCCATCTGGACCAGCTTCTTGACCTCGCCTTCGAGCATGCGCGAAACGGGAATGCCCGTCCACTTGCTCACGATTTTGGCGATGTCTTCCTCATCGACCTCTTCCTTGAGCATCCGCGCGACGCCGGCCTTGCCGCCTTGCGCAGCGTCAAGCTTCTTCAGTTCCGCTTCCAGCTTCGGCAGCTCGCCATATTGAATCTGCGCGGCACGATCGAGCTGACCTTTGCGGGTCTGCTCCTCGGCCTCGAAGCGCAGCGCCTCGATTTTCTTTTTGGTTTCGGAGATACGCGTGATCGCCTCGCGCTCTTTTGTCCAGCGCGCTCGAAGCGCCGTAATTTTCTCCTTGTACTCGGATAAGGACCGTTCAACTTCGGAGAGACGCTCCTTGCTGGCGGCGTCGGTCTCGCGCTTGAGTGCCGCGCGCTCGATCTCGAGCGACGTAGCCTGTCGCTCAAGCTGGTCAATCTCCGTTGGCACGGAACCAATCTGGATCGCCAGCGAAGCCGCTGCCTCGTCCACAAGATCAATAGCCTTATCGGGCAAGAAGCGGTCGCTGATATAACGGTGCGACAGCGTAGCCGCGGCCACAATCGCGGCGTCCTTGATGCGCACGTTGTGGTGCGACTCGTAGCGCTCCTTCAGGCCGCGCAGAATCGCGATCGTGTCCTCGACGTTGGGCTCACCAACATACACGATCTGGAAGCGGCGCTCGAGCGCCTTGTCCTTTTCGATGTACTTGCGGTATTCGTTCAGCGTGGTTGCGCCGATGGCCCGCAGTTCGCCGCGCGCCAGAGCCGGCTTGAGCATGTTGCTTGCGTCGATTGCGCCCTCGGCCGCGCCCGCGCCCACGAGCGTGTGCAACTCGTCGATGAAGAGAATGATCTGGCCGTTTGATTCTTCGATTTCCTTGAGCACTGCCTTCAGCCGGTCCTCGAACTCGCCGCGATATTTAGCGCCTGCGAGCATCGAGCTCAGGTCAAGCGCAATGACACGCTTGTCGCGCAGACCCTCGGGCACATCGCCTGAGACGATGCGGCGCGCAAGGCCCTCGACGATGGCGGTTTTTCCAACGCCGGGCTCGCCGATCAAGACAGGGTTGTTCTTGGTGCGGCGGCTGAGCACCTGTACGACGCGGCGAATCTCTTCGTCGCGGCCAATCACCGGATCAAGCTTGCCGCGGCGCGCAAGTTCCGTAAGGTCCTTGGCATATTTCTCCAGTGCCTGGAATTTTCCTTCAGGATTCTGGTCGGTCACGCGCTGCGAGCCGCGCACAGCGGTGAGCGCCTGCAGAATAGCCTCATGCGTGGCGCCGGTCGCGACCAGGACGTCGCGCGCGGGGTCGCTTTTCAAGTGCGCCACCCCAAGCAAAAGGTGCTCCGTTGAAACGTATTCGTCTTTGAAGTTCTGGGCCTCTTTAAAGGCTTGTTCGAGAACCTTGTTCATCGCCTGGCTGAGGCTGGGTTGTGAGGCAACTCCGGCCACGCGCGGCAGTTTCTGTTCGATGCCACGCAGGTCGCTCTCCAAATGTTCAATGGGCACACCGATCTTCTCGAGCACGGAAGGCACCACGCCTTCGCGATCTCCGATGAGCGCGAGCAGCAGGTGCACCGGCTGAAGCTCAGGGTTGCTGAGCTCGGCAGCGCGCGACTGCGCCTCCTGGATCGCCTGCTGCGTCTTGACCGTCAATTTTTCCCAACGAATGGCCATGAAAAAAAGCTCCCAGCTATTAGCTTTTAGCTTAATTCGGGAATACCCGGCATCGTATTGAATACCAGCATTCTGCCCTGAAAATAATGAAAAAACGCCGGGCAGGGAATTGAAACCCCTCCCGGCGCGCCGATTCCCCAAACGCAAGGCCGGCTCTAACGGACTCAGCCAGTAGCTGAGCTTATGGGTGAAAGGTGATACCTGCCTTACGCTGCCAGCGTCTGATTCACGTTCACCTTGATCTGCTTGGGCTGCGCTTCGGGCTTCTTCTTCAGCTCGAGCTTCAGCACGCCGGCGTTGTAGCTGGCCGCCACGTTCTCGGTGTCGACGGTCGAGGGCAGCGTGAACGCACGATAGAAGCTGCCATAGCGCCGTTCGATGCGGTGGAAGTTCTCTTCCTTCTCTTCCTTCTCGAACTTGCGCTCGCCCTTGACGGTCAGCGTGTTGTTTTCCACGCTCACGTCCAGGTCCTTCTCTTCGATGCCCGGCACTTCGAGCTTCAGAACGACTTTTTTCTCGTCCTCGTAAACGTCAACCGCGGGAATGAAGCTGGCCGTGGTCAGCGTGCCTTCGCCTTCATTCAGATCGCGGAACAACGTGTTGAAGCGATTCTGCAAAGCCACAACTTCCCGGAACGGGTCCCAACGAGTGATCGCCATGATAAATTCCTCCAGATGCTTTGGAAATTTGTAGGTGGGGTCAGGGCTTTGGAGCCCGGCCACTCAACCCGTTTGATGAGACTATAGCACGATAGATTCATAAAATATTAGTGTTAGACACTAATATTATGTATACTCAACTATCATATTCAAAATAAACATGTTAACTAGTGGTTCGATGCCGGGCATGCTCCTCATCAGGTTTCCAACCTCCGCTGTTGCCCATCGGAACCCGCGAACTCCACCAATGATCCTGTCAAAAGCCCTGGTTCAGCTGGCTGCGGGAATCTGGTGAGTCACAACGAAGCCCAGCGGCTTGTGCAGGCGGATGAGTGCAATACAATCCGCTTCATGCACTTTTCAGGATTGGCTGTGACGATAAACTGGCGCTGGGTCTGGCTGGTCGTCGCCACTTTCCTTGCCGGCGTGCTGAACGCCGTGGCGGGCGGCGGCTCGTTCCTGTCGTTTCCGGCCTTGCTGAGCATGAAGATCCTGCCTGTGCAGGCCAATACCACGAACACGGTGGCCATCTGGCCCGGGCAGTTGACGTCGGTCGCCGCGTATTGGCCCGATGTGCGCAAAAACGCGCGCACTGCCGTGTTGTTGGGGTTGGCGGGGTTGATCGGCGGCACGGCCGGGGCGATCGTCCTGCTGAACACTCCGCAGATGACTTTCTTGCATTTGGTCCCGTGGCTGCTCCTGGTTGCCGCGTCAATCTTCGCGGTGAGCGGGCCGGTTTCGCGCCGGCTTGAGCGCTTAAAGAGAGCGCGACACGAACGCGCTGCAGCCGGCCAGGCGGGCGAGCCGCGCCCACGCCGCATGGCGCTGTTTCTTTCGGCCATTGTGGTCAGCTTTTATGTCGGTTATTTCGGCGCTGGTGCGGGCTTCGTTTTTATGACGCTGCTTGGGCTCTATGGCTATGAAGACATCCACGCCATCAACGCGCTGAAGGTTGTGGCCAACCTGCTGGCCAACGGCATCGCTTTTGTCATCTTTATCGTCGATGGCCAGGTGGTGTGGCGTTATTGCGTGCCGGCGCTGTTGGCCGCAGCCCTCGGCGGTTATGTCTCAGCGCGATTGGCAAGGCGCGTTCCGCAGCCGGTGCTGCGCGCGCTCGTCGTCGTGATCGGGCTGGGGATGGCAGCCTGGTTTTTCTGGAGGCAGTGAAGGAGTGAAGAAGTGAAGGAGTGAAAGGGTGAATGCGACTAGAGATCAGGCCGGAAATTCAGGGGAACGGTGACTAAAGGAGCCAGAGGTGAGCGCGGGCACATCCGGAATGCTGCGACGAATGTATGTTGAGGATGGCGCGGGACTGGAATTCCCCGCGCCAGAAAGAACCACGCCAAAATGCCTGCACGCTGGGAGACGGAACTGATTGGATTGCTGGCCGGATTCTGCACGACGCTGTCGCTGGTGCCGCAGCTTCACAGGATGTGGCGCTCCAAATGCGCGCACGATCTGTCGCTGACGATGTTCTTTGTTTTTGGACTCGGCGTCGTGCTCTGGCTGCTCTATGGAATAAGCATCCGATCGCTGGCCGTGATCTCCACCAACAGCGTGAGTCTTGTGCTGGTCATCGTCATCTATTCTTTGGCGCTGCATTATGAGCACGCCCGCTCGGCCCGTCGCTAACGGCGCAAGCTGATCCCTGAAACCTGACCCCTGTAAACTGTAGCTATGAGCCACGAAGGCATCCGCTTCGCTACTAAAGACGAGCAGGCACGGGAGAATCAGGCGAACCGGCCGTTGCCGCGCATCGCCATCACGCCGGAAAAGGTGCGCGTGCTGATGACCGAGGGCAAGGGCCTCGAGATCGATTGGGCAGACGGACACAAGAGCGCGTGGGGATTTGCCTGGCTGCGCGATGCCTGCCCCTGCGCCACCTGCGTGGACGAGCGTTTGCATGAAGGCCGCAAGGTGGGCCAGCCGAAGCCCAAGCCTGCCGCTCTGCTGCCGATGTACGCGCCTCCGCCCAAGCCCGCGAGCGCGCACGCCGTGGGCCGCTACGCCATCCAGTTCAATTGGCAGGACGGCCATTCCGGCGGAATCTATTCATGGGAGTATCTGCGACGCGTTTGCCAGTGCCAGGAGTGCACGTTTAACGACGTCGAGACCACCGGCACGCCAAATTAGTTTGGACTTAACAAAGCCGTCGCGTCGGACGGAGTTCCTTGATCATCCTTAAATTAAAGATCAATTTTCCCGAGCTTGCTGGGAGGAGTCGACCATCATGAGAATTGGATTTCTTGGCCTGGGCAAGATGGGCACACCGATGGCGCGGCACCTGCTCGCCGCCGGCCATGAGTTGCGGGTGTGGAATCGTTCGGAAGGCAGGACCGAACCGCTGCTCCGCGAAGGGGCAATTGCGGCGGGCACGCCAGCTGAGGCCGAGCTGGGCGCCGACGCCGTCATCACCATGCTCTTTGACGATGCCGCCAATGAAGAAGTGATCTTTGGCGCGAATGGCCTGATGGACGCGCTTTCGCCGGGCGCACTGCACATCTCGTGCAGCACCATAAGCGTTGAGTTGAGCGAAAGGCTGACGCAGGAGCACGCCCGCCACAAGCATGAATTCGTCGCCGCACCGGTTTTTGGACGCCCCAATGTAGCCGAACAGGGCAAGCTATGGGTGGTGGGGGCTGGAGCCGAGCATGCAGTCGCCAAAGCGCGGCCGCTCCTGGAAACTTTCTCGCGCGGCATCTCCTTGGTGGGCACTGAACCTCGCGAGGCACATGCCGTGAAACTGGGCGGCAACTTCCTGATCAGCGCGATGCTCTATTCGCTGAGCGAAGCGTTTGTTTACGCCGATGGGCAGGGAATCGAGCCGGCGGTTTTCTTTGAGGCGGTAAACAGCGCGCTGTTTCAATCGCCGTTTTATGCGGCATACAGCAGAACCATGCTGAATCCTCCCGCGGAGGCGGGGGCTTCAATTTTGCTCGGCGAGAAGGATACAAGGCTGCTCCGCGAAGCAGCAGCGAGCCGCGGAACACGAGTGAAGCTGGCCGACACCCTCGCGGAGATTTTCGCGCAGGCTAAGGCCGCCGGGCTGGCCAATCAGGATTGGGCAGTGGGCATGTACCGTATGTCACAGCAGGGGAACAAAACGCGCACGTAGGATGTGGAGCAAATGAAGCTCAAAGGGAAGATCGTCTTCATCACCGGGGCCAGCGCGGGCATTGGCGCGGCAACTGCCATGGCCTTTGCGGCCGAGGGTGCGCGACTTCTGCTCGCCGCGCGGCGCGCCGGCAAACTTGCCGAGGTTGCGTCGAAGGCGCTGGCTCGTGGCGCTGAGGCCGTGCACTCCATTGACCTCGATGTGCGTAACCGCCACGCTGTGCAGCGTGCCATCGACGATCTCCCTTTGGAATGGGCCGAGATCGAAATCCTGGTGAACAATGCCGGCCTGAGCCGCGGCATGGAGAAGCTCTACACCGGCAAAATTGAAGACTGGGAAGAGATGATCGACACCAACATCAAGGGGATGCTTTACGTGGCGCGCGCCGTGGTCCCTGGAATGGTGGTGCGCAGCCGCGGCCACGTGGTCACGCTCGGCTCCATGGCCGGAGAGATTGTTTATCCCAATGGCGCTGTCTACTGCGGTTCCAAGGCCGCCGCGCGCGCCATCAATGACGGACTGCGCGAAGATCTGCTCGGGACGCCGGTACGTGTGACCAGCGTGGATCCGGGCCTGGTCGAGACCGATTTCAGCCTGGTCCGGTTCCATGGCGATGCTGGCCGCGCCGCCAAGGTTTACAAGGGCATCGAGCCGCTCACCGCGGAAGATATTGCGGATGTGATTCTTTGGGCCGTCACCCGGCCCGCGCACGTGAACATCGCGCGCGTCTCGCTTACTTCAGTGCATCAGGCCAATACGCTGCTCATCCACCGCGAGCAATAGGCGCGAGACCTAGCGGGAGCTGGCACTCAGCCTGTAGTCCAGGCTGCAGGATCGCTTACCCGATGGACTGGATTTGCGATTCGATATGGGCCAATGCGGCTTCCAGAGCCGCGCGGCGTCCAGCATTCGACGTCTTCTGCGAGAGGATATTCTCCCGTTGCAAATTGAGACCCTGTAGTTGCCGGTCTCGCGCGGCGCGTACCACTTCTGCCGCTCGCCGGGCTTCTTCGCTCACGTGGCCGTCGCCGGCTTTCGCAACAGGACTCTCTAAGGCGTTTGCCATCTGCTCCTCCACCGATTTACTTTCCCATCCACGGGCCATATCTTCATTCTACGGGTGCTCGGCATCGTTGCGTCCCGCAGAATGACGAAGGTGGAACCAGAAAGACAGAGAGGCTTCTCATGCGCGCCTGGCAAGTTTCCGCGTTTGGCATTGATTCTTTGGAGTTTGTGGAGCGACCGACTCCCGCACCGGGCCCCGGCGAAGTCCTGGTAGGTATTCGCGCGGTGTCCATCAACTATCGCGACCTGATGGTCGTGAAGGGGCACTATAACCCCAAAATGCAGCTGCCCAGGATTCCATGTTCCGACGGCGCGGGAGAAGTGGTGGCTGTTGGCGCGGCCGTCACGGCATGGAAGCCAGGCGACCGTGTGGCCGGAATCTTTATGCAGAATTGGCTGGACGGCACATTGACCGCGGCGAAGAGCCGTGGTGCGCTCGGCGGCGACGTAGACGGCATGCTGACCGACTTCGTCGTGCTCAAAGAGCCGGGGCTGGTTGCGATTCCCGATCATCTCAGTTATCAGGAGGCGGCCACGCTGCCTTGCGCAGCGGTGACGGCATGGAACGCCTTGGCCGCGGGAGAACTCAAGCCAGGATCTACGGTACTGATCCAAGGCACGGGAGGCGTGTCGATCTTCGCGCTGCAGTTTGCGCGATTGAAAGGTTTGCGTGTGCTCGGCATCAGTTCCAGCTACGAAAAGTTGGAACGCGCCAGCGCCATGGGACTGGACGCGGGACTGAACTATCGCGACAACCCCGACTGGGACCGCTGGGCGCTTGACCAGACAGGAGGCGAAGGCGTGGACCTGGTGGTTGAAGTGGGCGGCGGAGGTACGCTGGTGCGTTCACTCAGAGCGATCCGGCCGGGCGGAACGATCGCCCAGGTGGGCGTGCTCACTCAGTCCACTGACCCATTTCCGATCCCGCTCGTTCTCCACAAGACAGCGCGTATTCACGGCATCTACGTGGGTTCGCGCAGGGATTTTGCGGAGATGAACCGCGCCATTTCGCTGGCTGAATTGCGGCCCGTCGGCGAGGAGTTCGATTGGCACCAGGCGCGCGAGGCTCTTGAACGGATGGAGGAAGCCAGCCACTTCGGCAAGCTGGTGCTCTCCGTTAACTAGTGTGCTGGCCGGAATCCGTTGCGTTAGATTGGACTTGTGACTCTGTACGAAAAAATGCTTGCGGTAGCCATTGAAGAGGCCCGGCTCGGCCTCAGCGAAGGCGGCGTGCCCGTAGGCGCGGCACTATTTACGCAAACAGGCGAACTGCTCAGTCGGGGCCGCAATCGCCGCGTGCAGCAGGGCGATCCCAGCATTCACGGCGAAACTGATGCATTTCGCCGGGCCGGCCGCCAGCGCAGTTACCGCAACCTGGTGATGGTTACGACGCTAACGCCGTGCTGGTATTGCAGCGGCCTCGTTCGCCAGTTCCGCATCGGCACGTTGGTGGTCGGTGAAAGCCGGACTTTTGCGGGTGGTCTTGACTGGCTGCGCGAGAACGGCGTGAACGTGATCGATCTCAATAATCGCGAGTGCCGCGAGTTGATGGAAATCTTCATCGCAGAGCATCTTGAGATTTGGAACGAAGACATCGGCGAAGAATGAGAAAGCCAGCTATTAGTCGCTAGGAGTTAGCTTTATCGGTTCGAGTGAAGCACCTCATTTTGGCCAGGACACATTGAAGCTAAAGGCTAACTGCAAACATCTAAAAGCCGTCAAAGAAGAGGAATCAAGTTGGATCAGAAAACTCAGTCGCACCGGCGTGGATATTCGATCATTGATGGTCAGAGCTCCGAGAGCGTTGGAGCTGCTTTTAACGGCATCGATCCTACCTCGGGCGCGAAACTTGAGCCTGTCTACCATTGCGCCTCGCCGGCCGATGTGGATCGTGCCGCCGATCTGGCCGAGGAAGCATTTGTCGCCTACCGCAAGCTTTCCGGACGAGCGCGCGCGCAGTTCCTGCGCCACATTGCCGACGGCATTGAAGCCATCGTGCCTGAGCTTGTGGAGCGCGCACATCGCGAGACCGCACTGCCTGAAGCTCGCTTGAAAGGCGAGTCCGCCCGCACTATCAACCAACTCCGCCTGTTTGCGCAGGTGATTGAAGAAGGCTCCTGGGTCAACGCGCGCATCGATCCAGCGCAGCCCGATCGCAAGCCTCTACCGCGCTCCGACATTCGCTCCATGATGAAGCCGCTTGGCCCGGTCGCTGTCTTCGGCGCCAGCAATTTTCCGCTCGCGTTTTCTGTTGCTGGTGGAGATACTGCTGCCGCCTTTGCTGCTGGAAATCCCGTCATCGTGAAAGCACATCACGCCCATCCGGGCACCAGTGAGATGGTCGGCCAGGTGATCGCTCGCAGCGTGCGAGAGTGCGGCCTGCCATCCGGTGTCTTCGCGCTGCTCTTTGGCGCAGGTTCTGAAATTGGCGCAGCGCTCGTCGACCACCCCATGGTGAAAGCCGTCGGATTCACTGGATCGCTCTCCGCAGGCAAAGCGCTCATGCAGCGCGCGGCGGCGCGTCCCGAGCCCATCCCGTGCTTTATGGAGATGAGCAGCGTAAATCCACTCTTCGTGCTGCGGGAAGCCTTGCACACGCGCGGTGCACAGATTGCCGCCGGCCTCTTCGGCTCGTTCACTCTCGGCGTCGGCCAGTTCTGCACCAAGCCGGGGCTCGTCTATTTGCCGCGCAATGCCGATGCCGACGCGCTGGTCGCGGAAATGAAAGCGCTTGTCGAAAAGGCCGCGCCCTCGGCCATGCTGACCGAGGGGATCTCAAAGAGCTACCGTTCCGGCATCGCCGGTCGTCAGGCCCACGCCCAGGTGAGTACTGTCGCTCAGGCTTCGTCGAATGGCGCGGGCAACACGTATGCCGCGCCGGTTCTCATGCAAATTGACGCCGAGGATTTGCTTGGCAATCCAGACCTTGCGACCGAAGTCTTTGGCCCCAGCGCACTCGTGATCCGCTACGACAGCCGCGAGCAGCTCATTGTGCTGGCCGGCTCCATCGAAGGCCAGCTGACCGCAACGCTGCATGGCACCGATGCCGATTTGGCCGCCTTTGCGGATCTCATCGGAATTCTTGAGCGCAAAGCCGGCAGGCTCATCTTCAACGGCTTTCCCACCGGCGTCGAAGTCTGCCACGCCATGGTGCATGGCGGTCCCTATCCGGCCACAAGCGACAGCCGCGCCACTTCGGTGGGTACGTACTCGATCTATCGCTTCGTTCGCCCTGTTTGCTATCAGGACTTCCCACAGGCATCGCTACCGGAAGAACTGAAGGACGCGAATCCGCTTGGGATCATGCGGCTTGTCGATGGTCAGCTCACGCGGGACGCGGTTGCGTAGCGGCCTTAGGCGCGCGCAGGAAGAAGATCATCACCCCGGATACGATCAGCAGGATCGACATGGCCAGGTACCCGGAGCGGGCGCTTCCCGTGACGGCCTGCAGCCATCCCACAAGCCATGATCCGGCAAATCCGCCTAGCGCGCCGCAACTGTTCACGAGCGCGGTAACTTCGCCCGCAACGTTGCGCGGCAGCATCTCCGGCATGATGGCCCAGAACGGCCCGTAGGGCGCGTACATCGTGCCGCCCGCAATGACCAGATAGAAATACGCCAGCCAGAAATTGTGCCCAGCTGTTGCGAAGCTGCAAAATAGCGCTATGCCCGAGAGGATGAGGAACGGCCACACGAACAACGTCCGGCGGAGCACGCGATCGGAAAAAGTTGCAACAAGAAGCATCAGCACCACGGCCAGAAGAAATGGCGCAGCACTGAGAAGGCCTATCTCCTCGATCCCGCGCGCCGATCCGGAGCGAATCATCGCCGGAATCCAGATCACGAGGCCGTACACGCCGAAGCTCCAGCAGAAATACTGGAAGCACAGAACCAGTACGCCCGGCACGCGCAGCGCCGCGCGGAGATTTGCATGCTGGGGCAGGGAAGACTGTTCCAAGGCCAGCGTCTCAGCCAAATGCTTGCTGCTTTCTTCGGGCAGCCACGGCACCTCCACCGGCTTGTCTCGCGCCACGACAATCCAGACAAAAGCCCACAGCACGGATGGAATGCCTTCGAGGATAAACGTCATTTGCCAGCCGACCGCTCGGATCAGGTATCCGGTTGCGGCGGCCATCCACGTCACCGTCACTGGATTTCCCAAAATAAGAACGGCGTTGGCGCGCGAGCGCTCACTGCGCGTGAACCAGTTGGTCAGCAGGATGAGCATCGACGGAAAAATGAGGCTCTCCGCGACGCCGAGCAACAGGCGATCAAGGACCAGCAGCCAGTAGTTGTGGATGATCCCCGTGAGTCCGGAAAAGATTCCCCAACTGATCAGCGCGAAGAAGACCAGCCGCGTCGCGCTTTTACGGATGGCGTAAGCAGCCGCCGGTACCTGAAAAAGAAAATAGCCGAGAAAGAAGACCGATCCGAGAAACGCCGCGCGGGATTCGGTGATGTTGAGTGATTTCGCGAGGCCGGCTGCCGCGCCGAATCCAAAATTCGACCGTCCCAGGTAGGCGAGGCTGTACGTGACGAAGACCACCGGCATCAGGTACAGCCAGCGCCGACGCAGGCCTGCCTGGATTTGCGCCGCGTTGTGCGAATCGTCTCCGGGCACATCACTTTATAGCACTCCGCTGCTGACGCGCTCCATCCAGAAGCGAGCCCGCGCAAACTATACTGGTCTGCGGAAAGAGGCTTTTCATCGCAAACCTTTCACTCAGCTCCGTACTGGAAACAGATGACAGCAGTCTCCTTCGCGTGAACACCCGCGCGCCCGGCCCATCGGGGGCGTTGCCGCTATCTCCCGAAATGCTCCTTACAGAGCCCTCCGGCAATCTCTTCGGCCTTACGCAGAACGCCGGTATGGGATGGGATCCGAGTCGCCTGCTCGATCCTGAATTTCTGATCCTGAGCACGCACGGAGGCCTGCGCGCGGAAAACGGCGAGGCCATCGCGCTCGGCTTTCACACTGGACACTGGGAAGTTGGTCTGCTGGTTGCCGAGGCTGCTCGCGAGCTGAAATCTTTGCGGACCACTCCGTTTGCGGGAGCTTGCACCGATCCCTGCGACGGGCGCACGCAAGGCACCACGGGCATGATGGACTCCTTGCCCTACCGCAACGACGCCGCGATCGTGCTGCGCCGGCTGATGCGCTCGCTGCCCACCGGCAAGGGCGTCATGGGCATTGCTACCTGCGATAAGGGCCTGCCCGCGATGATGATGGCGCTTGCGTCTTCCGGGAAAAAGCCCGCCGTGCTCGTGCCCGGTGGCGTCACGTTGTTACCGGAGTCGGGTGAAGACGCGGGCAAGGTGCAGACCATCGGCGCGCGCTTCGCCCAGAATCAGATCACCCTTGAATACGCCGCCGAGGTGGGCTGCCGCGCCTGCGCGTCGCCCGGTGGTGGCTGCCAGTTCCTCGGCACCGCGGCAACTTCGCAGGTCGTCGGCGAGGCCCTCGGTCTCTCGCTGCCGCACACCGCGCTCGCGCCTTCCGGCCAGCCAGTTTGGCTCGATGCTGCACGTCGCTCCGCTCGCGCTCTGCTGCGCTTGCACCAGCTCGGCCTGGGCGCGCGCGACATTCTCACTCCCGCAGCCCTGCGCAACGCCATGGTGCTGCATGCCGCGTTTGGTGGGTCGACGAATCTTCTCATTCATGTTCCCGCCATCGCGCACGCCGCAGGCTTGTCTCGCCCCACGGTGGCCGATTGGGTAGAAGTCAATCGCCAGGTCCCTCGCCTCGTGGATGCGCTGCCTAATGGACCAAAAGGGTTCGCAACAGTGCAGGTTTTTCTCACCGGCGGCGTGCCTGAAGTGATGCTAGAACTGCGCACCGCGGGCCTTCTCGATACCAGCGTCAAAACCGTCTCCGGTGACTCGCTCGACGAGGGCCTCAATTGGTGGCAGCAGAGCCAGCGTCGCGCGGCGCTGCGGCAAAGATTGCAGGAAATCGACGGCATCGATCCCGACGACGTGATCATGTCTCGCGATCGCGCGCGCCGGCACGGCCTGACTTCCACGGTTTGCTTCCCTCTGGGCAACCTCGCGCCCGAGGGGTCGGTCATTAAATGCACCGCCATCGACTCCTCTCTGGTCGGCGAGGACAACGTTTATCGTCACACCGGCCCGGCGCGCGTTTTTGTCACCGAGGCTGCGGCCATTCAGGCTATCAAGGCTGGCCAAATTTCGCAGGGCGACGTGTTGGTGCTCATCTGCAGTGGGCCCGCCGGCGCAGGCATGCAGGAGATCTACCAGATCACGTCGGCCCTGAAGCAGCTTCCTCACTGCAAGCACGTGGCCGTGTTGACAGATGCGCGTTTCAGCGGCGTTTCCACGGGAGCCTGCATCGGCCACATCTCTCCCGAGGCGCTTGCCGGCGGGGCTATAGGCAAGGTGCGCGACGGCGACCAGATTGAAATCGTCATCGATCGCTCGCGGCTTGAGGGTTCCATCGATCTTGTGGGAGAAACCGGCGAGATGTTTTCCGCCGAAGTCGGCATGCGGCGACTAAGTTCCCGAACTCCCCGTCCCGATCTTGCCCCACATCCAGAAATGCCGGCCGATACGCGTTTATGGGCGGCGCTGGTCACGGCGAGCGGCGGTGTTTGGGGCGGCTGCGTCTACGATGTCGATCAGATCGTCGCAAGATTGGAGAGAAAAGCGTGAAGCTGTACCGGACAGATGTCGGATGTTTCATAGAGAACGACGGCCGCTATTACCGCGTACCAGTGACCTCGCTGGACGTGCTGTTTGCGCATGACGATTTGCAGGGCTATCTGTTTTCGATCATCGGAAAAAGTGATGGCGTGGATTTTGCTGTCTCCGAGCTCGATTTTTCGTCAGCGCAGATTCTAGCTCCCATCGGCAGCCAGGAAGTCTGGGCCGCCGGCGTCACCTACTTTCGCAGCCGCAGCGCGCGCATGGCCGAGTCGAAAGACGCGGGAGGCGGCGATTTTTACGACCGCGTCTACACCGCCGAGCGCCCTGAGCTATTTTTCAAGGCAACCGCGAGTCGCGTCGCTGGACCCGGCGCAAACGTCCGCATACGCACCGACGCCACGTGGTCGGTTCCTGAGCCGGAACTCACTCTGCTCATCAATCCGCGCGGCCAGATCATCGGCTACACAGTTGGCAACGACATGAGCTCGCGCGACATCGAGGGCGAAAATCCCCTCTATCTTCCCCAGGCCAAGGTCTACGACCGCAGTTGCGCATTGGGCCCCTGCATTCTCATCAGCAGCGATTCGCTTCCGACCACAACGCCGATCCAGATTGGGATTCTGCGCGGCGGCAAAACGGTCTTTTCCGGCGCCACCACGCTCGCGGAGCTCAAGCGCAAACCCGCTGATCTGGCCGCCTACCTTTTCCGCGAAAACACGTTCCCGTACGGCGCGTTCCTCATGACCGGAACGGGCGTCGTTCCACCCGACGACTTTACCCTCGCGCCGGGAGACAAGATTCGCATCACGATCGACCCAATCGGCACGATCGAGAACGTTGTGGTGCAAGGAAGACTCGCCCCATCAGTCTGATCCCTAACAGATCGCGGCCCCCAACAGATCGCAACAAGGAGACGATTGGACGACCAGGGTTCCTCATCTGTTCGAAATTCGCTACGCCCCGCCGGCCTGCCGCGCCGCCGCTGGCGCATCGCTTGGCTGCTCGGTATCGGTGTCCTGGTTAACTTTTTTGACCGCGTCAATCTCTCCGTTTCCCACGATTCTCTGATCGCCGCCTTCGGCATCTCCGACGTCGTCTTCGGTTATCTCTCCAGCTCCTACAATTGGACGTACGCTCTGTGCCAATTGCCCATCGGCGTGGTTCTCGACAAGCTCGGCGTCCGCCGAGTGGGGCGCATCGGCACATTCATCTGGAGCGCGGCCTCTTTCGCCGCGGCGGCTGCCCCCAATCTGAACGCATTCTTTGGTGCGCGCCTTTTGCTCGGCGTGGGCGAATCGCCCACCTTCCCCGCAAACGGCAAGGCCATCGGCTTGTGGTTCCCAGAGCACGAGCGCAGCCTTGCCACCTCGCTCAACGACTCCGCCGCCAAATTTGCCTCGGCCATCGGAGTTCCCGTCATCGGCATCGTTCTCATCCACGCCGGATGGCGCTGGAGCTTCGCCTTCACCGGCGCGATCAGTTTTGCCTACTTCCTTCTCTTTTGGCGCGTCTATCGCGATCCCGCTGAGGATCCCGAGCTGACCGAAGCCGAGCGCCTGCATATCGAAGACCGGCCCATCGAGGGCCACTCCACCAACGAACGCAACGCCGCGTCTGCTGCGCCCAACCTCAGCGAGGAACGCTCAACTCCGCTCGTCGGCCTCCTCTCGCAGCGCAAGGTCCTCGGCCTCGCCATCGGGTTCGGCTCGTATAACTACGTCTTCTTCCTGCTGCTGTATTGGCTGCCTGCGTACCTGTCGTCAGCCCTGCATATCGATCTCCTGCACTCGTTCCTCTACACGAGCTTGCCTTGGCTCCTGGCCACCACGACCGACCTCCTGTTTGGCGGGTTCCTCGTCGACTACCTAGTCCAGCATGGCCGGAATCAGAGCGCTGTCCGCCGCACCGTCCTCATCGGTGGCACCGCGTTTGGCCTGGGCATTCTGGGCGCAGCTCACGCGCACAGTGCCTCGCAGGCCCTCATCTGGATTACGGTTTCGCTCAGCGGTCTTGCCGCGGCAGCGCCGGTGGCCTGGTCGCTGCCCTCCTTTATCGCCCGCCGGCCAGACGTGGGCAAAGTGGGCGGGATCATCAATTTTGCCGGTCAGGTCTCGGGGATCGCGGCTTCTATCCTCACTGGCTACCTTGTGTCCGCGCTCCACTCCTACGCTGTGGCGTTTGCTGTCGCGGCCGCATATCTGGCCATCGGCATCGCGGCGTATCTCTTCCTGCTGGGCTCCATCGAGCCTCCGCCACTCGCGGCTGAAGCTGCTTGACCGGCCTTTATTGCCGCTTTGGCTCCCGGCCCGATTTGCTCCAATGACGGAGCCTTTTCGCCTCACCGCCGTGAAACACTCGAGCCGCCGGCCTCGTTCGGGAACATTACCAACGTGCGTAATAGTTTTGGTGCATTCGCGGAAATTTGTTCTCCTGTAACGTCGCTTGGTGCAGAATAGTCGGATGGGAGATCGAACCTAGTGCCGCGTATCCACTTTCATCAGCAACTCGCAGAGCTCAAGGACAAGCTTCTCGCCATGGCTGCATTGGCGCAGCAGGCGGTCGAGTCGGCTGTTGAAGCTTACACTCGGCGCGATAAGGGCCTCTGCAAGTTCGTCAAGCAGAACGAACGGGCCATCGACACCGCGCAGCGCGAGCTCGACGAGATGGCCTATGACCTGCTGGCCAAGCAGCAACCCATGGCTATCGATCTGCGCTTCATTCTCGCCGTCATCAAGATCAACGGCGACCTGGAGCGGATCGGCGATCAGTCGATGAGCATCTCCCGGCGCACCAAGGAGATTCTCGGCGTAGATGACGTTGAGCTTCCGGTGGATTTCGCCGCCATGGGCGATTTTGCCACGCAGATGATCCGCAACGCGCTCCAGGCGCTGCTCGATGGCGACGCACGCCTTGCCGATTCGGTGCGCGAGATGGACGACGAGATCGACCGCATGAACCGCCGCGCGCACAACGACCTGCTCAAGCTGATCGAAGAGAAGCCGCAGTTCACGCAGCAGGCCATGAATGGCATCCTGGTGGCCAAGAATCTGGAGCGGATTGCCGACCACTCCTCGAACATTGCCACCGACGTAATCTTCTGGATTCGAGGCGCCGATGTGCGCCACCAGTTGAGCATGGCGATGGATTGATCGCCGGCCTGAATCGCAGGAGACAAACGAAAGCCCCGGGTGAGCCCGGGGCTTTCGATTTGGACGAGATTGTGCGGGCCGGACCTATACCCCGATCACCGCGCAAAGCTCCTTCACCGCTTCGGCGCTCTTCTTAAGCGCTGCATTTTCCTCGGCCGTCAGCTTGATCTCAATAATCTGCTCCAGTCCCGCAGCGCCCAGTTTGCACGGCACACCGATGTAATAGCCCTTGATTCCGTATTCGCCCTCAAGGTACGCCGCGCAGGGCAGAATCTTCTTCTTATCTTTGAGAATTGCCTCCACCATCTCGGTTGCGGCCGCCGATGGGGCGTAATAAGCGCTGCCCGTCTTCAGGTGCTTTACGATCTCGGCGCCGCCGTCGCGCGTGCGCTGCACAATCTGCTCCAGGCGATCCGGCGCAATCAGCTCTGTGATGGGAATGCCCGCTACCGTCGAGTAACGCGCCAGTGGCACCATGGTGTCGCCGTGCCCACCCAGCACAAAAGCCGTCACATTCTCCACGCTCACATTCAGTTCGGCAGCGATAAAGCTGCGGAAGCGGGCGGAATCCAGCACGCCGGCCATGCCGATCACGCGCTCGCGATTGAACCCTGCCTGGCGATACGCGGCCTGGGCCATCGCGTCCAGCGGATTCGAGACGATGATCAGAATACACTCAGGCGACTGTGCCACCACTTTCTGCACCACGTCCGACATGATTTTAAAATTGGTGTTCAGCAGATCGTCACGGCTCATGCCCGGCTTGCGCGGAATGCCCGCCGAGATCACCACAATGTCGGAGTTGGCAGTTACTGCATAGTCGTTGGCGCCCACGATGGCTACGTCGCGCTTCTCGATCGGCATGGCCTCAAGCAAATCAAGAGCCTTGCCCTGCGGGATACCCTCCACCACGTCAACCAGCGCCACATCGGCCAGTTCCTTGGCCGCAATCCAGTGCGCGGTTGTCGCACCCACATTTCCCGCGCCTACAATGCTCACTTTTTTACGCATGTCCTCTTGCCTCTCTGGGGATGAAAGCCCATAGGTTCCGGTTTCGTTACATATTTGCAATGATGCGCGTGGCGAACTCGCTCGTTCCCACCTTCGTCGCGCCGGCCAGCTGCCGTTCAAAATCGTACGTCACCGACTTCTGCTGAATCGTCTTTTCCATGGCGTTCTCAATCATCTTCGCTGCTTCCCTCCAGCCGATGAAATCAAGCAGCATCACGCCCGAAAGAATCACCGAACCTGGATTGATCACGTCCTTATCGGCATATTTGGGCGCTGTGCCATGCGTAGCCTCGAAAACTGCGTAACCGTCGCCGATATTCGCTCCCGGCGCAATACCGAGCCCGCCCACCTGCGCCGCCGCCGCGTCGGAGATGTAGTCTCCATTCAGATTCGATGTGGCCAGAATGCTGTAATCTTCCGGCCGGATGATGATCTGCTGGAAGATGGAGTCGGCGATGCGGTCGTTGATCATCACCTTCTTCTTCCACGCGCCGCTGCCGTGCGATTTGCCGATGGAGTCGAGAACTGACTTGATCTCGGCATACACCGAATCGCGGAAGGCCGGAGAGCCAAACTCCAGCCCCGGCTCAATCAGCGCAGCGTTCGCTTCGATCGAAATGCCGGGCTTCGATTCCACATTGCCCAGGATCCAGCTCTCGCGCTCCGTAACAGTCTGCTCGCGGAACTCCTCGGTCGCGACCTCGTAGCCCCACTCGCGAAATGCGCCTTCAGTGAATTTTTGAATGTTTCCCTTGTGCACAAGCGTCACCGTCTTGCGTCCCGTCTCGAGCGCTTGGCGAATCGCATACCGCACCAGTCTCTTGGTGCCGAAGATCGAGATGGGCTTGATGCCGACGCCCGAATCCGTGCGCACTTTCTTCTTGGTGCCCTTGAGCAGATCGTCGTTCAAGAAACTGATCAGCCGCGCCGCATCCTCTGTGCCTTGCTTGAATTCAACGCCCGCGTACACATCCTCGGTGTTCTCGCGGTAGATCACGATGTCGAGCTTTTCCGGGTGCTTCACCGGGCTGGGTACGCCCTGGTAATACTTCACCGGCCGCACGCACGCGTAAAGGTCGAGAATCTGCCGCAAGGCCACGTTAAGCGAGCGGATGCCGCCACCGACCGGCGTCGTAAGCGGTCCCTTGATGGAGACGCGCAGGTCGCGCGCCGCAGCCACGGAGTCGTCAGGCAGCCAGTTATTGAACTGCCGAAAGGCCTTTTCGCCGGCATAAATCTCGAACCAGCGAATGCCCCGCTTGCCGCCGTAAGCTTTTTCCACGGCCGCGTCGAAGACCCGTTGCGATGCTTTCCAGATGTCGCGCCCCGTGCCATCGCCCTCGATAAAGGGAATGATGGGGTGGTCGGGCACGGTAAATTTCCCGTCCTTGTACCCGATCGGCTCACCCGTTTTGGGCAATTCCAGCCCGTTGTACGTGCTTTGCATGATTGTGTGGGAAGTCCCTTCCAGAAAAAGTCCAGAGTTGATTCGTCCAAACTTGAGGCTACCATCCGCGATTCAGCAGTGGCAATGGCGGCCAAACGACGATTGCGCATTCTTCGGCTCCGCTCAGTGCGTCAGCGGCGACTTGGTCTCTCCAAACATCACGCGCAGCACGTCGATATTCTTCGCGTAGCCGGCATGTGCTTCGCGAGGCGACTCAATGAGTCCGAACCAGCGCGTGGCATTCTTCACGTAGAGATTCACAACCTCAACGTCGCCAATCTTGGGCACGCGGTAGGTAATCACGTCACTGGGGTCGCTCCAGGCCACCACCTGAACCTTCTCTCTGCTCGTCTCGTCGGCGGGATGTAGAACCGCCTGAAAGTTCGTTTGATAGCCCTTCCACCTGTTGACAAGTGATCTGAAGTTGGCCGCGGGCGACGTCGGAACCATCGGAGCAGGCGCCAGACCGCGCGACTTCATTGCGCTCTCCGATGATTCCGGAGCGCTCTCAAGATTCGTGATCTCAAGCATCTCAAGTTGGTTGGCGAAAAAATACATCAACGAGGATCGCTCGAAGATGTAGCGGATCGCGTTCTCTTCAGCGGTTTTCCTGGCCGCATCCGAGGGCGACAGATCCTCGTCAGACGTGCTTGAGAACTCCGGGTTCAGCGTGTTGAAAAGCAGGTAGCTGCCCAGGCTGTGCGTTACGCCGATAAATTCCTGGTCGAGCCGATTGTCTCGACTCAGTTGCGACTTCCAGTCGTACTTTCCTACTCCGCCGCCGTCGCTCGAATCGGCCTCCGCCGCGTTAGGATCGAATGCCGCCGATTTGGCCATCAATTGCCTGACCCCATCGCGCATAATTCCGCCCAGCGGCCCCACCGCCATCAGCACGTCCGAAAGACCCCAGTCCACAAGCCCGGCCTTCAACTCTCGATTCACCAGAACGCCGCGCGGCTTGATCCTTTCGAGCTTTGCAGCATCATCGGCCGTTATCCAGGGATAGAAACGTCCATTTCCGTCGGGGTCTTGGGCGGAACGATCCGAGCAAACCTGCAACAGGTACTTGTCCGGCCCCGATAGGTGCGCCTCGGCAGCGATCACGCGGCGGCATTTCAGCGCCAGTACGAGCGGCCACCAGTTAATCTCATCCACTACCAGGACGGCCGAATGTCCCCTGAGCTGCACTACCCAGTGCACAACGAACGGCGCTGCCGCATGCCACTCCTCCGGGTTGCTCCAAACCGGGCCGCCCAAGTACGCAAGCGTGGGAGGCTCAACGCTGTTCGAGAACTCGCCTTTGTTCGCATACTCCGTGCCTGCATTTTTCCAGTCGCTCACCGCGCAGAGCTTCAGCTCAGTGCAGATCGATTCGCGCAACATCTTCGAATCGCCGGCCCCCACCTGGTCGATTCCGTGCACGTAGAGTACGTGCACCGGATGCCGATCGGCAGAGTCCAGCGCATCGGCAATGCTGGTCAGGTTTTTGAGCGTTCCGCTTGTGTCTTCGACGACTTTGGCGCGAGCGGATGCCCCGCCTCCCGCAACTGCCAGGATGAGAAAGAAAAGCGTTAACGTGCGATTTCGCATGGATCGCTCACTCCGGAAGGAGTGCTAACAACGACTATAGCATCGTTGTTTTCGCCAGGATTGTGCGCAATTCGAGCTGCAACCGCGGTTGAAATCGCGGCGAGCCGACTCACTCCGGCCGAGACTACCGGCTCGTGCCGTCGCTGTCGAACCGCGGAATTCCGAAGTGGCCCCGCAAGTGGAGCATGTCGACTGGGCTTAGATTCCCGGCCACCGTCGCCAGCGTCAGACTCTTCGGGCTCTCAACCAGCACCACTCCGCCGCGCACGTTTGTGCCGTCAAGCACCAACCATACATCCGTAATGTCGCTGCGGGCCGCGCCACCCAGATTCGTCGAACTCAGCACATGCTTCCATCCGCGCAGGTGGTAGGCCTCGCGAATCGCCTCAACCTCCGAAGGGTCAGCCTGGCCGTCTGCGGCGAAACGCAATACATGCACGCTTACTCCGTCGAGTTTGGCCACCGTTTGCCTCAGGTCGTCGTCGGAATCCGGCATGAGCCCTGCCGCCGCAGCCAGCATCGTCCGATCCAGCGTGAAGCTCTCCTTCGCCACAGCCTGGCCGCTCAGCTGCGACAGAGCCGGAGGCGTCCACTCTAGGATCGCCTGGCTGAGGTCACCGCCGGCCGGCGAAGGCCCGGCTTCCACCACGTTGCCGGAATCTGGCGCCGCCAACACCCCGGGGTTCTGTGCCACAGCGTTTGCGCAGCCAATGGCCACGCTCAAGACAGGGATTCCAAGCCAAACCAAACGTTGCTTCATGCCTATTAAACGCGCTACGTGCAGGAAAGTTGCTGTCTCTTCCAGCTCTGCTCGAATGCTCCTCGCGCCCCTTCCGCGCTTCGCTACCGTCCCGTCAAAGGCGGACGTGCGCCCCGTCCGAAGCCATGCGCGATGAACCTCATATGAAAATAAGAGAAACTCTGTTCGCACCCGTCAGGATGCGATAGACTCATGCGGGAACGTAAAAAACGATTCCACTTTTTTCACCCACGGAGGGCACATAGAAATTGGGAAAAAGAATGGTCCCAAAGAAGCTTTTCTTCACCAAAGGCGTCGGCAAACACAAGGAACGGCTGACCTCCTTCGAGCTTGCCCTTCGCGATGCGGGCATCGCTTCGCAGAACCTGGTGCGCGTCTCCTCCATCTTTCCGCCGCAGTGCAAAATGATTCCCCGCAAGGAAGGCCTCAAGTACCTTGATGACGGCGAAGTCGTCTTCGCGGTCATCGCGGAAAACTCCACGCGCGAGCCGCACCGCCTCGTCGCCTGCAGCATTGGCGTTGCCATCCCCGCCGATCGCAATACCTACGGCTACCTGAGCGAGCATCACAGCTTTGGCGAGACCGACGATCAGGCCGGAGAATACGCTGAGGAGCTGGCCGCCGAAATGCTCGCCACCACGCTCGATGTCGAGTTCGATCCCGACAAAAGCTGGGATGAGAAGAAGGAGATCTACCGCATCTCCAACAAAATTGTCCGCACCAGCAACATCACACAGTCGGCTGTGGGCGATAAACGCGGCAAATGGACAACCACCATCGCCGCCGCAGTCCTGATCCTGGAAGAGTAGGCACTGCGTGCGGCAGACCTTTGGATAGGATCCGGCGCGGGCGAAGAGCGATCGAGTTGACGATTCAGGGGATACGAGGCCAATTCCGCATGCCGGGGTTGGCCTTGCTGCATCGGCCACCATCATCTGCAACGGAGGCTCATTAAGACCACGAATGACTATGCCGCACAAATTCACGGTCGCCCTTGTGCAGATGCGCATGGGCGCGGACCCCGAGGCAAATTTCTCCGCCGCGCTCAAGCACATCCGCGAAGCCGCGAAGCTTGGTGCGCAAGTCGTCTGCTTGCCCGAGCTCTTCCGCACGCAATATTTCTGCCAGCGCGAAGATCTCGCGCTCTTTGACCTCTCGGAGCAGATTCCGGGTCCGTCGACAGCCAAACTCGCCCAGGTTGCCCGCGAGTCTAGAGTCGCCGTCGTGGCCTCGCTCTTTGAGCGTCGCGCACCCGGCCTTTACCACAACACCGCCGTGACTTTTGATTCCGACGGCCGGATCGCCGGTGTCTATCGCAAGATGCACATTCCCGACGATCCGCTTTATTACGAAAAGTATTACTTCGCGCCCGGCGACCTCGGCTTTCAGGCCGTCGATACCGCGGCCGGTCGCGTCGGCACGCTCGTCTGCTGGGACCAGTGGTATCCGGAGGGCGCGCGGCTCACGGTGTTGCAGGGAGCCGAAGTGCTTTTCTATCCCACGGCGATCGGCTGGCACCCGGCGGAAAAGGACAAGTTCGGCGCCGCTCAATTCGATGCGTGGCAAACCATCCAGCGCTCGCATGCCATCGCCAACGGCGTGTATGTAGCGGCGGTCAACCGTGTTGGTGTTGAGCATGGAGACATTCTGGGCAATCGCGCCTCGGGACCGGGCCTCGAATTCTGGGGTGGCAGCTTCCTGGCCGATCCCTTCGGCCGCGTCGTCGCCAAGGCCGGCCATGATGCCGAGGAAATCGTCCTCGGCGAAGTCGATCGCTCCGTGATTGAAGAGACGCGCCGCAACTGGCCGTTTCTGCGCGACCGCCGGATCGACGCCTACTCGCCCATCACACAGCGCTTTCTCGATTCCGCGCAGCCGAGTCCTAAGCACACGGGCACCGCGCACAAAGAGCACAAGTAGCCATGCCTGCTCGACCTCCTGAGAAAACTCCCCGCGCCCTTGGCTATCGCATGCCCGCCGAATGGGAGCCGCACGAAGCCACATGGCTCGCATGGCCGCACAACCCCGAGGACTGGCCCGGCAAATTTCAATCCATCCCCTGGCTCTATGCGGAGATCGTTCGCCTGCTCGCCGCCCATGAGCGCGTGCATCTGATCGTTGAAAATGCCTCGTCAAAGCAGCGCGTCAAGTCGATGCTCCACCGCGCCGGCGCCAATCTTGATCAAGTCACGTTTCACCCGTGGCCCACAGACCGCGGCTGGACGCGCGACTCTGGGCCAATCTTTGTCCGCAACGCTGAGGGCAGCATCGCGCTCACCAATTGGCTCTTCAATGGTTGGGCCAAATACGACGACTGGCATCTCGACGACACGCTCCCCGACCGCGTTGCAAAGTTGCTTGGCTTGTCCTCGTGGCAGCCTTCAATCCAAATCGAAAAAGGTGCGAAGCATTCGGTCGTATTGGAAGGCGGCTCCATCGACGTCAATGGCGCGGGATGTTTGCTCACTACCGAAGAGTGTCATTTGAGCGAAGTGCAGCAGCGCAATCGCGGCGTCAGCCGCGAACAACTCGAGCGCGTCTTCCACGACTATCTCGCAATCGACCAGACGATCTGGCTCAATCGCGGCATCGTTGGTGACGACACCCACGGCCACATCGACGACATTGCCCGCTTCGTCACGCCGGCCACGATCGTAGCCGCCGTCGAGCCAGACGCGCGCGATCTTAACCACGCCCCGCTCGCTGAAAACCTCTCGCGGCTCAAGTCCGCGCGCACTCCACAGGGCAAGCAATTCACCGTCGTTGAGCTGCCCATGCCGCGCCCTGTCATCTTTCGCGGCCAGCGCCTGCCGGCTAGCTACGCCAACTTCTACGTCGCCAACGGCCTCGTTCTCGTGCCCACTTTCCACGATCCCAATGACCGCGTCGCGCTCAACACGATCGCCGAGCTTTTTCCCGGCCACGAAGTGATCGGCGTCCATTGTGTTGACTTGATCTGGGGTCTCGGCGCGCTGCACTGCATGACGCAACAGCAGCCAGCGGCCGTACGATCGAAGTCATGATCGACGATAGCCAAGCGATGCAAGCCGCCCTGGCCGAGGCGCGACTGGCGGCCAATGCCGGCGATGTTCCCATCGGTGCTGTTGTTGTTCA
The DNA here is from genome assembly GCA_049518955.1 of Occallatibacter sp. Lineage (GTDB taxonomy): Bacteria > Acidobacteriota > Terriglobia > Terriglobales > Acidobacteriaceae > Telmatobacter. Next base: position 34,263 of record JBEKRG010000034.1, read on the forward strand.
CGAAGGCGCAATCATCGCCCGCGGCGAGAATCGCGTCTTGCGCGACGTGGACCCGACGGCCCACGCCGAAATCGTCGCACTACGCACGGCCGCCAAAGCGATCGGCAATTTTCGCCTCGCTGGCTGCACGCTTTATGTCACTCTTGAGCCGTGCGCCATGTGCGCCGGGGCCATGATCCACGCTCGCATCGACCGCCTGGTCTTCGCGGTCGCCGATCCCAAGGCCGGCGCCTGCGGCTCCGTGCTCGCCGTGCTCAACCATCCTCAGCTCAATCATCAAATGACGGTAGAGCAGGGAATTGGAGCCGATGAATCCGCTGAATTGCTCCGCAACTTCTTCCGCGAACGGCGGTAAGACAATCGCTCGCGCTGAGGCCTTTTATTTGTGGCCCGTCTAGCTCCGCCAATCCCGCTACCCCGCTAACTCCGTCACTTCCTCGTTAGCTTCCTGATCCGCTCTGAATCCGTCGGCCACTTTGCCGCCAACTCGGCATAACTCCCGCCGCAGTAATCCGCGAAATCGAACCCGGGTGTCACCGTGCATCCGAAGAGCGCAACTTTTCCGCCTTCCATAAGCCGCTGGCCCTGCCACACTCCCGCCGGAACCAGGATCTGCGGCCGCTGTCCCCCCGCCAAATCCGGTCCAAGAGTAACAACATCAGAGCGACCGTCGGGGAATAGCAGCAACATCTCCACCGGATCGCCGAGATAGAAATGGAAGACCTCATCGGAAGTAAGCACGTGCATTTCGTCGAACGTGCCCTCTTCGAGGAGGTAATAAATGGCCGTGCCCTGCGCGCGCACGCCGCGCGGCAGCTCCACGCTTCCTGCTGAGGTGTATGTTCGGCGGAACCACCCGCCTTCCACCGGGTGTGGCCCAAGGTGTAAAAGCGACTTAACTTCGTCGGCGGTCATCCAATCTCCCAGGTGCTTCTGATCACAGATCGTAGCATTGCAACATGAGTAGAATTCCGTTATGACAGTGCAGGTTTACACCACCTCCTGGTGCCGCGACTGCCGAGCCGCCAAGCAGTTTCTCGATGAGCATGGCGTTGTCTACACCGAGGTCAATGTCGACGCCGACCCCGCCGCCTCCGCCGAGGTCCTGAGCCGCGTCGGCGAGCGCGCCGTCCCGCAACTGGTCATCGATAGCGAATGGTTCCAGCCCTACAAGCCCGGCCGCGGCCTGCTCATCGACGAACTGTGCAATCGCCTCGGAATTCCTCGGGGATAATCGCCGTACCCTAATACAATTGAAGGTGAGATTGGGTGCAACTGTTGGCTGCGCAAGGAGTTCTCCGTTGATCGAACGCTATACGCGCCCGGCGATGGGCGCACTCTGGACGGACGAGCACAAATATCGCTGCTGGCTCCAGGTTGAGGCAGCGGCCAGCGCCATCCTTGCCGAGGACGGCGTCATTCCCGCCTCCGCCGCTAAAGCCATCGCTACTAAGGCCACCGTGTCAGCAGCGCGCGTTGCTGAGATCGAGTCCGAGGTCAAGCACGACGTCATCGCTTTCACAACGGCTGTTGCAGAATCGCTCAAAGCACAGGGTCTCGACGCCGAGTCCCGGTGGCTGCACTACGGCCTCACCTCGAACGACATTGTCGATACCGCTCAGGCCCTCCAGATCAAGGAAGCGTCCGCGCTCCTCAGCAACGGCATCGCCGCCCTGCTCGCTGTTCTCAAACGCCGCGCCATCGAGTTCAAGCACACGCCAACCATTGGCCGCACCCACGGCATCCACGCCGAACCGACCACCTTCGGCCTCAAGCTGCTCAACTGGTATGCCGAAATGGAGCGCAATGCCGCCCGCTTTGCCGCCGCCGCCGAGGACATGCGCGTAGGCAAGCTCTCTGGCGCAGTCGGCACCTTCGGCCACTTGAAGCCAGAGCACGAAGAGCGCATCTGCGCGCGCCTCGGCCTCAAGCCTGCGCCGGTCTCCACGCAGGTCATCCAGCGCGATCGCCACGCTGCTTACATCACCACGATCGCCATTATCGGCAGCACGCTCGACAAGATTGCCGTCGAAATCCGCCATCTGCAGCGCACTGAGGTCCGCGAGGCGCAGGAGTACTTCAGCGAAAAGCAAAAGGGCTCCTCGGCGATGCCTCACAAGAAGAACCCCATCACCAGCGAGCAAATCAGCGGCCTCGCGCGCATTCTCCGCGGCAATGCCCAGGCTGCCATGGAGAACATCCCGCTCTGGCACGAGCGCGACATCTCCCACTCGTCGGTCGAGCGCGTTATCTTCCCTGACTCCACAATCCTCGTCGACTATCTTCTTGCAAAAACGACCGACCTTATCGACCGTCTGCTGGTCTACCCCGCGCGGATGAAGAAGAATCTCGAATCCACCGGCGGGCTCATCTTCTCGGGGCAATTGCTGCTCGATCTCGCCGAGGCAGGCATGTTGCGCGAAGCCGCCTACGAACTGGTCCAGTCGCACGCCATGCACGCCTGGAAAGACGACATGAGCTTCCGCGACGAAGTGGCCCGCGACCCCAAAATTGCCAAGTTGCTCAGCCCTAAGAAACTGGCGAGGACCTTCGACTATTCGCGGCAGCTCACCAATGTCGACGCAATCTTCAAGCGCGTGCTTGGAAGCTAACATGGCAGGCGCACACCTCACTCTCGCCGTCACCGGCGCTTCCGGCGCAATCCTCGCCCGCGAAGCACTTCGCGCCCTCGAAGCCGACAAGCGCGTCAACCGCGTCCACTTTGTGGCTTCCGAAAATTCCCTCCGCGTGCTGGCCGAAGAACTGGGCGTCTCCGGCCGCAATGATCTTGTGGAGAAACTACTCTCCTCCAAATCCAGGAAAATAATTCAGCTCTCGGACTCCGACATCGGCGCTTCCATCGCCAGCGGCAGCCACCCCTCTGACGGCATGATTGTTCTGCCCTGTTCCATGGGCACGCTTGCATCGATCGCCCTCGGCCTCGCCAACTCCCTCATCGCGCGCGCTGCCGACGTCACGCTCAAGGAGCGCCGCCCGCTGCTGCTCTGCGTGCGCGAAACGCCCTTCAACCGCATTCACTTGCGCAACATGACGCTTGCCGCCGAAGCCGGAGCCACCATCTTTCCCTGCATCCCGGCTTTCTATAACCAGCCGGAAAACGAGTCCGAAATGGCAAAAGAATTCGTCTGCCGCGTTCTCGCCCATATCGGCCTTCCCCAGCCTGGCGCCTACGTCTGGAAGCCTGAAGAGTGAACAGTGGTCAGTGTTCAGTGGTCAGGGTGACAAACGACGATCCACGAATCACGAACCACGAGCCACGAGCCACGAAAGTGTGCTTGACACTGGCGCCTTCGCCCCTTGATACTGCCTGCATGTCGTTCTTATGGGCTTACGGACTTGCGGTCATGGCCATGTGTATGTGTATGGTCCAGGGACCCCTCCGTCCGGCTCTTGAACGGCGCATGCGCTAAGCGCAACCGATACTGAGTAGAGCGGCCCGGTCCCGAATAGGATGCGGGCCGTTTTCATTGCAGCTTCCCTTTAAAATGGATCGGTCCGCGGCCACCCCCGCCATCCCGAACCGTCGAACCCACGAACCTGAAGGAGATCAAAATGCCGGAACCAAAACCGCAGCAGCTCGCCACGCAGGCCGTTCACGCCGGCCAATCCCCTGACCCCGCCACCGGTGCGCGCGCAGTACCCATCTACCAGACCACCTCTTACGTCTTTCAGGACGCCGACCACGCGGGCCGTCTGTTCGCGCTCCAGGAGTTTGGCAACATCTACACCCGCATCATGAACCCCACCACCGACGTCTTTGAGAAGCGTGTTGCCGCTCTCGAAGGCGGTGCTGCGGCTCTCGCCACGGCTTCGGGTCAGGCGGCGGAAACTCTCGCCATCACCACCCTCGCCGCTGCCGGCGACGAAATCGTCTCCACCACCTCGCTCTACGGCGGCACCTACAATCTCTTCCACTACACGCTGCCGCGCCTGGGCATCAAGGTTAAATTCGTTGACGCCGACGACTTCGACGGACTGCGCGCGCTGATTAATGACAGGACCCGCGCCGTCTACACCGAGACCCTCGGCAATCCCAAGCTGGACATCGCCGACATCGAGCAGCTCGCCTCGATCGCTCACGAGCATAAGCTCCCGCTCGTCATCGATAACACCTGCGGATCGCCGGCCCTCGTCCGGCCCATCGAGTGGGGCGCCGATATCGTCGTCAACTCGGCCACCAAATTCCTTGGCGGCCATGGAACGGCCATCGGCGGCGTCATTGTCGACGCCGGCAAGTTCGACTGGGCTGCCTCTGGCCGCTTCAAGGACTTCACAGAGCCCGACCCCTCTTACCACGGCCTTCGCTACACTGAGGCCTTCGGCCCGCTGGCGTTCATCCTCAAGGCCCGCGTGCAAGGCTTGCGCGATACCGGCGCGGCGCTCTCGCCCTTCAATGCGTTCCTTCTCTTGCAGGGGATCGAAACGCTCCACCTCCGCATGGAGCGTCATTCGCAGAACGCTCTGGCTGTCGCCAAGCATCTCGCCGAGCATCCCGGCGTCGATTGGGTTAACTATCCCGGCCTCTCGACCAGCCCTTACTACGCTCGGACGAAGAAGTATCTGCCCAATGGCGCCGGTTCGCTCGTTACCTTCGGCATTAAGGGCGGGTACGACGCAGGCAAGAAGCTCATCAACACGCTCGAGTTGTTTTCTCTCCTGGCCAACATCGGCGACGCCAAGTCGCTGGTGATCCACCCCGCCTCCACCACACATCAACAGTTGTCGACAGAGGAGCAGGCGGCGACGGGCGTTACGCCGGAGATGGTGCGTCTTTCTGTCGGCATTGAGGACATTCGCGACATCCTTGCCGACCTCGATCAGGCGATCGAGGCCGCCAATGGCCACAAGTTTGCAGGCTCAACCCGGGCCGTTGCGGCAAAATAAGAAGGGCAACCAAAAACTCAAAGCCAAAACCTGAAACCCGAAACCTGATCTTATGACCGACAGTTACAGCCGCAGCGGCGCTTCGCCGCCCGCATCGAAGACCGTGGAGCCCACCTACGAAGGCGACTTCGTCCTGGACAGCTCCCTGCCGCTCGAGTGCGGGCGCTCCCTCATCTGTCCCACGCTGCATTACGCCGTCTACGGCCGGCTGAATGCGGCGAAGGATAATGCCGTTCTTGTTTGCCACGCACTCTCGGGCTCGGCTCTCGTCGGCTCCTGGTGGCCTGAAATCTTTGCCCCCGGCGCGGTCCTCTCGCTGGAGCACGACTTCGTCATCTGCATCAACATGCTGGGCTCCTGTTACGGCTCCACGGGGCCTGGGTCCGTCAATCCCGAAACAGGCGAAATCTACGGGCCGGATTTTCCTTTGGTCGGCGTCCGCGACAACGTTCGTGCGCAGGCGCGCCTCCTCGATTCGCTCGGCATCCGCCGCCTCCGCCTCGTCCTCGGCGGTTCCATAGGCGGAATGCAGGCGCTGGACTGGACTATCCTCCAGCCCGATCGTGTCGAGCGCGCCCTCATCATCGGCGTTACGCCCTTGTCCGCCATGGGGCTGGCTCTCAATCATCTTCAGCGCCAGGCGATCCAGCACGATCCGGAATGGGCGTTCGGCCGTTATCTACCGCAACGCCCTCCGCGCAGCGGGCTGGCGCTAGCCCGTAAGATCGCCATGATCAGCTACAAGTCCGCGCCCCTGTTCGACGAGCGCTTCGGCCGCAATCCCAACCGCAGCGGAGAGGATCCCTGGGCCGCAAACGGTCACGGCAGCGGCCTCATCGGCGAGCGTTTTGACATCGCCGGCTACCTCGACCTGCAGGGCAACCGGTTTATCGAGCGCTTCGACGCCAATGCGTACCTCGCCATCCTGCGCGCCATGGACACCTGGGATCCGCTGCGCAGTTACACCTCGCCGCAGGAGGCCTTTGGCCGCATCAGGGCGCGGCTCAGCTTTATCGGCATCAATTCTGACTGGCTGTTTCCCGCCGAAGATGTGCGCCGCTTTGCAGAATCCATTCGCGCGGCCGGCGCTCAGGCCGACTACCGCGAAATGAAAAGCGCCCACGGCCACGACGCATTTCTAGCCGAGCAGGTCGAGCTCGTCCGCCTGCTGCAGTAGCCCTTCTTCTGGCCGGAATTAGGAGCCTCCTGCGCGGCCCTGCGTTCTATCCAGTGCCCCCGGTTACTAGCGTGCTGCGCGCTCCACGCCAGCCCTCGCGCTTTTCTTGTCACTGGCGTGTTGGCTTCATATAATCCTCGCAAGAAGCATTGGTGGCCGTGGTATCTTTATATCCGTCGCCCCCTGACTCCGCCGCCACCCAGGTTGGTTGCCCGTTTGCTGGCGAGAGAGTGATTCTTGATTTCTATTTCGGCATTTCCCAGGAGCACTGCATGAACAAGTTAGTCTTTGCATCTGCGATGGCATTGGCAAGCATGAGCCTTGTTTCGACGCCAGCACTCAGAGCTCAGGATACCGGCCAGATCACCATCCAGGATCCAGCCGAGTTCAACGCGTATCAGAACGCCATCACCCAAACCGATCCCGGGCAAAAGTCCACGGCGCTCGAGGGGTTTCTCCAGGCCTATCCACAGAGTGTGGTGAAGAAGGCCGTACTCGATCAGTTGATC
>JBEKRG010000035.1:0-39281 GCA_049518955.1 Occallatibacter sp.
ATTTGGCCCCTTCACTTTGAACTCGTTCGTCGTGAGCGGGTAGCTTTGTCCGCCAAGGTCGAGCGACGTCAGCGTGAGCGCCAGGATTGAACTGCCGGCGAGCGTTCCCGAGCCTGCATTCTTCGCTTCTGTCACCACGCCGTGCACAACTGCGCCGCGCGGAATCGCCAGAACGCCGCCGACTGCCACATCCTGAATCACCGTGAACTGCACCGGCTGGCCGTCTTTGGCCCTCTTGCTATCGACCGGCTCGCTGGTGCGCACCTGCAACAACATTCCCTGCGGAATGGTTACTGGGCCGTGCGCTGGCTGGTACTGGGGCCCCTGAGGCGGTTGCGGGTAAGGCGGATATTGCGAGTTCTGCGGATTCTGGTACTGCGGCCGCGTGGGCGGAGGCGGCGGATAACCGCCTTGCTGCGGATAAGCCGGCGGCTGCGGATTGTTGACTGCGGCCGGGTCGGGGCCCTGGTTCTGCGGATTCGCGTCCGGAGCGGGGCCTGGTGGCGGCAGGTTCGCCATTTGCCGTTGCGCCTGCGATTGGTCCGGATCCGGCATCTCGTCTGCGACAGGGGCTGGCTGCGGACTCTGTCCATCAGGGCCCGGGTTGCCGATCGCGAGGTTGTTGTGCACCTTGGTCACGCCATCAACATGCGCGGCAATCGACTCGGCCAACTGCTTTGACGCATCGGTCGAAACGGTTCCAGAAAGCGTCACCTCGCCTTGAATCGTCGCCGCGGTGATCAGATCGTTTTTAAGCGCCGCGGAAGCGTCCAGAGCGTGCACCACGTCCATCTCGATCTGCCCGTCGGTGCGCGGCCCCTGTTGTGCCGCCGGCGGCTGACCTTGAGGCTGCGGCGCGCCCGGGTCCTGCGCCAACGCGACCACGGTGCACAGCACGGCCAATCCCATACTCACCACGAGCTGTGTGCCCACTTTCCTCATCAAAATACCCTTCATATCGATTTCTCCTGGTTTCCCCCGTCATGGCCGGCGGTAAACTCACGCCCGGCAAACGGTTTTTTCAAATCGCGTCAACGGCTCAAGCGGTTAGACGAGACTCGCCTGAGCCTGTTAACTGCTTAAACCCTGCGCGCGGGAAAAAGTTTCTTAGTCTAATGCCGCGCTTATCGCTGCACCCAAAGCCTTTAGCCCCGCGGCCACGTCGGTCCCCAGGTGCACCCGCAGCGCCCTGCGCCCACGCGACTCCAGCACCGCCAGATCGCCCGCCGCCTGCGCATCGATGACCACGCCAAAGCTGTACTTCTGGCCGGGAATGTCCATGTCGTCGGCATGGTCCGCGGTGATTTGCAGAAAAACTCCCGTGTTCGGGCCGCCCTTGTAGTCCTGCCCGGTGGAGTGCAGAAAGCGGGGACCGAAGCCAAGGCAGGTGGCCACGCGTTTTTTGTCGCGCACCTTGTGCCGAAAGCTCTGGATCGCCGCCACGTCCTCGTCAAACATGGGCAGAAACGCGACGGTCGCGAAGTAGTCGCCCGCGACCAATTGGTCGAGATGCGCGCGCAGAATTCCCGCTAGCGTCTGGCTCGGCGCGGCGCCCTTCAGCTTCGCGGCATAGGCATCGGTTGCGTAGAGCGCGAACGGAGTTCCAGCGTCGTCCTTTCCCGTCAGGAATGGAGTGCGCTGTGGCAGCTTGCCGCTCTTTTCGTACTCCGTGGTCAGCGTGCGCGTCTCAATCTTTGCGGCTTCCACATCCGGCTGGTTGAAGGGATTGATGCCGATGACCGAGCCTGCAACCGCAGTCGCAATCTCCCACGTGAAGAACTGCCCGAAGATTTCGTATCGGTCGCCGATTTCGAAGCGCACCACCGGATGCCCGGCAGCTTCAAGCGCATCCACTTTTGCATCCTGACTCGCGTCGGTCGTGTCTTTCAGGCGTACGTAAGCAAACACGCGATCGTTGCCATACACGCTTGGCGCCCCAATCGCTTCGAGGTCAACAGGCGTAATTCCCTTCCCCTGTTTGCCCGTCGACTCGGCGATCAGCTGCTCGAGCCACGCGCCCAGGTCGGCAATCTCAGGCGAAGTGAAGATGGTGATTTTGTCGCGGCCTGCGTTGGCCGCAGTTCCCAGCAGCAGGCCGAGCTGCACGCCGGGATTATCCCCCACCGGCAGCTTGGCGCTGGCGACCGCTTTGGCCGCCCCGGCCAGCAGCTTTTCCACGTCCAGGCCGATCGCCGTGGCCGGGACCAAGCCAAAATTCGACAGCGCCGAGTAGCGCCCGCCAATCTCTGGATCGCCATAATGGATGCCCCGGAAGTTGTCCGCCTTCGCCACCTGCTCCATCTTCGAACCAGGATCGGTGATGGCGACAAAATGAGTGCCCACCTCGTCGTCGTTGTTCACCGCACGCCGCATCTCGGAAAAGAAAAACTGCTTCAGGATGTTCGGCTCCAGCGTCGATCCCGACTTGCTGGCAACGATGACCAGCGTCTCCGCCAAGTCAACCTCGTCGCATGCGGCCTTCACTTCAGCAGGGTCGGTGGAATCGACGATGTGCAGTTCTGGAAAGCCCGGCCTATGCCCGAAGGTCTTCGCCAGCACCTCGGGACACAAACTCGACCCGCCCATCCCCAACAAAAGCACAGACTGGAAGTCGGAGCTTTCAATATCGCCGCCCAGCTCCGCGAAGGTCCCCAGATCCTTTTGCTGCCGCTCCACAATGTCGATCCAGCCCATCCATTTTTCCTCGCCATCGCGAGTCCACAGGGACGGATCCTTTTGCCAGAAGCGCTCAACTTTGTTGTTAGCTTGCCAGTCGGCACCTGCTGCGTCCACGGCGCCACGAAGATCGGAGGGTACTGCGAGTCGGAAGCTCATATCACCTTAGATTCTGCCTCATCGGCCAAGTTGCAAAGCTAAGATTGTGCAAAAGTTCCGGAATTCGGTGCCCTTTTCCGGGGGTCGTTGCCCGTTTTCGTTCGGCGCCGATTTCGAGTTTAAGCAGTCGCCGCAGGCCAGTTCGGCGTGATGCGTATGAGATCGAGCCGATCGCCGGTGCCGCCTACTTCTTCCAGCACAAACTCCGGCGAGGCTGCCGGCACCGCAACAATTCCGCGCGGCGGAAGATCGATTGAGTCAAATTCCGCTTTCGAGGGACCCGCGCCCGAAAGCCGCCCCGCTCCGGCAGCCGCAAACAGGTATGCGAGCCCGCGCTTGCCGCTCGCGCCACGCAAGCTTTCACTTGTCAGGTTGCGAACCACTGGAATTCGCTCCATGCGAAAGTACTCCACATCGATCAGAACCGTGCGATCCGCAAGTTCGATCGGGGCCACTTTTCCCGCACGCGTTACAAACTTCGTCGCCTCAAGCGATTTCTCAATGTGCAGCTGGCGCGGCCGCCCGTAGTCATACATTCTGTATGTCACGTCGGAATTCTGCTGCGTCTCCAGCAGAATCGACCCCGGCCAGATCGCGTGCACCGTCCCCGCATCGACATAAATCGTGTCTCCGGCCGCCACTGCGAGCATGTTCAATCGGTCTTCGAGTGTTCCCGCGCGAATGCCCTCTTCAATTTCGCCGAGCGTGGTTCCGGGCTTCACACCGACTGCAACCTCCGCTCCCGGGTCTGCCTGGAGCGCATACCAGCATTCCGTTTTGCCGCGCGGCTCGCCGTATTTCCGCGCCATCGCGTCGTCGGGATGCACCTGCACACTTAGCTTTTCCCGCGCAAAAATTGTCTTGATCAATAAAGGAGAATCGGCGACTGGAGCATCGGTGCCGAGCAGCGCCGCGCGCTCCTCTTTGAACAGTGAGGCCAGCCGCTTGCCGGCGTGCGACCCGGTCGCAACCTTGCAATCGTCGCCGGTCAGCCAGACCTCGCCGATGGGATCGCCTTCGGCCACGCGGTCGTACCAGGGCCGCAGGTCGCGGAATCCCCACACCCGCGCCGTAAACACGGGGTCGATGCGAAACGGCGCCATTTCCGTCGTTGGAGAATGCTTTGAAGCTGCCATGGTGCCTGCTGCTAACCTCTTTGCCTCGTTGCCGTTGCCGACGGTTCCCTACTCCAGCCCCGAAGACACTCTCACTCTAGCAGACGGGCGAATCTGCTTCTGTTCAAAAATGCGCTTGATTCCAGCTGTCGCGTGCTACCCTCGACCTGCCATGCGCCATCGAGTTCAATTACTCCTTGCAGCGTTTGCTGTTTTCGGGGCTCTGCACCCAATCTCCGCCCAGAAATTCCTTCCCAAATCTATCCAGTTTCAGGGCGCGCCCGAGTACTCCAACGACGAACTGCTCTCTGCAACGGGACTGAAAAAGGGCGTCGTCCTCAGCTACGCGGACATGCAGGACTACTCGAAGCGGCTGCTGGGTTCAGGCGCCTTTGCGTCTGTGGCCTTCAAGTTCGACGGCCAGGATTTGATCTTTCTGCTCACGCCCTCCACCGATCTCTACCCCATCCAGCTTCAAAACCTTCCGCTCACTCCTGGCGCGGATCTCGACGCCAAGCTGCATGAGCAGATTCCGCTCTATCACGGCAAAGTCCCGGCCGAGGGCGGCCTTACGGACGCGGTGGGCGTTGCACTCCAGCAGATGCTCGCGGCAAAGGGGCTGAAGGCGACCGTCACCGCCATTGCAGTGGAGACAGGCGGCTCGTTCGTCAGCTTCTTGATTGAATCTCCCGCAGTCGTGGTAGGTCCAATTCGGATCGCAAGCACCTCGGCCGCGCTCGACGGCGGCGCGCAGGAAATTCTCACAAGGCTGACGGGATCGGCTTACGACTCGACAGGAACCACGAGCCAGCTGACGACTTATTTGGGCAATTATTACCACGACAGAGGATATTTGGAGGCCGAAGTTCACGCGGCGCCGGCTGGCGCGCCGAGCGAGACGGACACTGCGATTCAGGTTCCCTTTGAGATCTCGGTGACACCCGGCATTCAGTACCGCCTTGGCGGAGTCGAATTCGCGCCAGACATTCCTGCCACACAGGCCGACTTCTTCCGGCAATCGCCCATCCATCCCGGCGACATCGCCGATGGTCAGCACCTGACTGACGACTGGCAATATATCTCGCGCCAGTACCACAATCATGGATACATGACGGCAAGCGTCCACCCCACGCCCACGTTCGATCGCGAGAAAGGATCGGTAAGCTTCATGGTCACAGCCGACCCAGGGCCCGTTTACACCATGGGTACGCTTACCATTGAGAACGTGAGCGACGATCTGCGCGCTTCGATACTGGCCGCGTGGAAGATGCCGCAGGGTTCAGTCTTCAACGAAGGGGCGGCCCGGGGGTTTTTCATCACGCACGACGTGAACCCTGCGCTCGAACGCGTTTTCGCCGCGGTGAATTTGACCTATACACAGCAACTGATTGACACGAATCACAGCGTTGACCTGGATGTGAAGCTGGAGACGAAACCCTGACTCCGGCTATGCTCATTCCATGCCCCACTCCGTGATCTTCAACGACATGTTCCAAATGCAGCTTCCGTTCCTGGAGAAGCTGCTTCGTCCCGCCATCGTCTACCTGGCGCTGGTGGTGCTGCTGCGCATCTTCGGCAAGCGCGAGTTGGCGCAGCTCAACCCGTTCGACCTTGTCGTTCTGCTCTCTCTCTCGAACACCGTGCAGAACGCCATCATCGGCAACGACAACTCCCTCTCCGGGGGAATCATCGGGGCCGTCGCTTTGCTGGCCGTGAACTGGCTGGTGGTCCGCGCGCTCTTCAGCTCGCCCAAACTCACGCGCATGTTCGAGGGCCGCGCCACTATTCTCATCCGTGACGGAAAGGTCGACCAGAACGCGCTGAAGCGCGAGTCGCTTTCGCAGCAGGAACTCCTCGACGTGATCCACCGCCAGGGCTTCGACAGCGTCCAAAAAGTGCGGCGCTGCGAGTTGGAGCCGAACGGAACGTTTTATGTGGAGGCCTTTGAGCCCTCCGTGGCCGACCAGCAGCACGACGAGCTAGTGGCCCGGCTGGAAGCGCTGCAGAGGCAGATTGCCGCGCTTCGACCGCAGCCTGCCGGCGATTAGCGGGCTGTTTTGCTGCCGCTGGTGCTCGGTCTGCCAGGGGCAACCGAGTATATTCCACTTGCGGATATATCCGTTTCGGATATATAGTGCCAGCATGGATACTCGATCGGATCCCGGAGCACCCCTCACTCCCGCGGTTTTTGCCATTCTTCTTTCGCTTGCCGAAGGGGAAAAGCACGGATACCTCATCATGAAGGACGCGCGCGCGCCCGAGGGAGGCGGTGTACGGCTTGGCCCTGGGACCCTCTACGGCTCGCTCGACCGCATGATGCGCGACGGGCTGGTCGCCGAATCGGGTATGTCGGACGACGAGCGCCGCCGCTATTACCGCTTGACCGCACCGGGCCGCCGCGCTCTCGCAGCAGAGCTTCGGCGCCTCGATGCCGCTGTGAAATCCGCCCGGTCGCTCGGACTGTTTCCGAATGGGAGCCGCTCATGACATCCGATCGCGTCGAACGGATTTACTCAATTGCACTCCGCCTTTACCCCAAACGATTTCGGAATTCGTACGGGTCCGCTATGCTTCAGGCGTTCCGAGATGCGCGCGCCGATCGCTCTCTCTCGCACGGAGTTGTGGCCCGCACAATCCTCAAGGATCTTATTGTTTCGCTCGTAAAGGAGCATCTCGCCATGCTGCGCGAAGCCTTTGGCCGTCCCGCCTTGCTCTTCAACGCTTTCGTCCTGACCGGAATCTCCACCATCCTCGCTCTGGCGCTCTATGCAATTCCTCAACAGGTGCTCCGGCAAGGGGCAAATGATCCGCAGATCGCGATGGCGACTGACCTCGCCGTCTACCTCAATCAATACGGCGTCACCGACGGCCTCAGCCAGGGCGCGCTGACCGCGCGCGGCGGCGGGATCGTCGACATGGCGAAGAGCTTGTCCCCGTTTCTGATTGTCTACGACGATAAGGGCCGCGCTCTGGGCTCAACCGGGCAGCTCGATGGACAGATGCCCGCCCCTCCCCAGGGCGTCTTTGACTATGTGCGCGCGCACGGCGAGGAGCGAGTGAGCTGGCAGCCAATCCTCGGCACCGGGCACGGGGTCCGCATTGCCGCCGTCGTAGAGCGCGTCAGCGGAAATCAACCTGGATTTGTTCTTGCGGGACGATCTTTGCGCGAAGTCGAAGTTCGCGAGGCGCAGGTGGAACACATGGCCGGCCTGGCATGGATAGGAATGTTGGCATTGATTCTGTTTGGTACCGTTGCTTTTGGCTGGTTTGCGCGCCCGAAGATCGCGTGATGCATTTCGTTGTAGCATCCGCGATTTGCTAATCTTGGCGCAACATGATCAAAATGGCTCGACTGCTTGTCGTTGTTCTCCTCTGCTCGCTTCCGTTGCTCGCGCAAAAGAAGGCTCCGCCACGGGCCATCCGTTTCCAGGGCGCGGCGCAATATTCGCAGGATGAGCTGCTCGCGGCCGCCGGCATCAAGCCCGGCGCGCGGCTCACCGTCGCCGACGTAAAAGCGCACGCCAAACAGCTCAACGATACGGGCTTCTTTGCGGTCATCAAGTTCGGGAATGACAGCAAGGGCCTTCTTTTCACGTTGACTCCCGCCAGCCAGCTCTACCCCATGCATCTCGACAATCTACCGCTCAAGCCAGGCAAAGATCTCGACGACAAAATCCATGCGCGCTTCTCGCTTTATCACGGCCTTTTGCCCGCCAGTGGCTCTACGGACGATGGAATCTGTCAAACGCTTGAAGGAATGCTGGCGGACGAAGGTGCAAAGGCGACGGTAAAAGCCAGTCTCACCAGCGACGTCGGCCCCAAAAAGATTACGGCGATGAATTTCACGATCACCTCGCCGCCGGTGCGCATCGGTCCAATTCAGCTGGCCGGCGTCTCGCCCGTCATGCTGGCCAAGGTGAATACTCTCGTCGAGGGCCAGACCGGAAACGAGTTCGATACGGAGAACACAGCAATCGGGCTGCAGCACGCCTTTGAGGATCTGTATCAGGACCAGGGTTACGCGGCCGTCAAAGTCGACGTGGGCCAGCTCGATCCTCGCGTTATCTCGGGCCAGGGCTCAGATATAGCCATCGAGATTCCTTTTTCGGTCGCGATCACGGAAGGTGGAGTCTACAAGCTCGGCACCATCAACTATCCGGCGGATGCGGTGGCTTCGCGCGCGGAGGTCGGGAAGTTTCTGGCGGAGTATCAGGCCGGCTCAGGCAGGCCACTCGATCAGTTTTTATTGGCCGTCAACGACGCCTATCACGCACGCGGGTATCTCGATTGCTCTGTCGTCTCTCATGCTTCGTTCAACGAGGCCACGCATATTGTGAACTACAGCGTCGAGATCGATCCCGGACCGCTTTATAAGATGGGCGCGGTCCAATTCGATGGCGCGCCCGATGCCATGGCCATCAAACTCAAAAATGCCTGGAAACTCACGCCCGGAGTAACCTTCGACGAAAGCTATGTTTCAGGTTTCGCGGCCCAGGCGCAAAAGAAGGACAAGATCCTTTCAAAGTGGATGCAAACCGTCCTCGTCACATTCAATGAGAAGCCCGACCCGGACACGCATCAGGTCAACTGCATCTTCCACTTCGCCAAGGCCACGCAGGGCGGGCGGTAACCGCTTATTGATCCTGTGTCTCAGGCACGAATGGCGCGCGACGCGCGCGGCTGCCTTAATGGCAAATTACTCCCACTCGATCGTGCCGGGAGGCTTCGACGTCACGTCATACACTACGCGGTTGATTCCGCGCACCTCGTTTACGATCCGATTCGACATACGCTTAAGCAGCTCGTAGGGCAGCGGCGTCCAGTCGGCGGTCATGCCGTCTTCAGAATGCACGGCGCGAATGGCGCAGGTATACGCGTAAGTGCGCTGGTCGCCCATCACGCCCACGCTCATCACCGGCAATAGCACGGCAAAGCTCTGCCAGATCTTGGTATAGAGACCGGCGGCCTTGATCTCAGCGACGACGATCTCGTCAGCCTCTTGCAGCAGCGCCACGCGCTCCGGCGTCACTTCGCCGAGGATGCGCACCGCCAGCCCCGGACCGGGAAACGGCTGCCGGCTCAGGATTTCTTCGGGCATGCCGAGGTCGCGCCCGATGCGGCGGACTTCATCCTTGAACAGGTCGCGCAGCGGCTCGATTAATTTGAGCTTCATCCTCTCAGGCAAACCGCCCACGTTGTGGTGGCTCTTGATGGTCTGGCTCGGCCCTTTTACGCTCGACGATTCAATCACGTCGGGATAAAGCGTGCCCTGCACCAGCCACTCAACACCGCCGGTCGCCTGAGCAATGCGATTGGCTTCGTCCTCAAAGACCGCGATAAATTCCGCGCCAATGCGTTTGCGCTTCATTTCGGGTTCAGTCACTCCGGCCAGTTTTTCCAGAAAGCGTGCGCTCGCGTTCACGCCAACGATGTTCAGTCCCAGCTTGCCTCGCAGGTTCGCCTGCACGCTCGTGAACTCGTTTTTGCGCAGTACGCCATTGTTCACAAAAATACAGGTCAGATGGTCGCCGATCGCTTTGTGCACCAGCACCGCCGCTACCGAAGAATCCACGCCGCCTGAAAGACCGCAGATCACGTGTCCCTCGCCGACCTTCTCGCGGATCGAGGCTACCGTGCTCTCAATAAAGTGCGCCGCCGTCCAGTCTCCGCGTGCTCCACAGATAGTCAGAAAGTTTCGAATGAGTTGCGGACCCAGCGGTGTGTGGTGCACCTCGGGATGAAATTGCACGGCCCAGATGCCGCGGCCCTCGTTTGCAATTCCGGCCAGCGCGTTTTGGGTGACGGCGATGCGGCGAAAACCCGGGGGCAGCTCGGCCGCCTCGTCGCCATGGCTCATCCAAACCTGAATTGCAGCCGGCAGCCCCGCGAAGAGCGGCGTCGACAGGTCTTCTAACGTGACCTCAGCATGGCCGTACTCGCGCTTGGGCGCGGAGAGCACCTTGCCGCCCAGGTGATGCACGATGAAATGGAGTCCGTAGCAAACGCCCAGCACGGGCACGCCGAGTTCAAGAACACCAGGGTCGGCAGCCGGAGCATCGTCATCGTACACCGACGACGGGCCGCCAGAAAGAATCAATCCAATCGGCTTGAGTGCCCGAATCTCGGCGAGAGGCGCCGTGCACGGCAACACCACCGAAAACACATTCTGTTCGCGAATGCGCCGCGCGATGAGCTGCGTGTATTGCGACCCGAAATCGAGGATGACAATTGTCTGGGTGTCCACGCTCCAGTTTGGCAGGGGCCGGTGCGGGATGTAAAGACAGCCCTCGCCTCTACGGCAGCTTCAATGCCGCTGCCACCGCATCCCAGTGGTCTGCACCCGCAAGAAACACTCTCGGCCGGTATTGCGCCGCCTGCCGAGCCGTCAGTTGGTGCGACCACGAGATGCGCGCCACTGCATTCGCTCCGGGGCCAGTTGAATGGAACTCCGCGTAGTACGCTCCGGGCACTGCCGTCGTTTTGCCCCACGCATTCCAACCTTCGGGAATCACGTCAGCGGGCAATTCTGTGTCGATGTACACCACGCGCGAGTACGGTCGCCAAGGCCGCCCCAGACTGATTGTGTCGCGCACCGGAGCGCCCATCTCCGACACCTCGTTGGCCACGATTCCGCTCGTCACCTTGCTGTCGACGATCACGTAGCCCGTTGTCTGCTCCGGAGACGTGCGCGACTGCGCGGTCAGATACCCCGACCCGTTGGCATGAATCTCCGAGTGATCGAAGACCGCCGTCGCGTTGCCGAAGATGAAGTCGACCCCGCCTTCGATATAAGAATCCACGTAATACTGGCGCCCGTAGTCCGCGAACAGCGTGTCCTGGTGGCCGAGAAATCTGCAGTGCTTGAAGACTGCCTTATCCGCGCGCACCGCTGCAGCCACTGCCTGCCCCGTATTTCCGGCCGTGTTCTCAAAGGTGATGTTGTCGGCCTCAAATCCTGACCCATTGATCTCCACGGTCTCGGTGAAGAACGTTCCGCCGGCTTGCTTTGCGTTCAGGCTGTTGGTAATCACCACCTCGGCTGGGGTCTTTCCCATGCCCACCAAAGTGATGTTCGTATGGTTCTGCGTCACGATGACCCGCTCGTGATAGACCCCCGGTGCAATCTCGATGAATACCCGGCCCGGCTTGCCGTCTGGCCCAATACCGGCGAAGGGATGGTGGTCCATGGCCATCTGGATCGTCGGGAACTCCGTGGTGCCCTCGATCCCCGTTTTCACGTCTGGAGAAACGCGAACGTGAACGTCCTGCGCGCGAAGTTGAATCTTCACTTGAGAACAACCGGGCAAGCTTAATCCAGCCAGAACGCATGCGGCAAATGCTCTTCGGCTTCGCATTCCACGATTCTCTCCTGCCGCCCATTCCGCCGCCAGTGCGATACTCGATGTGCGTGCTAAAGCCAACCGCAGGACTCGCTCCCCGTGCGGAGCTTGTTCGGTGCGCTCCACTCGATCTGAGAAAGGAAGCCTCATGAAACACCTCTATCTGATCTTGATCCTGACGTTATCAGCGGGAGTTTTGCCGGCACAAGCGCCCGGCGCCCCGCAAGCCGACGATGCCAAGCCCTCCGAGCCTCCTGCCATTCGCAGTTTCGATCCCGCGGCCATGGACGCAAGCGCCGATCCCTGCGTGGATTTCTACCAATACGCCTGTGGCAGCTGGATGAAGAACAACCCCATCCCTGCCGACCAGACGCGCTGGGCGCGCTCGTTTTCTCAGCTGCGTGAGCGTGATCAGTTCCTGCTATGGAAGGATCTGAACGCCGCAGCCGGCGATCCAAAGACGCCGCTGCAGAAGCAGTATGGAGACTTTTTCGCAGCGTGCATGGACACAGCCACGGCGGAAAAGAAGGGACTGACGCCCATCGAGCCGTCATGGGCGGCCATTGCGAAGCTTAGCGACCCGAAGCAGCTTGCCGGCCTGCTCAGCGATCTTGCGAACCACGGCACGCCCGATGGGTTCTTCAATTTCGGGGTGGGAGTGGACGAAAAGGATTCGACAAAGCAGATTGCCGAGCTCCGTCAGGGCGGTTTGTCGATGCCCGACCGGGAGTACTACCTGAATCCCGCGGAGCATTTCGCGACCATCCGAAAGGAATATGTGGCGCATGTAACCAAAATGTTCACGCTGGCCGGGGACGCGCCCGAAGAGGCAGCCAAGGAAGCCGCCGCGGTTATGGAGATCGAGACGGCCATGGCCAAAGCCTCGATGAGCCGCACCGACCTGCGCGATCCTGCGAACCGCTATCACATTTACACCTTGGCGGAGCTCGACGAAGCGAGCCCCAACTTCGACTGGACCGCCTACTTCTGGAGCACCGGAATCCGCCACTTTGACACCTTGAATGTGGCCACGCCGGATTTCTTCAAGGCGCTGAACTCGCTTATTGAGAGCGAGCCGCTGGCCTCGTGGAAGAGCTATCTGCGCTGGCACGTTCTGCACGGCCAGGCGGAGGATCTGTCCAAGGCCTTCTTCGACGAGAACTTTGCATTCTTCCGGCACACGCTGGCCGGGCAGGAAGAGCCTATGCCGCGCTGGAAGATGTGCACCCAGATGACCGATCGCGAGTTGGGCGAGGCGGTAGGCCAGGACTGGGTGAAGCAGAACTTTCCGCCCGCGGCCAAGGGCAGCACGGAGAAGCTGGTAACGGCGCTGGAGAAAGCGCTGGGCGACGATATCAAGACCCTACCCTGGATGAGCGATGAAACCAGGAAAGCCGCCGAGGACAAGCTGGCCATGATCCGCCGCAACATCGGTTATCCCGAAAAGTGGCGCGACTACTCAAGCGTGCACGTAAGCCGCACTGACTTGATCGGCAATCTGCATTCGAGCGATGTCTACGAACGCAATTACAACTACGACAAGTTGGGCGAGCCGGTCGACGAGAAGGAGTGGGGCATGACTCCGCCGACGGTCAATGCTTACTATCGGTCAGCGTTCAATGACATCAACTTTCCAGCAGGGATTCTGCAGCCCCCGTTCTTCGATTTCAAGGAGGATCCGGGGCTGAACTTCGGCGGCGTCGGTGTGGTGATCGGCCACGAGATGACGCATGGCTTCGACGATCAGGGCTCGAAGTACGACGGCAATGGCAACCTGCGCAACTGGTGGACGGACGCGGACCATAAAGCCTTCGACGCGCGCACCAGTTGCATCGCGGATGAGTACAGCGGATTTGTGGCGGCGCCGGCGCAAGGCGAAACCCCAGCGGCCCATCTGAATGGGCGCCTGACCCTCGGCGAAAACACGGCCGACAACGGCGGCCTGCGCATCGCGTACATCGCGCTCGAGGACACACTCGCTGCCGAAGGCAAATCCATGGAAGAGAAAATCGACGGCTACACTGAGGCGCAGCGATACTTCCTGGGTTTCGCCCAGTTGTGGTGCGAGAACGAAACCGAAGCGACGGCTCGGCAGTCGGTGCTCGTCGATCCGCATTCGCCGGGGCGTTGGCGCGTCAATGGCAGCGTCCAGAACTTCGACGAGTTCGGTAAGGCTTTTGGTTGCAGGAAGGGTCAGCCCATGTATCCGGAGAATGCCTGCCGCGTTTGGTGAGCGCGAGCGGCGCTGACATCCTCGCCAGTTCAAGCCGTCCGCTGCGGCCAGCCGGTGGACGGCCCTCCATCGTCACGGCGGCAACTGGCTCGGCGGAATCTGGCATTTGCAGGCCCCCGGCCTCTCTCGCACTCCTGCGCCATTCTTTCGCATGATCTGCGCGAATGAGCTCCGCCCCCGCCGTTGACTTTTCGCCTCTCCGAGCGTCCAAATGCCGATCGTTGCCCGAAAACCCAAAATCCACACCGTGACACCCGGAGCAAAGCCGCGCGCGATTCGCCACATCAATCCAGATCGAGGGGATTTACCAATCCGATGGGCAAAGTATTTACCAGTCAGATGGGTAAACTAGGCATAACTGGCCCTCGCCTTTTACAATTCATCAGGGACTCCATCCCAACCCAGCTTTGCTCGGGAACGATGAAACTTGGCGGGGCAACCCTGGCCAGGATGAAGGAATAGCATGAAGTTCATGAAATTCGGCAAGGCGCTTGCGATGGGCGCACTTTCGGTGGCCGTCGTTTTTGGCGTGACGTCTTGCGTTGAGAGTTATACGGTTGGCTATTTGTTTGTGACGGGAACCGTCACCGTCTCCAGTGGCAGTAACGGCATCATCTCCGGATTCAAAATCGATCACAACACGGGCCGTTTGACGCCCATCAACACGCTGCCCGTTGCCTCCGGAGGAGCCAACCCGGTCCGCGCCGTCCTCACCCTCGGCAGCCGGTTCCTTTATGTCCTGAACCGCGGGGTCACCGCCTCGGGCAGCGCCGATTGCTATGGAACGGGCGCCAACGCCTGCGTGAATTCCAACATCACCCAATTTATCGTGGGCGGCAACGGCACCCTGACGCCGCAGGAGACCTTCTACACTTCGGGCATCAATCCCTTCCGATTGATTGCGGACCCGTCGGGTAACTTCCTGTTTGTCCTGGATCACGATGCGCCGGACAATGCCAACCCATCGACCGCAGACAACTGCGCGCTCGCCCTGGGAACTTCGGTGACCACTTGCGGCGACATCACCGTCTTCAAGATCGACCAAAACACCGGCCGCCTCTCCCTGGTAGTGAATGCCCAGGTGACGGCGGTTTCGAGCGCCCAGCCCATCACCTACTTCCCGGTGCCGGCGAATCCGGTCGATTTCCTAATATCCAGCGGCACCGTCCTCACCCTCGCTGGCGCTCCCAACCCGACTTCTTACCCATACGTCGGTGGGACTCTTGCTTTTCCGTATAACTATTCCAGTTCCACAGGCCAGTTGACGCTGAGCCAGAACAGCGTGCAACCGCTCGGCGACTCGGGCATCAACGCTACGGCAATGGTCAGCGCCGGGGGCGTGATTTACGTGCTCGATAATGAACCCATCACCGTTTCGTTTAACGGCGTCCCCACCACTTCGTCCAGCATGATTCTTCCCTTCACCCTTGGAACTGGCGGCGCGCTCCAGGCGGAGCCGGGCGGCGCGATTCCCGATGATCCCACGCTGTCAAACCCGATCTACATCATGATTGAGAGCAAGGGCCAGTTTCTCTATCTGGCCAATCAGGGCAACAATATTCAAGGGCCGAACCCTGAAAGCGGGATCGCGGGCTACCACATCACCACTGCGCCTGCCTATCAGCTCAGCTTCAACTCCGATGAGCCCTTCGGCTCCGGATCGGGCCCGCAGTGCATCGTCGAAGATCCTTCCGATCAGTTCATCTTCGAAGCCGACGAGTACGACTCCACTGTGACAGGGCGGGTGGTTAATCCGGAGACGGGCGATCTGACCCAGCTCCGCGTGGTCAGCGACTACAAGCTCCTGGGACCAGCGTCGTGGTGCCTGGTTGATGGGCGCACAAGTTAGTGCGGCGCCGCGCCCGCCAGTTGCGAACCATCACGGCCTGGCGGACCGGCCCTCATGTCAGGCTCGGAGTTTTCCGTTGCCTGAGAGAATTGAAGGTCTGTCCGCAGGCCTTGGCTGAATACCGGTTCCGCTGCTTTTGAGCCGACACCGGAATTCGAATCTTAGACCGTTTTTTTGGGTGGCCTGCGTAGGAGGCCGCATTTCAAGAAAGATGCGCATGAAGTTCAATAAATCGAGCCAGCTCGCGCTGGTCGGCGCGGCCAGCCTGCTGGCGGCCTCGCTCGTTACTGCCTGCTCCCAGCTAACGCAAACGCTGACTGTGGACTTCGTGTACGTGGCTTGCACCAAAGCGGAAGGCACCAATAACTACGGCGAGATCAACGTGTACGAGATTAACTCCGAATCCGGCCGCATGCGCCAGATTCCCAGCTCGCCCTTCCCTTCCCAGGGACGCGATCCCGTGGCTGAGGCTGTCTCTCTCGACTACGGCAGTCTCTTCGTCGTCAATCAGGACGACAACGCCATCGAGCAATTCGGTATCGGCACCGACGGCAAGCTCTATCCCTTTAACACCGTCAATACTCCAGGAATCTTTCCGCTGGCTATCGCCGCCACCAAGTCCAATCTGTTCGTCGTCGACCTTTACCAGCCGCTGCCCATTTGTTCGGATGCCGAGCCGTGTTCAGGTTCCATCGGCGTCTTTCCGCTTTCGACCGCCAGCGGCACCACACCCGTCACCATCGGAACGCCGGTCACCAATACCGCCGTCAACGGCGAGTACTGGCCTTTGGTTCTCTCCGGCGCGAACGCGTCTCACATTATTGTGCCGACCGCGGTGAACGTTCTTGCTTCAGGCGCCGACGTCTACGTCACTGCTTACGACTCTTCGGTTACGCCCAACGTCGGATATGTCTTCGGATTCTCGGTCGGCTCGGGAGGCGTTCTCGCGCCCCTCAGCGGCTCGCCCTTTGCGGCTGGCGTCAAGCCTTCCGCCATTGCCAGCGATGCCGCCAGCGCACATGTCTACGTCACCGACTTCTCAAGCGCTCACGTGTTCGGCTACACCGCCGCAACATCGGGCAACTTGACGCCGATCGCCGGCAGCCCCTTCCCCGCCGGCAATCAGCCCTCCGCCATTGCCGTCGATACGGCTTATCCTTACGCCTATGTGACCAATTCGCAGGACAGCAACGTGACCGCGTACTCCATCGCATCCAGCGGCGCGCTCAGTTCCATTGGCACATATGCCACAGGCCTGCAGCCGGTGGCCATTGGAATCGACCCTTCGACGGAACATTTCCTGTACACCATCAACTTTCTTGACAATACGGTTTCCGGTTTTGACATGAATACCACCAGCGGAACACTTCTCGATTCGCAGAATTCTCCTTTTCCGAGCAACGACCAACCAACCGCGGCGGCGGCGATTCCGCACAACGGCACGGGCGGCGGCATTCAGCCGTGAGCGCCTGCGTTGGCTCCATTCCGGCAAGGGAGCCGGTGGCAATTCTCCGTATTCGGCTTTTACAATGAACACGGGGCAACACTAACGAGTTTTTTGGGGGCTCCACCTGGCGGGCCCATGACGAAGGAAGCGCATGAAGTTTAGTAAATTGAGCCAGCTCGTTCTGGTCTCCGCAATTGGCCTGGTCCTGGCCACATTTTTGACTGCCTGCAATCTGGTCACGATCGACTATCTTTTCGTGGCCTCCTCCGCGGGCAGCTCTTCGGGCAGCACCGGGCAAATTTACACTTACGCCATCGACGGTAAGTCGGGTGCGCTGCGCACCGCTGCTTCGGCTGTTCCCTCCGGCGGCTCGGGCCCCGTCGCCATGGCCACCACTTCCGACTATTACAACCTCTACGTCGCCAATAAGGGCAACAACTCTGTGGTTCACTTCGCCATCAGCGACCACGGCATCCTGATCCCGAAAGACAACATCACGCTTCCTGCGACGCCCGTGTCGCTTGCCGTGAATCCAGCTGGCACCTATTTGTACGTCGTCTCGGGCACCAGTTCCGCCACGCTCACTGAGTACGCCCTCACTGCCGGCGCCATCGGCTCCGCCACGGCCACCATCTCACTCAGCGTTCCCGGGTTTACCGGCGACACGATCATTCCCACCGGAGTCACGGTGCTGGCCAACGGCAACGGGGTTTATGTCACGGCGTACGACAAGTCCGCATACAATCCCGGCGGCACCACCACCAGCGACGCCAATCCGGGCTGGCTGTTTGGGTTCGCCTCGAGCTCAGGCGGCGCACTCACTCCTGTCACTGGCAGCCCTTATCTGGCCGGCGTCAAACCAACCGCTCTTACCAGCGATCCCATCAGCCGCTTTATCTTCGTCACCGACTACGCCTCCAACGAACTGATCGGATACTCGGTCCTGTCGACCGATGCATTGCAGTTCATGGTTAACGGCCCCTTCAAGACCGGTAACGAGCCAACTTCGATTGCCATCGATCCCCGCGGAATCTTTATCTACCTCACAAATTCGCTGGATGAGACGGTCGGGGCCTACTCCATTGCGCTGCCCACCGGCACGCCGACGTCGGACATTGGCGTCGCCGGTAGCGCCGCGATCACCACCGACACGGACCCGGTAGCGCTCACTATTGAGCCGGCGCTCGGCCGCTTCATCTACACCGCCAACTATCTGGGCAACTCCGTCTCCGGCTTCAAACTCAATCCCACTGACGGAACCATCCAGCAAACTCAGGCCACGCCCTACCCGACTGGCGCGAATCCGACAGCCCTGATCGCCGTTCCCCACGGGAACCACGCCCTGTCAACTCCTGAATAGAGACGCTCACCATCTGAATCAAGAAAAGCCCGGCCTTCGTGGCCGGGCTTCTTATTTTCTGCCGGTGCGGTCAATCCGCTGCCCTGTTCCCTATTCCCGGGTCCCTGTATTTTTCACCACCGTCGTCGCGTGCATCCACTCGCGCAGCTTTCGCTGCGCCGGCTTTTCAATGAAGTAGAGCGCGAGGACGGCGAGTCCAATCAGCAAAACGTAACTGATCCACGGATCGAAGCGGGCCAGCCCCAACACATCTAGCACATGCGAGTTGTGAATCAGGTTCCAAAGGCTGAAGTGCAGCAGGTAAAGACAGTAGCTGGCCTCGCCTACAAAAACCAGCGGACGAATCCCCAGCGCGTGCGCCAGCGGATTCTCGCCTGCCAGTCCCAGCACGATACAGCCAAACAGCGGCATCAGTACGCCATCGTGGATGATTGCGTACGGTACCAGCGATCCCATACTCAGCAGCCCGTAGATTCCGCCGAACCCGATGATTCCCAACCATAGCCGCAAGTGCGCCGTGCGCGCGATCATCCGGTCCAGGTCGGCCAGCATCACGCCGAAAACAAAGCTGAATACGTGCGTGTAGGGCGTGTACTTCAGCGCCTGCAGCCACGGACCGTAGCTCCATCGATCGGGGTGCGCTATACCGTCGGGATTGAACGCAATGTAGAGCGCGCCCGGAACCAGTCCCAGCGCCCAAACGCCGGCCATCTTCATGATGTGCGGCGCCATGCGCTCCGGGCGCTTCCATTTCGCCACGAATGGAAAGAGCACGTAGTATGCGGCCTCGGCCGACATGGTCCACGCGGGAGTATTCAGAAACGTCGATACCGCGGGAACGAAGCCCTGAAGCAGCAGCGGCGTCAGCACGACGCCCGTCCAGAACATGGCCTTGGTATGCGTCGGGTATTCCCCGCTCAATTGCCCCAGGCTGAGCAGCAGGCTGAGAAAGTAGATGGGATAAATGCGCGTGAATCGCGCCTCCCAAAACCGCTTGCGGTCCAGTTCACCGTTGCGCGCCCGCTCCGAGTAGTTGTAGGCCAGCACAAATCCCGAAAGCAGAATGAAGTAGCTGACAGAAATAAACCCGGCGTTGATCACCGGCGCCAGAAAACCGAACCACTGGGGATTGGAGAAGTGGAAAAGCACGATGTTGACAGCCGCGAAGCAGCGCAACCCCGTCAGTGCCTTCAGCGGCGCCGGCTTGATCGATTGCGGTGGCCTGCTCGTTTCCACTTGCTGTTAGACGTCTCCGAACCGAGGGGCAGCTATTAGCCATTAGCTGTCAGCTCGTCATGCTGAGTCGACTGACTTGTTTGACGCGAAGGTTTCTGAACGGACCCGTCGGAACAGAACTTTCTGAAATGAGCAAACCCGCCCACTGAAGAACAATCCAGCTAAAAGCTAATGGCCAGGAGCTAAAGGCTGCCTTACGCTGTCACCAGCGATCCCACCTTCTCGCCCAGCACCACGCGCCGAATGTTTCCCGGGTGATTCATGTTGAAGACGATCATGGGCAGGTTGTTGTCCTTGCACATGCTGACCGCGGTCAGGTCCATCACCTTCAGGCCCTGTTGCAGGATCTGCATATACGTAATCTGGTCGTACTTCACGGCGTCTTTCACCAGCACCGGGTCGGCGTTGTAGATTCCCTCTACCTTGGTGCCCTTCAGCAGCACATCGGCCTTGATCTCCATGGCGCGCAGGCTGGCCGCGGTGTCGGTCGAAAAGAACGGATTTCCCGTGCCCGCAGCGAAGACAACGACGCGGCCTTTTTCAAGGTGCCGCACCGCACGCCGCCTGATATACGGCTCCGCAATCTGGTTCATGAACACCGCCGTCATCACCCGGCACTGCACGCCGCGTTGTTCCAGGGCGTCTTGCAGCGCGATGGCGTTGATCACCGTAGAGAGCATGCCCATGTTGTCCGCGCTCACGCGGTCCATCTCCTTGGCCTGTTCTTCCACGCCGCGGAAAAAGTTGCCTCCGCCCACCACGACGGCGACTTCCACGCCCAGAGCGTGGACCTCCGAGATCTCTCCGGTAATCTCCGCCACTTTGTCGGCATCCAGGCCAAAGCCGCGCTCTCCTGAGAGCGCTTCTCCCGAAAGTTTCAGCACGATTCTCTTGAACATGTCGTTTCGAGTATCGCATACGCATGGGCGTTTGGCTTCGCCATCACGTCTGTATCCGCCAAACAAGTACCAATGCTGGGTTCCCAGTTTGACCCCTTCGCTACGCATGTCTCAATTCAGGAACCGCCGGCTGTTTTTCCTCCTTTGCATCGCGTGGAATGCAATCCCGCTCCCTAGACTTACCTCATCCGGCGGGCTTGCATCGTGTGCAAGGTATTTCATCCAGCCAGAATCACCGGAATCATTCGACGGGAGATTATGGTCGTCAAAACGCACTGCAAGGGACACGCCTATACGGGTGTCGAGGTCGGGGCCGGAAACGTCCGCCGCTATTTCTCCAGGGAAAGCGACGTCATCGAGTTGCACCTCGACCACCTGCTCATCCAATGCGGCCTCAGTCCCGATTTCTGGCAGGGCCAGACGGAGATTACCGATCCCCGCCTCTGTGCCTGGCTTGAATCGAAAAACTTCAATGGCCGCCCCGGCGAGGCTCCCATCCCTCTCGCCATGATCCCATCCGGCAAAAACTGTTTCCGCCTGCGTCCCATCTCGACCAACCGCCGCCTGCGCACCGAGCCAACCCTCGATCCCATCAACCCCGCCTGACAAAATGGTCTCCTTAATCCCTTCGTCCCGCAGTCCCTACGTCCCTTCACTTGTTACACTCGACTTGCCATGAATCTCAGCCAACTGGAGCAGGAAATCGAGCGGCACTTTGCTGCCGGCCCTGCCGCTGCCGATGATCCCACGGCCATGACCGCCTTCCTCGCGCTGCGGTCCGCTCTTGAGCGCGGCGAGGTGCGAGCTGCCGAGCCCGATGCGGCCTCGCCCTCCGGCTGGCGCGTGAATGCCTGGGTCAAGCGCGGCATCCTGCTCGGATTTCGCCTCGGCACCCTCGAAGAGATGCCTGCCGCCGAAATCGGCTCTTCCGGCCCGGCGCCCGCGCTCACATTTGTCGACAAGCACACCTACCCGGCACGCCGATTCACGGCCGCCGACGGTGTGCGCGTGGTCCCGGGCGGCTCTTCGGTTCGTGCTGGAGCTTACGTCGCTCGCGGCGTCGTCTGCATGCCGCCCATGTACATCAATGTTGGAGCTTATGTCGATGAAGGCACGCTGGTCGACTCGCACGCGCTGGTCGGCTCCTGCGCGCAGATCGGCAAGCGCGTCCACCTGAGCGCCGCGGCGCAGATCGGCGGCGTGCTCGAGCCCGTCAACGCCAGCCCCGTCGTCATCGAGGACGATGTCCTTGTCGGCGGCAACTGCGGCGTCTATGAAGGCGCGATCGTGCGCAAAGGCGCGGTGCTGGCCGCCGGCGTCATCCTCACGCGCGGCACGCCGCTCTTCGATCTCGTGAACGGCACAATCCTGCGGGCCTCCGCCGATCTGCCTCTCATGGTTCCCGAAAATGCCGTGGTCGTGCCCGGAGCGCGCGCCGTCAACAAAGGCAACGGTCAGGAATGGGGCCTCAGCCTTTACGCCCCCGCCATCGTCAAGTATCGCGACGACAAAACCGACTTGAGCACCGCGCTTGAAGACCTTTTGCGATAGAAAGACCCGTTCATCGCCAATGTTCGGCTGTAACCACGCCGCAAACCGTCAACGGACCGCGCTCTGCCGCGTCTAAACCCGTGGAAAGTGTCTAGCCCAAAGATTCTATGAAGATTCGGCCCGCCCTCCGCCCTACTCTGCTGATTCTTGCCCTTGCGCTGGCTGTGCTTCTTTGCCTCCGCGATTCCGATGCCGCCCAGCAGCCCTCCAGCACCCAGCCCGTGACCCACCTGAAGGTGCAGGCCCGCGAAGTTCTGCTCCCGGTCACGGTTGTCGACAAGAAAGGCGCCCTCGTCACCGGGCTCACCGCCCAAGACTTCACCCTCACCGAGGACGGGCGTCCGCAGGTGATCAAGAGCTTCACCACGCAGAGCAACCTGCCTTTCCGCCTCGGCCTGCTCGTGGACACCAGCCGCAGCGTCTATTCGGCCATCGACGCAGAACGCAAGGCTGCCGAAAAATTCGTCGAGCTTATGCTCCCCGCCGACCGCAAAGCTGCGGTTCGCGGCGACGAGGCGTTTCTCATCCATTTTGACCACGAAGTGGAGCTGCTTGAGGACTTCACCGATTCCCGCGAAAAGCTGGATCACGAGATCGACGCCATGACTCCGACCTCCCGGGAACAAAACTCCCAGGGCCCGGAGACCAGCAGCGACAACCGCGGATACGGCGACCATGGCGACTCGAGCCACGGCGGCGGGACACAGCTCTACGACGCCATCTATCTCTCATCCGACGAGCTGATGAAGCCCAAGGACGGCCGCAAGGCCCTCGTCATCTTCTCTGACGGCGTCGATCGCGGCAGCAAGGAGACGATGAACGACGCCATCGATGCGGCCGATCGCGCCGGTGTGCAGGTCTTCACCATCTACTTCAAAGGCGAAGAGGAGCGCGGCGGGAACGGCTTTCCCGGCGGCGGCCACCACGGCGGAATGGGCGGTGGGGGCGGCTATCCAGGCGGTGGAGGTGGTTGGCCCGGCGGCGGCGGCGGTGGCCACCACCCCGGAGGCACCAACGCGCCTCAGCTCGACGGCAAAAAGATCATGCAGGAGATCGCCTCGCGCACCGGCGGAATGTTCTTCGAAGCCAAAAAGAAAGACAGTCTCGACGACATTTACGGGCTGATCGCCGGCGCACTGCGCCAGGAGTATCTGCTTACCTACACTCCTGACAAAGTCGACACCGACGGCGACTTTCACAAGATCGCGCTCAAAACCGACAAACCTGATCTGACCATCATCACCCGCGAAGGCTATTACGCGACCACCAGCAATGAGGCCGCCGGCGACTAGAGCTTCTGGCGCGACGCTCGTATCCCGCCGCGCACAAAAAGGCCCACGGTTTAGCCGTGGGCCTTTTCACGTTCTGAGGGAAGAACCTGTCTAGTGGCCCTTGCCGTGATCGTGTTCGCCTCCGCCTCCACCGCCGCCCCCGTGCGGCTGGCTCCCATGCGACTGTGGCGCAGGGCGAGATTCGGGCGCCGGGCGATTCCCGCCGTTCGAGTGGTGCGTGCCTGGGTTTGAGCCGGGGCCGCCTCCGTGATTACCCGGAGAGCCCGCAGGGCCATGAGCGCCATTCGGCGTCCCGCCGCCATTGTTGTGCGGCCCACCCGTCATGGGTCTGTCTGTCGCCACGTTCGACGGATGCCCGCCGTTGTGGCTCGCGTAGTTGTTCACATTGGTCCTGGCCGCGGACTCCTGGTGCGTCTGGTTCGACGTGGGAGCCGTGTGCTGCTCGTGCGAGTACCGATTCTCCTCTGGCGTCGGCTGATGGTTGATGCCGCCCGGTCCGCCACTGTAGGCCACGTGCCGATCGTTCACGATGGTGTTCTTTCGCACGATCGTGTTATCCACATACGTGTTATGAATGACCGTCGTGTTGACGCGCATCACGGCGGTGTTATAGCGGAAGGCTCCGCCGGCCCACACGCCGCCCACAAAGCCGATGCCCATGTAGCCGAAGCCGTAATTCACGCCGCCGTAGTAGCCCACGTGAGGACCCCAGTAGCCGCCGTGCCACACATATAGGCCGCCGCCCCAGCCCCAGTATCCGGGCGTCCACAGTGCGCCAACGTAAGGCGCCGGAACCCACGTTCCAGGCACCCAGTAATAACCGTCATCGCCATAGGCCCAGTAGCCTGGCGTCCACATCCAGCCATCCTGTGGGCAGGGCGGTTGCACATACACCGGCAGCACCGGCGGAGCAAATCCTACGCTGACAAAAACCGCCGCGTTTGAAGTTGCGGGAATCAGACAAACAAGCAGAGCGAGCATAGTCGCCTGCGCAAACACCCGTTTCCATCGGAAATTTCGCATGGGGGGAACCTCCTTGAGTATCGAACGGATCGTGCGTCCCGCCTCGCCGATTGCGTCCGCGGAGCGAGAAACCAATCCAGTCTATGCCCCTAGGAACCCAACTGGCATGAAGAAGTTTCCCGAGAGAACCATGTTTTCCACAGGTGTAACTGCTTTAGTACCTGTAGCTAAGCCCCATTCCGACCACGTGACGCGCCTGCAGGTTTACCGGCGTGGTGACAACCGGAGGCCCAAACGCGGGGTTGGACGGATTGAAATAGGGATTCGGGACATAGATGGATCCGATGTTGCCCGCCACTTGTCCCACGCCAATGTCAAACGCAAAGTGCGGCTTGTCTCTCTGCGTCACGCGCACGGCGTAGTCCAGCGTTGTAGGAATATGCGCGCTCATCAGCGGGTACGACGCAGGACTGCAGGCGAGTTCTTGCTCGCACTGATAAAGCGCCGCGTTCAGCAGTGTATTCAGATTCACAGCCGTCTTCGGTTCCTGCGTGAATCCCGCCGAAGGCACCGCTACGATGCCATGACCGAGCGGCAGCGGAATGCCCAGGCCGCCGAAGAAACGTCCGCCAAATCGAGTGCTCTGGCCGCCGAGGCCGAAGATGGTGCCGTTGGTGGCCTTCCAACCAATGTTCAGCAGGAATGGCACAGGAGGTTTCGCCCAGGTCTTGGTGACAGCAATGTACGCGTCGCCGTTGGTGTACGACTTGTCCGTTCCCGTGAGCGTTTTGTTCGCCGCGCCTGAAACAAAGTGGTCATTAGTGCGGACCACGCCACCGATCGCAACACCCGGCATCCACGGGCCGAACTGCCCGTCTTTGAAAAGAACGACCTTGCCGTGGAAGACATTCATGCCGGAGTAGTTCCACAGGTTGCTCAGGCCGAGCGGCGTGGCTGTCGTGGTCGGCTGGTCTCCAAACTGATGAACACTGCGGGTGTAGCCGGCTTCTGCCCGGTTGCTAAACCCCTCGGTGATGCTGAAGGTTTCAACATCGCCGATGACCGCCGAAGCATCGATGAAATGAAAGCCCACGGCCGGATGCGAGAACATACTTCCCTTCTCCGCATAGACCACATAGGCCGTCGGCGTCAGGAACCCGCCCGTTTGGCCCTCCAGCGTCAGGTGTTGAGCAACCAGCCGGCTCGCCGGCGCCGCGGCAATCACTGCCGCACAGAGAAAGATGTTGAGCGTGATACGAACATTCATCGTCCACTCCATGGGCACAAAGGCCGCACGCGGCCTCAAGCCCGAGCATAGTCTTAGGGAATTGCCTTCTTCTATCACAACCGGAAGTCGTTTGTCAGTAACGGTTGAGGCGGTGATAGACTCAGCCCATGCCGCGCGGTGTTTTCATCACCCTCGAGGGCCTCGACGGCTCGGGCAAAACCACGCAAATCAAGCGCCTGGCGGCATGGCTCACACGCCGCGGCCATCAGCCTGTTTTGCTTCGCCAGCCCGGCGGTACGGCCATCGGCGACCGCATTCGCGAGCTGTTGCTTGACTCCCGTTCGGACTCGCTCGATGCCATGACCGAGATGGCCCTCATGTTCGCCGATCGCTCGCAAGCGATTGCAGAGATCATTCAGCCCGCCCTCGACGCCGGCAAGATCGTCGTCTGCGACCGCTTCACCGATTCGACAGAAGCCTACCAGGGTGGAGGCCGCAAGCTCGGCTCCAAAGTTGTTCTCGATCTGCATCGCCTCATCTGCCGCGGACTCCAACCCGACCTCACGCTCCTGCTGTTGCCTGGATTCGAGTCCTCGCTCGCACGGGCGCGCCGCCGCAACGACCGCATGGAAGCTGAAACCGGCCGCGACGAAAACCGCTTCGAAACCGAGCGCGACGCCTTTCACCGGCGCGTCTGGGAGAAATATCGTGAGATCGCCGCGCGCGAGCCCGAGCGCGTTGTCCTTATTGAAGGCGACCTCTCTATCGACGAAGTTCACGAGCAAATCGTCGAATCCGTCTCCGAGCGCATTGTGAGCCTCGCGCAAAAACCCTGATTCTCACCGGCAATGCACGGCGGGGGTACAATTTCAGCAGACAGAACACTTTCAGTCTGTCGCATTTCCAATTGAGGCTCCATGACCCGCATCTCGGCCCGTGTTTCGGCCCTTTCGCCCCGCATCGCATCTGCTCTCTTCCTTGCCGCGATCCTCGCCGCCGTTCCATATGTCCACGCCAGCGCCAACGCCAGAATCAAAGGCGAGCTCGGCGGCCTGCGCGCACTGCCGGACCAGCAGCGCCCCAAGGCAACCATCGACGTCGCCAAAGAAATCGATGCACTGCCGCCCGGAAAAGATAAGGTCGGCTTCGCCGACCAGGCCGCCCAGATCGTCACCCAAGGCGATCAGGGTCATGACGCCCTGCAGACCGTGGCCGACACGCTTTCCAAGGCCCTCAAAGAAACGCCTGTTCCCGCCAAGGGCGATCAGCCTCCCATGCCCTACATGGACCTGGCTCGGCTCGCGCGCTACGAAGGCGTCACCGTCTCTCTCGACGACCCGCTCTATAGAAAGGCCAATGACGTCCTTGCCGCCAATGAAGCCGACATCGCAAAAGCCGACTTCACGCTTAAGGATCTGAATCACCAGACATGGACCCTCTTTCAGTTGCGCGGCAAAATTGTTCTCGTCAACTTCTGGACCACCTCTTGCATTCCTTGCCACTCGGAGATGTCGGTCCTCGATGCTATCTACACGCACTACCAGAACGAAGGACTCGTCGTCCTCTCCATCACCGACGAAAGCCCGCTCATAGTGGTTCCATTTCTCCAGGGCCATGACTATCACCCGCCAGTGCTCACCGATACCGACGAGGCCGTGCACAAGCAATTCCACATCACCGGAATTCCCGAGTCCTTTGTCTTCGACCGCGACGGCAAGCTCGTGGGAATCGCCATTGACCAAAGCACGGAAAAGCAATTCTTTGCATTGCTTGGCCACGCCGGCCTGAAACCGGAGTAAGCGAACGTCGTGCTGCGGTTTCGCCGGCACCGAGCAGAAGATAAAGCGGAATTGGCATCGCTTATGCCACAAGCCCGTAGCAACGGCGGGCTTCTTGTTTCTGTATGAAGACGGCATTATATGGGCGGATTGTCTTTGGCGCGTCGGCAGTGCTGTTTGGCGTCATCGCACTGATCTGGCACGACGCCGACACCTGGCAAAACCTGCAGCATATTTGGAGCCTGCCTCTGGGCGTCATCATTGGCGGGTGCCTCATGACCGCTCAAATTGCAGGTGGGATTGGAATACAGTTTCCGCGCATGGGGCACTGGGCTTCGGCCGGACTTTGCATCGTCTATCTGTGTTTCTCGCTGGCCTGCGTTTCTGACATCATCGCCGCATCCAACATTTACGACCGATTCGGCGGAAGCTTCTTCCTGTTCTTTTCCTTATTCTGCGGCGCGATTGCGCTGTACGCTGCGAATGAGCCAAATGGAGCAAGAGCAGTCGTCTTCGGCAGGCTGGCGCGCGTTGGACTCGGAATCTGCGCGATCTCCTTCACGCTGAGCCAAGCACTCTTGCTTCGCGACACAGCTCAACTGGTTCCAACGTGGATTCCTCCCAACCAGAAGTTTTGGGCAATCCTTACGACGGTCGCGTTCGGACTGGCAGCAATTGCCATTCTCATCAACCGCCAGGCGCGGCTTGCACTGCGCCTGATGACGCTGATGCTGGCGCTCTTTGGCGGATTGATTTGGGTTCCCCGCTTGATCGCCCACCCGAAAGCGCATTTCAACTGGTCCGAATGCGTCCTGACTTTCCTTGTTACAGGGGCTGCCTGGGTTGTGGCTGATCTAAAGTCTCTTTGATTCAGTCTGCGCTCGCGCCCGGATCCCTTCGAAAAACTTAGTCTCCCTGTGACCGGTCATTAGGAGCTTTGGACTTTCTGGCACGTCAGGATTTCGACGAATGTAACACTCGAGGAAGCGGATGTGTGCGGATGCGTCATGGTACCAACGGGGGATGGGGAATACTCGCCGCAAACCCTTGCAAATGATCGTGAGGTCGCAGAATTCGCCCTGAAGCAGGCTCAACATGACCTCACTTCAGGTTACCGTGGGAATGCGTTGACCTGCCCCCCGTAATGTGAAGATTCGTAGTTTTGACTTGCCGATCCTCGCTCCCCATACGATTCTGAATTCAGCAGTTCACCACCGGACGTTGATCGGCAGAGTGGAACTGCATCGTCAGCTTGCAGCCTTGTCCCCTACTTTTCGGGCTGCCGATTCACCTTATTCTGCGTTCATTAAGCCGCGCTTTACGGCGCTATTGCACTGTGTCCTGCATATAGATCGTTTCTTTTATAACCCATGATGTCGAGTTCCAGATGAGCGGAGCAAATATATGACACTTACTTCAATGCAATACATGCCCTTGGCTAGCGCGTATCTTTGCGAGGACTGCCACTGTGTGGGAAATTGCGCAGAGCAATGCCCGGCTTGCGCCTCCGAGTCCTTGATGGGATTGGCAGGTGTCTTGAATCGTGGACACTCGAAAGAAAAGATCGAATCAGCTTTTCGCATGAGAGTGAAAGTGATCTCGCATCGGGGATGCGACACGATGATGAATGACGAGTTGGAGTTTCCGGCAGCATAGGTGCGAAATAACGACGCGAAGCGAGTCCCGGATGAATAGTCCTGGCTGCTGCCACTTCACAAATCTTCTCCCCGAGAATCCCAACTTGTCTGGCTACCCTCATGTGGACGCAGGGAAAAACAGTGTTGCGCAGATGATATTTCTTCGCTATTATTGAATTAATGGCGGACCGAAGCTATCTCGGCGAATTCGAACTCATGATCCTCCTTGCGGTCATCCGGCTCGGAGACGAAGCCTACGGTGTGCCCATCTCGCGCGAGCTTGAAGCCTATCGCGGACGCGACGTTTCAGTGGGTAGCGTCTACGCGGCACTTGAGCGCCTGGAGGCCAAGGGTTTGGTTTCCTCCAGCCTCGGCGATCCCACCCCAGAACGGGGCGGCAAGGCCAAACGCTATTTCCAAGTGACGAGCGCAGGCCTGCGTCAAGTGCACGAAACCCGCAGGGTTCTGTCCAAACTTTGGCGCGCACTTCCCACGATGAAGGAGAACGCGAATGAACCGCTCTGACCCTCCATCGATCGCGACCTGGATGCTGGAGCACTGGATGCCTGGTCCTGGCAATGACGCTCTGGCCGGCGATCTGCTGGAAGAGTTTCGCAGTGGGCGAACGGATCGCACGCGAGCCTGGTACTGGCGCCAGGTTCTTGTTGCCATTGCCATCGATTGCTCCAGAAAAATCCTCAGCCATCGAAACGTGATGTTCTTTGCTGTTTTGTGGTCGATGGTAAGCCCCGCTTGGCTCGTCCTGAGCGTGAACGCGGAGGTTCATACACATGCCTTCGGGCAGATGTGGGAGATGGACTGGCCGTGGTCGACGATCTGCGCAATCGCTTTATCCTTAGCCACAAGTTTGATCTTCATCTGGTCCGGGATGGCTCTTTACCTCATTCCCCGGATGGCCGCAGCGCGGAGTTTCAACATGCGCGCGCTTCTTCGGAGTCTGTTGCAGGCCCTGCCGATGTTCATCGCGATTTCAGCAGTTCCGTACGCGTTGAGTTTGATGTTTCCTCCCGGACAGGGCCAGGCGATCAACTGGCGCACGTTGACTCCGCTGAATGCGATCACGGATCTACGCACGTGGGCCATGGTCGAACGGTTCTTCAACCTTTCAATTCTTATGTACGGGCTTTGGAAAACGCCGCAGCTTCTCAGGAAGGTTCCTGGGCGGATGCCCCTGTAATCGCATGGCGTCGCCGACTCAAGCCACCGCCTTCGCGCTCGAGGCGGACAAGCGTCCCATCGGCATCCAGACCTTTGCTGGATACGTTGCGCTCGCCGGCTTGGGCAATGCAGTCATTGCCGCGTATCTGATATCCGATCTACCCCCATACGCGCCCACGTTTCGTTCGCTTTTTCTCCGGGCCCTCATTTATGTAGCCGCAGCCGTGCTTGCCGGCCTGGGCGGAGCACGCTTTTATTGGATTCGTTCTTCCACGCCCTTTCGCTTCGATCCGCCGTTGTCCTTCCGTCTCTTCGCACTTGTGGACGCCGCAGCCTGGGTCTGGGCGCCCTCGATCGTGCTGCTGTCGCGCCGGGACTCACCCGCATCCGCCGCCCTCTCCGCATTGGGAGCCGCTCTGTTGGCCAACGGCCTCCGTCACATCCTTCCGCCCGCCGACTCTCTTGATCCGCAAGATCGCGCCTTGCAGCCGAGCGAATGCGAACTCTTCGCCGCAACCCTCCGCACCGCGCCCCGCGAGGCTCACGGCTACGTTATCGCCCTCTGCTTATTCGCAACCGGCTGCTTGCTCATGGGTCGTTTCTATCTCATCGCCGGGGCTCCGCTCGGTCTGGCCGCGTTCCTCTTTGCGTGGACGCTGACCCTCGAACCAGTCCCTGCCAACGACAACTCCCGCCCAGCTCTCCGGCTTGTTGCCATCGCCGCAGCTGCGGTTGTCGTCACGTTCTGTGTTCTCGAGTACGGCATCGGCCACTATAAAACTGCCGGCCTCGCCCCCGGCAACAATCGGGACGGCGGCGCAGGCAGCCGCCACGGCAACGTCGAAGCCCCCGGAATCTCAGGCTTTGAGAGCGTCATCCTCTTGCCTGCGCCGGAAAAAAAGAAAATCGTTGCTACTCAGCCGGCAAACATTTCTCCTTTCGCCACTCGAACTCGAAAGCCGCTGGTGATTCACTTCGATGGAGCCTACTGGTACTTTCAGCCGCCCGACAAGCGCCCCGGTCTCAACGCGCATCAGACGTACGGGAGCCCGCTCGCCGCCGATATTGGGGCCAACAACCATTTCCCTCTCACCATGGAAGCGGTTCAGCGACTCAATACACCGATTCGTTTCGCACCCTACAGGGAAATCCAGGTGACGATCGAAAACCGGGATAACGTTCCAGGACCGATCGCTCTCTCCGTTCTGCTTACTGACACGGCTACGCCTGGCAAGCCGCCTCTCATGCTCGGGGGACAACCCGTGCTGTCGAGCGAGCCCGGTCAATTCGCCTTAAAGTCTGCTCCAACCGAAGAAGTTCTGCGCTTTTCGGTTCCCAAGAACATGACGACCCACAAATTCGACGAGATCACTGTGCTTTTTCTTCCCGATGTCGCGCATTTTCAAGTCGGCGCAAAAATCGCGATCCAGCAATTTGTTATGGTTCCGCACTGATCGTTCAAGAACGCCCCGGCAAGAACGCCTCGCTTGGGAAGGAGCCCAATCCGAACTCTGTAGCCTCTCCGGGTACAATTCGAGCCAATCGGCAATCGGAAAGGTCTCCGGGAACCTTCCCTCTATTCCCGGTGTCTAAGTGAGGCAGGTGACCCATGCTTGAGCTGCGTAACGTCTCCAAGCATTTCTCCGGAATTCCCGCAGTTGACGATGTCAGTTTCTGCGCCCGGCCGGGCGAAGTGACCGGCTACCTCGGGCCAAACGGTTCCGGCAAGACCACCACAATGAAAATGATCACTGGCCTAATCGAGATGACCTTCGGCCACATCCTTTTTGAAGGCAAGCCGATTCAGGATGACCTCATCGCCTACAAGCGGCGCATGGGGTACGTCCCTGAGGAGCCTTACCTCTACACCCATCTCTCCGGTGCCGAATACCTGACCATGGTCGCGCAGCTCCGCGATCTGCCGCCGCAAGAGTCTTCCGAGCGCATCGATGGCCTGCTGCGCCTGCTCTCGCTCCACGACGACCGTCACGCCTCAATCTCCGGCTACTCGAAAGGCATGCGCCAGAAGATTCTCATCGCGGCGGCCCTGCTGCACAATCCCGACCTCATTCTCCTTGACGAACCATTCTCCGGGCTCGATGTCGGCTCCTCATTGACGCTGCGCAGCCTGATCCAGGAGCTGGCTGCTCGCGGGAAAGTGGTGCTTTTCAGTTCGCATGAGCTCGACACGGTGGAACGTGTCAGCACGCGCGTCGTGATTCTCCACCGCGGCAAACTTGTCGCTGACGACTCCATCGCACATCTTCGTTCGCTCATGGAGCTGCCCACACTCGAAGCCATCTTCTCGCAGCTCGCCGTCGAGCAGGATACCGGCTCGATGGCACGGCAGATTGCCGATCTCATCCATGCCTAAGCGCATCCGCAAGTTGTTCGACCGCCTGCCGCTCCAGTTCCGCGTCCTCGTCCGTCAGTTTCTTTTGC
Organism: Occallatibacter sp.; assembly: GCA_049518955.1. Classification (GTDB taxonomy): domain Bacteria; phylum Acidobacteriota; class Terriglobia; order Terriglobales; family Acidobacteriaceae; genus Telmatobacter. The sequence goes on from JBEKRG010000035.1 coordinate 32,385, forward strand.
GCGTCATCGATCTTGAGTCGCTGTCAATTGAAGCCGACATCCCGCGGTTCCTTGGCCAATTTGCCGGCGTGCTGATCTTCTTTAGTCTGGCTCAGGCCATTGCCGCTTTGTGGATGTCCAGCATCGGCCCGCCGCTTACCCCAGCGGCGCAACTGGCCCTTGCCTGGAACAGAGAACAGTCCCTTATCTCGACGATGATGTTGGTAGTCGGTCTCATTACCGTCGCCAGCTGGGACAACACTTTTCCCGACCGCCGTGATGTCATGGTGCTTTCCCCTTTACCCGTGCGCCCGATCATGATCCTCATCGCGAAGGTCGCTGCTTCAGCGGCAATTCTCGGCTTATCCATCCTGGCCCTGAACATCGGTACCGGCTTCGCGTGGCCTCTGATCCTGGCGGGATTTCCCGGCGTCCTGCGATTCTGCCCGGCCTATTGGTTCACGATGATCGCGGCTAGCTTGTTTTTGTATTGCGCTGTGCTCAGTGTGCAGGGATTCACCGCGCTGCTGCTGCCGCGCCGCCTCTTCCTGCGCCTCTCGGCGCTCTTGCAACTCGGCGCATTCGGTCTTTTTCCGGGCGGATATTTCCTTCTGCCGACATTTCTAACTGCAAGAGATCTGGCGGATCCCCGAAATCACTGGATTCTCGCATCCTCGCCTCCCTACTGGTTCTTCGCGTTCTTCAACCAGCTCAACGGCTCATTACCTCCCGCGTTTACCCGGCTTGCGCGACGAGCATGGATCGGCCTGGGGCTCGTCGTCTTCGGAGCGGCTGCATCCTTGATCCTTTGCTATCTTCGCACCATGAAGAGAACCGTCGAGGAACCCGATCTTATGCCTACCCGCGGCGGCTTCCATTGGACGCCGCGGTTCGGCAGCTCCCTCGAAACCGCAATTGTCCTCTTCAGTTTTCGGTCGATCACACGCAGCCGCCAGCATCGCGTCGTCTTCGCGTTTTACTTCTCCATCGTCTTCGCCGTTGCTCTTTCCATGCTGCACGACGAGCTCTCGGCGCTGTGGCTCCATCCATTGACTCCACAGTTTCTTATCCCGACGATCGTAATGATGGCACTCGCGGTCGTCGGAATGCGGAACGTGTTCCAAATACCTGTTTCGCTGAACGCCAACTGGGTCTTGCGTCTCACCCAGCTTTGCCCGTCAGGCAGATATCTGGCCGCAACACGCCGGTGCCAGATCCTGCTCGCGGTGTTTCCCGTCTGGTTACTCGCGGCTTGTCTGGCGCTTCCGTTCAGGCCTTGGCATCAGGTAGTGGAACACCTCGCGATCCTCGCTCTTCTTGGATGGGTCTTTGTAGAGATCAGCCTGGTCGGCTTCTATAAAGTCCCTTTTACCTGCTCCTATATGCCCGGAAAGACCAACATTCAGTTCGCATTTTGGGGTTTTGTCGTCGTCTTGATCGTTCTTGCAGTCTCGTTTGCGCCGCTCGAAATGGAAGCGCTTGGCGATCCTGCCGGCTTCGCCGGCCTATGCGTCGCTCTGATCGCCGCCGCAATTGGGCTCTGGACTTTCAATCGACATCGCGCGAAATCCGCGATCCTCTACTTTGAGGAACTCCCCGAGCAATTGATTACGACATTGGGCCTGTCATTGCCCCCTGCGAACGCTGAAGCGGGTCGAGGCCCCGTTTCGCTTTAAGGCGACAGCACCTTCCACTCGGCCCCATTCGTAGGTAGCCTCTCCGGGTACAATTCGAGCCAATCGGCAATAGGAAAGGCCTCGATCACGATGCGACCATCTCGTGTGATTTCCGCTCTCTTTTTATGTTGCATATTTGGATGCACCGGCATGGCCCTAGCTGCCGCAGTGAACTTTGGCCCGGTGAGAGTTGGCAGTCATCAAACGGCCGTTGTGAATGTCACCATTCCGGGTGACGTGAAATTGGGGGCCGTCGCAGTGCGCACAGAAGGCGCCGAGAATCTGGACTTCACCAGCGCCGGAAAGGTTCATTGCAGGGCCAGGAACGCTCACGCCGGCAATCAAGTCTGCGTCATCCGAGTAACTTTCAGGCCTTTCTATTCCGGACCGCGCTATGGCGCGGTGATTCTTGCGGACGTTAGCGGCAATATCGTCGGAACGACTTACATCAATGGGATGGGCTTGGCTCCACAGGCGATCTTTATACCTGGAACCCAGGCCCCGATCAGCGGAATCAGCCATCCAAATGGACTGGCCGTAGATGAGCAAGGCAACCTGTACGTTACCGATTACCAAAGCGGCAGCCTATATAAGGAGACGCTGTTGCCGAATGGCGGCTACTCGCAGAGTACGGTCGCAAATGGGTTGTTCAATATTCGCGCCGTGGCCGTCGACGGTGCTGGGAATATATTTGCCGGCGGCCCGGGAATTTATATCGTCATGGAGACACTCCAGCCGGGCGGTAGTTACAAGCAAAGCCGAATTGGCAGTGACTTCGGCGCGACGGGCGGTTTGGCCGTCGATGGCAGCGGAAACATCTATGTTACCGATTACAACTTCGGCCGGGTATTCAAGGAAGCGCCATCTTTCAACGGCACCTACACTCAAACGATGATCGCGAGCGGGTTGGACGACCCGACTGGCATAGCAGCGGATAGCCACGGCAATCTGTATATCGCAACACAGAAGCGGATCTGCAAAGAGACACTTTCCGGGCGCAAGTATACGCGGACCTCGATTGGGGGTGCGTTCAGGGCTCCCCAGGGAGTGGCGTTGGGCGGAATTGGCGATATCTACGTTTCCGATTACTCAACCGGAGGAGTCTATAAGGAAACTGTTACAGGCGGACGCTACGCCGAGAGTCTTCTTGTTACGAACGTTGGTGGAAACTATGTGGCCGTCGACGGCGCTGGAAACCTGTATGTCTCAGATGCCGGCCAGGGAGTCATAACCAGGGTTGATTGCGCGGATCCGCCGAGTCTAAGTTTTGCCGCAACGCGGAGCCGCGAAATCAGCGCAGACAGCCCGCAATCTGTTGTCGTCTTCAATCTTGGAAATCTGGCGTTGAGATTCTCGGCCGTGAATTATCCGGTCGATTTTCCGAAGGGCCGGTCGCATGCCAGTTCATGCCGGAATGGAACGGCGCTGCCGGCAGCGGGCGCGTGCACATTGACCATCAGCTTTTCACCCATTGCTTCGAACCCCGGCGGGACTTCGATTCCGGTCAGTGAAAAGGTGACGATAATGACGAACACGCTTCGCGCGGCTGCCATGTCCCAAGCGATTACAGTGACTGGATTGAATGCGGGGAGCGAACTGCCAGTGTCTCCGCCGTAGCCTTTATCACTTGTCTGCCGGAGCCGCCTTCTTGTGCTCCACGAAGGTGTGTGCCTGATGGCAGCTCACACACGTCTTACCGTTCATGAATGGATCGGACTTCAGTTGTGCCACCTGATCTGTGTGACAGGCGTCGCATGTGCTTATCGCCGGCGTGCCCGCGAAGTCTTTTGCTGTTGTCTCGCCATGGCACACGGTGCATTCCACACCGTTGGCGCCATGCGGGCTGGCTTTCCATTGGTCATAAATCACCTTGTGGCAGGTGGCACAGGTATCCCCGGCTGGAATCAGTCGATGGTAAATATGCTTGGCTTGATCCTGCTGAGCATTGGCAGGTTGGCCGGCAATGGCCAAAAAGAGAAAAACGAACAGGGTGAGACCGAACATGCGAGCACAGAAACGATTCACGGGCAGACTCCTGAGTACGGTTATCGAGTATCGAACCGGCGACGGCTGCAATCAGTGATCCACATCACGTCTCGTCTCCCGGGAATGCTATCTGCGCAATAAGCAGGTGCTCGACCTGAGATCAAAATGGTTTGCTATCGGGTCGTTGCTTATGGCCTTTTCGATCGCAGGAGCGCAGACGCCTATCGCCGAGATAGGTCCTGCTAAACGCCGCAGCATCCTGTTTTTCCGGTTCAAGTTCGGTCATAAGGTCGCTGGACCCTATGTATGGTCCGCCGCATGAATGCAAGGGGACATTGAGGACGACGGGAGCAGTCTGCGTCTATGTATTCGGCCTTCAGATGGAGATTATTCTCCTGGCCACGATGAGTTCCGCGCGTGCCTGTTCTAACTAGCCGAACGGTCGTGAAGACCACAGTGTCACATCAGAATTCAGGCACGCCGTTTTGACTGTTCGTTCGTCTTCGCTGTTCCTGTGCAGACCTCGGTGGGTGAATTCAATCCGTCGTCGTAGTGCGGGAAAGTGGGAGCGCGTCAGCGCTTCCAAGCCGCAGGCGTCTTTTCCGCACTATCTCATGCGGCAACAGTATTCCCCATTGGCCGGTAGTCTTCTCCGCTCGACAGCACAGCCCATGCGATCCGCGCGAGCTTGTTTGCCATCGCAACCACAACAACATTTTTGGGAGCTCTGGCATCGAGTGCATCGAGCCAGGGCCCGATCGGTGCTCGGTCGCGCTTGATGCGTAGCACGGCAGCTGGTGCGCCGTGAATCAGAATCTTACGCAAATAGATGTTGCCGCGCTTGCTGATGCCGAGCAGCTTCGCTTTACCTCCAGTCGAGTACTGGCGTGGCACGATCCCCAGCCAGGCAGCGAAGTCCCGGCCCTTGTGGAAGGCGGCGCCGTTGCCAATGGCAGCAACGATGGCAGTGGCGACAACGGGTCCGATCCCTGGGATCTGACGTATCCGCGTGCATCCGGCATCCGCGGCCGAGATCCGTTCCAGTTCCAGGTCGAGTTTTTTGATCTGCTCTTCAACGAGCTTCCACTCATCCCAGAGCATGTTGATCAGGCTTCGCATCTGCGGCGTCAGGTCCGCTTCGGCGTTCTCCAGAATGTCCGCCATGGCAGCCTTGAGATTCGCTGGCCTGTGCGCAAAAACCATCCCGCGCTCGAGCAGAAATGCCCGAAGCTGATTGATCACCGCGGTGCGCCGGCAAATCAGGCGATCACGGACCCGGTGGATACCCTGCAGGTCCAGCTGATCATCGGTCTTGATCGGGACAAAACGCATGTTCTTCCGCTCGACGGCCTCCGCGATCGCCTCTGCATCGATGAAGTTGTTCTTGTTCGACTTCACGAATGGCTTTACAAACTGAGCTGGGATAAGCCGGACATCATGACCTTGCTTGCGCAGCGCGCGTCCGAGAAAGTGAGCCCCAGAGCAGGCCTCAAGTCCAATCAGAGACGCCGGGACGTTCGCGGTATAGACCAGAAGCTGCTTCCGGTTGAACTTCTTCCGCACAATCACCTTGCCGGCAACCCCGAGTGCTACGAGATGAAAGGTTGTCTTGCCTAGATCGATGCCAACCGAGTGAATCTGCATGTCGATGATCCTCCTTCTTAAATGCTGCCACCTCGATCACCCGCTGCCGCGGGTGAATCAAGCGGCGGACCATCTCATTAGCCGACATATCAGTCCTAATCCAGCACGGATGCCCTAACCAATTGGCAGCGCTACCGGAAAGGTGGACCAAGGCGGAGGTTTTGATGATGCTGTTTGCCACGGCAAATGGAGGCCGAACCCATGGCAAAGAGCAACCGGAAGTACAATCGGGCACCCGAGCATGTACTGAAGCTTCCGGACCTCGAGCAATCGAAGTCGGCCGTATTGAATAGCCTGACCTCCGCAAGCTCGCAACGAACTTACGATCACGCGATCAGAGAATTCATCGAGTGGTATTGTTCAGAACCCAGGCTCGCCTTCAACAAGACTGTGGTTATGGTAGTCGTTCGACCCGTTGCTGAATCAGGCATCGTTTCGACGTGAATCCAACCAGCGACAAAAGACGGCCGGTCAAGTCTCTTTGACCGGCCGTCTTGTGGTTAGTAACGCCGTAGTCTCATGCACCCTGGGCAATTACTCATGCCAACCCTCGAATAGGGAGTTGGCTTAAGCGCCTAATTGACGGTTACCGTGAATGTGGTTGTTGGCGCCGGAGTTACCGAAGGGCTACCGGTTCCCGTCACCGTGAATGTGTAGACTCCGGCGGTGGTTCCTAAATTGCCGGTGGTGGGCGGAGTCTTCTTACCGCCGCAACCGGCCAGCGTACCGAGCGCCGCCATGAGCACCAAAACGCCAAGCATCGACCGCCAACTGCGCCGCCGTGCCGGAGTTACAAGGAGTACAAGGAACGCCAGAACCGCGCCGCCTGCACCTGCCCAGCCTCTGCCCTTCCCGCCCGCCTTGGGCCACACCAGCATAGCGCTGCTGGCCGAGGTAGAACTCACCGTGATGGTGGCCGTCCCGGTTGTTGCGCCACCGCTCAGGGCTACCGTCGAACTGCCGCCGGAGCAGGTGGGTAGATTCGTTGCGCCGGAGGGTGATGTAGTTAGTGCGCAGGCGAGCGTGACGGTTCCCGCATATCCTGTTGCCGTGGTCACTGTTACGGTTGAGGTTGCGGGCGATCCCGGTGCAACAGCAGCCGGCGTGGTCGCAGACAGCGTAAACACGGACGCGGTCACAGTCACGGAGGCGGTTCCCGTGCCTGCAGCATAATTCGAGTCTCCGCTATAGCTCACGGTAAGAGTGTCCGTCCCGGCGCCCAGGCTGTTTGCCGGAATGGCAATGGTGGCGCTGCCACCGGAAAGGGTGACCGCTGCTGAGGTGTAGCCGCCGCCCGTGAGTGTGACTGTCCCGGTCGGTGTAGCTCCAGCGCCGGTCACTGCGGCCGTCACGCTCAGCGCAGAGCCGGTATCCAGGGCGTTCTCCGCGGGCGTTACCTTGACGGTGGGAGTGAGTGGAACTGCTGTCACGGTCACCGAGGCCGTTCCCGTGGCTGAAGAGTAGTTGGAGTCTCCGCTGTAGCTAACGGTCAGGGTGTCGGCTCCAACGCTGAGGCTGCTGGCCGGGATGACTATTGTTGCGCTGCCGCTGCTCAACGATGTGGCTGCCGAGGCGTAGCCGCCACCGGAGAGCGTGACAGAACCGGTGGGCG
>JBEKRG010000036.1:0-38806 GCA_049518955.1 Occallatibacter sp.
CACGTGCGGCTTCGAACGATCAAACTTTTCCTTCGCCATAAAAATCCCAAATCCCTTTCATCGCTTGTACTGCTCGTTGCTTCTCAGGGCGCCGGCGGTCCGGCTCCAGCCCCAAAACCTTAAAAACAGCTACTAGCTCTTAGCTCAATCTCGCTCGCTCTTGCCTCATCTGCTCGTTCCAGCAATCCTGAAGCTAAAAGCTAATGGCTGTCTTTCTCAGTAGTACGCGTACACCTTCAAGTACCTTTGCCTTAACTCCAGCGGCACCTTCTCCACCAGCCGCAGATACCGTTCGCGCGTCAGCGCCTGATCTGAGACCGGCAATCCCTTGTACAGCCCGATCGCTTCCTTGCCCAGCAGCCCGCGCTCCAGGATCCCTTCGTAATTCCTCACCCGTAGCTTCGACTTGCTCACCCGGTTCAGAAAGACTTCCACGTCGCGCGCATCAAACGCCGCATCGATCAACTCGTGCAGCTTCGCATATCCCTGCTCATCGGTGACCGCAATCGCTGCCTGCTCAAACATCGTGTCCAACCCTCAATACACACTTCAGATTCCAGCTGAACTTGGAGCGGGAGACGGGGTTCGAACCCGCGACCAACAGCTTGGAAGGCTGTGACTCTACCACTGAGTTACTCCCGCCCTCAAAACAGTTCATAGTTCACAGTTCGTAGTTTTTCTCTTGCCCACTACAGCGATTCAACTCTCGTCCGCAGCTTCTGCGGAAGAACTGAGAACTGCGAACCAAGAACTGCGAACTGCCTTCCTGCATTTCTGGAGCTGATGACCGGGTTTGAACCGGTGACCTCTCCCTTACCAAGGGAGTGCTCTACCAACTGAGCTACATCAGCCCTCGAACCACAACTAACAGCCTTCAATTGAGATCTGTCAGCTGTCCTTCTCCCCCGCCCTGCGAATCTTCTCCGCATGCCGGGCTAAAACTGTTCTCAAAGCCATCCCGCCAATCACAATTAGCGGAATCAACTTCAACTCCACCGGCTTACCGAACACGAGCACCGAACCATCGCCCATCGTCAGCCAAACCAGCACTGCCAAAACCGCAAACATTCCCAGCGCCAACCAATACTTCCGATCTAAATCCGTTTCGGCGCTCTTCACTGTTCCCTGACCACTGTTCACTGTCCACTGTCATGGTGCACAGGGGAGGATTCGAACCTCCGTAGCTCGCAAGGAGCGGCAGATTTACAGTCTGCTGCCATTAACCGCTCGGCCACCTGTGCCCAAAGGCCCCACGCACAAAAAATCCGTCCGCGGCACCCCGAAACATCGTCCCCCAACTCCCCGCTCATCCATCTTCCGCGCACGCCGCAACCTCCGGATAAGTCCCGGAACCTCTCTTGCGCTTCGCCTGAAGTGGATTCTCCGAAGGAGTTGAGTTCCGGCGTTCAAAAAAAACTGCGTCCGCCGGTCAACTCTTGCCGATTTCGTCTCCCGTTCCGGCTTCTTGTGGAGCTGGCGAAGGGATTTGAACCCCCGACCCTCTGATTACAAATCAGATGCTCTACCAGCTGAGCTACGCCAGCTCTTTACCCACCCAGAAACCCGTCCGGAGGCCGATTCGTTCGCGGACACACTCCAGCTTTCCGCGTACACGGCACAGAACACAAGGTTAGCACACCGCGGCACCGCGAGCAAACGCGGAACCATCGTCCAAATAGCCGCCCCGAAAGTACCCGCCGCCGCCCTAACCAGTCGCTGTCTGCCCGGCTAAAACCGACTGCAGCCCGATCGCTTCGCGTCCCCTCGAGCGCTGCTTTCCCGAGCCCTGATCTCCCGAAATGTTTTGGCCTTCATCTCCGATTTGCCTTGACAGAAACGGCAGGAAGAATCGACGCTTCTTTCAGGCCCCTACGTACGCCTCTTGAGGTCCATTACATGAATTCCAAAAAATCCGCTTCTCTACTGGCGGGGCTCTTGGCCTTCGCCGCTGCCTTGGCCGTGTTGCCCGCCTCTGCCCAAACCCCTCCCACACGCAGACCGCGTGTCGCCGTGCTCGATTTCGACTACGCCACGGTGCAAAGCTACTCCAACGCCATGTTCGGCGCTGATGTCGACATCGGCAAGGGGATCGCCGATTTGCTCATTACCAACCTGGTTAAGGACGGCACCTTCGCTGTCTATGAGCGCCAGGCCCTCGACAAGCTCATGACCGAGCAGAATTTCTCCAATTCAAATCGTGCCGACCCCGCCACCGCCGCGCGCCTGGGCAAGCTGGCCGGCGTTGATGCCATCATCATCGGCGCAATTACCGAGTTCGGCAACGAGACCAAGAATCAGAACGTGGGTGGCGGAGGTGGCGGCTGGCATGGCATCGGCATCGGCGGCATCGGCCACTCCAACTCCAAGGCTAACGTGGTCATCAATCTCCGCGTCGTCGATGTCGACACTGGCGAAATCTTGGCCGTGGCCGACGGCACGGGCCAGTCCAGCCGCTCTTCCACCTCGCTCCTGGGCGGCGGCGGCAACTGGCACGGCTTCGGCGGCGGAAACGTGGACTTTGGTTCCAGCAACTTCCAGAGCACCATCATCGGCGAGGCCACCAAGGCCGCAGTCGATCAGCTCACCACCAACCTGCTCGCCGATGCCTCCAAGGTCACCGTGCGCACCATCAAGGTCGATGGCCTTGTCGCCGCGGTCGATGGCGGACAGATCATCCTCAACGTTGGCGCCAAAGCCGGCGTCAAGGTTGGCGATCAGCTTCAAGTCCTCCGCGTCACCAAGGAAATCAAGGACCCCTCCACTGGCCAGGTCATTCGCCGCCTCACCTCCACCATTGGGGTGATCCGCGCCACCGACGTCGACGATGCCTCCTCGGTCTGCGTTCCTGTATCAGGCTCCGGCTTCCAGGAAGGCGATCGCGTCTCCTCCGAGACCCAATAGCAGCCGTCGCCACCCTCCTACGCCCGCCGCTCATCATCAACGCGGCGGGCGATTTAGCCTGCACTCTCGAGGAACCTGAGCTTGGCCGGCTTTTCCCTTTGGCACGGCCACTCCATGCTGCTGCATCGGCCACGGGAGCCGCGCGTCCGCTTGCGCCCTGCCACTCCAAAGCTGCCCACTTGAGAAATTCTCCTCTCGGGTAGATGATGATTCCGTCACCAACGACGCATCGATTTACCCTGTTTTGAGCGGTTAGGAGACGCTGAATGCGCTCGAGTCTTCTCGCGGCCCCGCTTCTCGCAACTTTGTTTCTTGTGGCCGGCCCAATGCTGTTTCCTCAGCAGCCGCCCGCGAGCGCAACATCCGCGGCCGCCAACGATCCATCTGTACATGTCTCGAACGGCCCGGGTTCCGCATTCCACTTCACGAAAGACGACTTGAAACTCCTCAATGAATCCAACGCCATCGACAGCGATCTGGAAGCGAAAGGCTTCGTCCTGCACGATCCCGTCGTCCAGGCCTACATCGATGCCATTGGCAATCGCATTCTCGCCGGCCGTCACGTGCCCGAGAAAGTCACCTTCCGCTTTCTCATTCTGCGCGACACCTCGGTCAACGCCTATTCCTTAGCCAACGGCTCGGTATACGTGACCTCCGGTCTGCTGTCGCTCCTCAAGAACGAGGCGCAACTTGCCAGCGTGCTCAGTCATGAGACATCCCATGTCTACGAGCGCCACGCGTACCTTGAGAATCGCGACAGGGGCAACAAGAGCCTGGCCATGGAAATCATCGTTGCGGCAGCCAGCTGGGTTCCCGGCGGTTATGCAGCGTCCCTCGCTGCCGACGCCGCAGCCAATGTCAGCTCTCTCATCTTGATTGAATCCATTTACGGATATTCCCGCGAAAAGGAACAGCAGGCCGATAGTGATGGCATTGCCGCCATGGCCGCCGTTGGCTACAATCCTCACGCAATAGCTGCGGCCTTCGAACTTCTCGACCAGGACAGCACTCTCGAATACGAGCCGCGGCCAACGTTCTACCATGACCACCCCAAACTCCAGGAACGCGAGGCGGCTGCCCTTGAATACGCCGACGCGCACACGCCTGCGGACGCGCAAATCGCTCCCGAGCAGGAATACTTGAATGCCGTTGCACTGGCCATCGTGTCCAACGTTGAAGACGACCTGGAAAGCCGTAAGCCGCGCACAGCCGTCGCCCGCGCCACGCGCCTTGTGAATGCTTTCCCGGGAAACCCCGAGTATCAGATGCTCCTCGGCGAGGCGTACCGGCAGCTTGGCGCCAAAACCACGGAGCCGACCGAGGAGGAGCTGACTCATCGGGGCGAAGCCAACCAGCGCAAGCTAATGCTGAACATGTCGGAGGAGCAGGAACAGCAGAAGCTGCTCTCGTCCGATCAAGGTCGCGCGGCGTTGAAGCAGAACCAGGCCGCCGCTGAGAAGCTCTTCCTCTCTGTCATTCAAGAGCAACCCGACGATGCGCTTGTCTATCGCGAACTCGGCTTTCTCTACGAAGATGAAGGGCGTTACTCCGACGCGGCCGCAAACTACCAGGACTATTTGAAGCGGCTGGCTCCGAACAGCTTGGACCGATATCGTATCGAGCGGCGCCTGGCCCAATGCCAGAGCCGGCAAACAGCGGAGACGCATCGATGAGGAGACAATCTCGATGAACGTTGCACGCCGAATCTCGCTACTTCTCTCGCTCGCTATTCTTGCTTGCGTTTCCGCTTTGCACTCTTCCGCGGAATCGTTCTGGGCTGAGCACAAGGTCTTTTCCGGCAAGCCTCCCATCCGCACCGCCTGTTTGATGCCGCCTGAAGCTGATCTCGTTAAGCTCGGCGTCAAGACCTCGGAGAAAATGCCCAAAGAGTCCGATGACTGGTCCAGGGCGCTCAAGGTTCTGGTTTGGACGCACCTCAGCGCGGATGGGATCGCGATCGGTTCCGCTACCGACGCTCTCTCCAGCGGCGCATCCTACCCCGATATCCAGCAGGCGATCCAGCAGATTCAGCAAAAATACGACGCACTTTCAGGCACTCTCTACAAGAAGCCGAAAGAGATCGAGAAGGGTGCCTACACGCTCGACGATCAGGTGGCCATGCTGCCCTGCGCTGCCAATTCCGATGTGCTTGTCTTTGTCCAGGGCGCGGGAGCCGTTCCCACCCCGGGTCGCCAGGCCATGGGGGCGCTCGGCGGGAGCATCTTGACCGAGGGAGCCGTCGTTTACGTCACCTTTGCCGACGCTAAAACCGGCGAAATCATGGCCATGATCCGCTTCCACAATGTCGGCGATTTTCTCACCGACGAGGAAGGGGAATTCGCCACTCCGCTCGATGCCGCGCTCGCCGACATAAACCTCGGATCGGCTCGCAAGGTTGAGAGGGCTCGGGAAGCCGCCTCGCCCGACCAGCGTTAACACTCACCCGCCATTCCGTATGCCACAAAAGTCACTTGCGAACCCGCACCGTGCTATTCCATCATTCGATGAGTGCCCAAAGGGGTTACCGGTTGGCTCCCTTTCCCCGAAGGAGAGGCTTTTATGCGCAAGGCTGTTTGCGCGGGTCTATTTCTGGTGTTTTGCCCGTTCCTCCTCGCCCAGCAGGTTCCGTTCCTACTCGCCCAGCAGGAGCAGTCGCTGAACAATGACTCCATCATCAAGATGGTCAACGCTCAGCTCTCAGAAAAAGTCATCATCACCACCATCAATGCTTCGCCGGGCGCCTTCGATACCTCGCCTGACGCCCTCATCGCGCTCAAGCAGGCCGGTGTCAGCGACAAAGTGATTACGGCCATTGCGTCCAAAGGCGAAGGCGCCGCTCCCGACTCCGCCGCGCCATCCGCCCCCGATGCATCCGCGCCCTCTGCGCCTCTTCCTTCGAGCGTCGACAATATCGGCGCTTACTACAAAGACAGCGGCGGCAACTGGCAACCGCTCCCTTCTGAAGTCGTCATCTTCCAGTCAGGCGGAGTGATCAAGCATTTTGCCTCCGCCGGCCTCATGAAGCAAGACCTGAACGGCCTCGTCGGCGGCATGCGCAGCCGCCTCGTCGTCAGCACGCCCATTACCTTTATCCTCCATGTGCCGCAGGGTCGCACCGCCAGCGACTACGAGCTCGTTCGTCTTCACGTTGCCGGCAACAACCGGCAGTTTCAATCCGTCGCCGGCGGCCTCATCCACGAGTCCTCCACCAGTTCCATCCGTGACGAGATCGATTTCTCGGGCACTCAGATGGGACCATCTACCTACCAGATCGTCCTCAATAACGGATTGGGCAATGGTGAGTTCGGTTTCCTCGAGCCGCAGGACACGTCCTCGCCCAAAACTCCGGCCAGCTCGGGCAAAATCTTCACCTTCGCCATCGTCGACTAGGCAAGCTGCCCAGCCATAGCCACGCCGCAGCGTGCCCATCCAAGCTCTGCTTGGGCAGGGCACGCCCGCAGCGCCCGCGCCCGCCTGAAACGAGGAAACCTTAGTCCTATTGCGCAAACCGGCGTTTGGGAGGATCATTCCTGTAATTTCCCCGAGTAGCTTCTCTCGTTCCGAACAACAAGGGGGGCCCGTGTGTTAAAAGGGGAAAAAGTGAACAAGTTAATTGCAATTCTTCTTTGTGTCTTGTTTCCATTGAGCGCCTTCGCCGGCGAATACGGCTACAAAATCATCTATGACGGAGGGTCGCTACCTGACTCCAAGCCCGGAACGGACATGAAGCTGTCCATCGAGGGCACGAACAGTCGGATGATGCGTGATGGGGTTGAAGTCGCGGTCATACCGGCGGCATCCGTCACTGAAATCAGCTATGGGCAGGACGTGCACAGGCGTGTAGGAGCAGCCATCGGCCTCGCCGTATTTTCGCTCGGCCTCGGAGCCCTACTGGCCCTCTCCAAATCGAAGAAGCACTTCGTCGGCATCACCTGGGACAACAATGGCCAAAAGGGTGGAATCGCGTTTCAAGCCGATAAGAACGACTACCGAGGACTTCTTGCCGGACTCGAAGGGATCACCGGCAAGAAAGCAGTCGATTCAGACACGATGACGGTAAAGAACTGACGGCAACTCCGAAGGAAGTCCTGTCCCGGAGCGTCGCGGAAGATCAGGCAACGCACCGGCCGAATGGCCGTCGCCGTTCTCTCGCGCCCCATCCGGCGCTCGCGGCGTGCAATCCGCGGAGGAAGCTTGTGCCAAGCACCTCGGGGAGCACATCGAAAAAGGCAAATAGACGAAACCCCTCCGCAGACCTGAGGTGTTACGCTCATTCCTGAAGGCTGCGCCTCCATTACCTGAATGAGCCGGCGCACCCGCATCTTGCCCTCAATTTCGGTGTCGCCGGTTCCCGGTGAGGGGGGAGATTGACTTTGAAACGTTTTGCTCCGTTTTTCATTTTGCTCGCGGCTGCCTTCGCGGCCACGCCGCTGCCAGCCGCGACCAGCGGGCCTTTGTCCTTCAACACCGTCGTTGTCGATCACTTCACCAATGCCAATGGGATGTCCCAGTCGAAGGACTTCATCCATTTCTTTTCCGACTACATTTCCGAGCGGCTGGCGAAAGACAAGGTTGCCGTTCAGATCGTGGATCAGGGAACCACCGTTCCCGACGCTGTCGCCGCCAACTCACTGGTGATCGAAGGCAAGTTTCTTTCGCACGAAAACGCCGGCCTCATCAAACCCGGGAAGCTGACCGTGGAGATCAGCATCTACCGGCTCAGCGATCATGCGCTGGTAAAAACGTTGACCGAGGCAACCCACTTCCCGCCAAACGGCGACCACAAAGACAGGGTCTATGCGTATTACACGGGAGACGAAGCCGGGGACTTGATCTGGAATGCGCTCAAAGGCGTGGACTTGGCGAGCATCTCCCCCGCTGCCCCCGGCTCCAGTCCCGCGGCTCCCAGCACAGCACTCGCGCCGTCATCCAATGCGGCACCTGCAATCCCTGACGCTGGCTCAGTACCCGCGCCGCCATCCAACGCCGTCGTTCCTGCTGGCTCCGATGCAGTTGCTTCCGTGCAGCTGTCTTCGAACCCCGCCGGTGCTGAGATCACGATCGATGGCAACTATGTGGGCAACACGCCCAGTCTCATCAAGCTCGGGCCAGGTACGCACTCCATCAGAATGACGATGCCCGGATACGCGCCCTGGGTGCGATCGATCGAAACCGCCGCTGGCGAATCGCGCAACTTTGCCGCCACGCTCGAAAAGACCGCCCCGTAACGTCATCACATGCGGCCCGTCCCATTTCTTGTTGAGCGGGGCTTCGCTCACAACGCTCGCTGGGTGCCCCATCCAAGCTCCGCTTGGGTGGGGTAACGGTTGCTCGTTGCCCCATCCTTCGCGCGGTCAACGCTCGAAGGGTGGAAAACGCCAACTCCGCTATCTCCGCTGCGCTCTGTTACGCTCATTCCTGACGGTCCCTTTCCGCTCACCAGGATGAGCCGACGCACCCATAAAACGCTCCTCATTGTCGCCGCGGTCCTGCTTGTGCTGGCCCTCGCCGTCTTCCTGCGCTCCAAGGCCCCGCCCGAGGCCGCGCGCCTGCTCCCCGAGTCCGACGGCATCATCTACTTCAACCTCAAGGCCATACGCACCCTCGCTCACAATAACTTCCAGCCGCCCGATCGCGTCCCCGAATACCAGCAATTCATTGACGCCATCGGCATCGACCCCGAGCGCGACCTCGATCAGGTGGCCATCGCTCTCCATCGCATGCCCGATCCCAACGGCCCCAATGGCCCCGTCGCCTACTCCATGGTCCTCGTCGGCAGAATCACTGGCCCGCGTCTCAATGCATGGCTCGACGCTCACGCCACCTCCCGCGAAACCTACGTCGGCCACACCATTTACAACCTCGCTTCCCAGGACCGCACCGTTCGCGTCGCGCAAATCGGCTATGACGTAGTCGCAATCTCCAACACCCCCACCCCCGAGCAAATCCACTCCATCCTTGACCGCCATCGCGCCGCCGCGCTGCCCTTTTCCGGCTCCTCGCTCCTCGAGCGCCACTACCACGATGTGCCTCTGCTCTCTCTCGCCTGGGGCGTCGGCCAAATCGGCCTTCCCTTCTCTGAGAGCGGATCCATTCACGTCTTTGGATTCGCTCTGCCGCTCGAGCCCGATTCCACCATCATCGCCAGCGTCGCTCCCACGCTCCCCGTTCCCGGCTCGCTCGCCGCGCTCCGCGTCAAAATCGAAGAGATTGCTCCCACTCAGGACAAAGCCGCCAGCCAGGCTGCCGACCTGTCCACGCTCGTGACTCTCGCCCGCTCGCTCGCCCAGCCCCTCGCCGACACCAACACCAACGCCGCCTTCAAAGAGCTTCTGAAAACTGCCGAGGTCGAGCAGCACGGCGAGTGCGTCGTCGTCACCGCCACCATCGCCGCCAGCACTCTTGCACACCTATAGAGAACGGCCCCGCCGTTCCGCTGTCCCGAGTCCTGAAGACCTTAGTCCCTAGTCTCTCGAGCCCTACTTTTTGTGATGGGGATCCGGCGCCGTTGGGGTGAAGTTTTCGAAGGCGCTCGGTATGGGCGGCGGGAAGAAAGCGGCCAGGTGCTCTCTGGCACCTGCAACCAGTTGCGGATCTATTTTTTGCGATGGGCCGTGGCAGTGGCTGTAGAGTTCCAGGCCCAGTCGACTGGGCGTAATATCGAAGTTTTCGATGTCACGATAAGAGGTAAAGTCGAAAAGGTTCTCAACCAACCCCAGGTTGAATAAATAGGCGAGATCGGTTGCATTCCTGCCAAGGTCGTGCACGCCGGTTAAGTGAACCATCTCTTGCGCGCTGATCACGATGGGCGCGGAAGCAGAATTCTCAAGCCCTGGCGTCGAGCTTAGGGCTCGCTCGCATGCGTAGAGCAAGATCTTGCCCTCGGTAGGTGTGATGTGGACAAGAAGGTCGACAAAGATTTGATTGCTGTCGTCCGGTGCATCAACCGAGCAGGAAGACGCGAGAAGGCCCACCCATAGCTTCAGGGTCACTTCATCCGGAGCCCAGGAGCCTTCACGCAGGATGTTTGCCAGCAGTTTTGGATGGGCGCGCATTCGGCTGGCATCGGGCTTCGACGCCAGTAGGTTCTCCCCGGCAAATGCGATTTTGAACAGCGTTGCAGTGCGGTCCGTGTCGAGTCGCCCATCCAGCAGCAGAATCGCTTCGTCGGCCTGGGACTCGCAGAGGCGGTACAGAAAAAGAACCGTCCGCAGGTGACGAAACACATCCGCCACTTGATCGCGATCCGAAAGACTGACGATATCGTGCACCAGAGCTGCGCACAGATCGGGATTCATGCCTGGAGGCAGAACAAACTCGAGCGCGACCCCGTCCTCACCCTGCCATGCGGCCCGAGTTTGAACGGAGATCTGCAGCTCTGAATTGTCCGGCTGCTCGCTCTTCAAACGGAGTATGAGGCTGACGATCTGGTTGGCGGGGAAACGCTCGTCAGTCAGCAAGTAGACGCCCGAGGCGCTGACGTCTTTGATGCCGGCAGGTTTCGAGGCGGAGTCGATGCCGTAGAGAGCCGAAAGGCCCGTTGCTGGCCATCGTTCAGCCCGTGGCTGCTCAGGTTCGCTCAACCTCTGCAGCGCTCGTCTCAAATTGCTCAGCCGAGACATCGCTAAGAGCCTCTTGCCTCAGTGCCCACGGCGCAATCGCTTGATGGGGTCAGGGCCCAGAACCGGCGCCGATCCCGCTCGATGGCGAATGGAGCACGCCCGAAAAGAATGAATACTTGACAGCACATTAGCACCACAGCGCTTGCAAAACCATTGCCAATCCTGGAGGACGAACCACAGTTGCCAGCCAGTTAATTCTAGCTCCACTGGCGATTACGCCTGGAACCAACATGGCTCCCGCTGCCTGCGGCTCACGGAATGGCGTTTGCATTCCCAGGCATCTCCGAAATCTCCAGTGCCTCCGCTGACTCCACCCAGCTCGCCGTTGTAGCATGGAACGTGTCCGGAGACCCATGCAAATTCGAGTTTTAAATCCCTGCTCCATTCTTCTTTTCGTCGCCGCCCTCGCAACCACCTTCGGATCAGGCGTTGCCACCGCCCAAAATCCCGCCACCCAAAATGGCGCTGCTGCCCAAACAGCCGACCGTCCGTGGATGAATCCCCAGCTCTCACCGGAAGATCGCGCCGATCTCGTCCTCAAGCAGCTCACCCTCGACGAGAAGATCGCCCTCCTGCACGGCAACGGAATGGCTCACACCCCCAATTGGCAGACGCCGCTTACCGATCTCGCCAACGGGGGCGCCGGCTATGTCGAAGGCGTCAAGCGCCTCGGAATTCCAGGGCTCGTCATCTCCGACGCCGCCTATGGAGTCCGCGACTCGGGCGCCAATGGTAGATACTCGACCGCCTTGCCTTCCAGCCTGGGAGCCGCGTCAAGCTGGGACATCGTATCCGCATGCGCGTACGGCGCCGTGATCGGCAGCGAGCTGCGCGCGCAGGGATTCAACATGACCCTCGGTGGCGGCGTCGACCTCGCTCGAGAGCCACGCGATGGCCGCACCTTCGAGTACGCCGGTGAAGATCCGCTCCTCGCCGGAACCATCGTCGGCAATCTCATGAAGTGCGAGCAGGCCCAGCACGTCGTCGGCGACATCAAGCATTACGCGATGAACGACCAGGAAACTGGCCGCAACTTCGTCAACGCAATCATCTCCAAACGCGGCATGCAGGAGTCCGATTTGCTCGCCTTCCACATCGGCATCTCGATCGCTGATCCCGGTGCCGTCATGTGCTCCTATAACCGTCTCAACGGCGACTATGCGTGCGAAAACTCCTACCTCCTTCACGATGTGCTCAAGACTCAGTGGGACTTCAAGGGATTCGTTGACTCCGACTGGGGTGGAACGCACTCCACGGAAAAAGCATCCGCCGCGGGTCTCGACCAGGAACAGCCCATGGGGAATCACTTCGGCCCCAAACTGCGAGAAGCAGTCGACGCCGGCCGAGTGCGGCTCTCTCAAATTGACGATCATGCGCGCCGTGTTCTCTATGCCGAGTTTCTCTCCGGCATCGTCGACGATCCGCCGCAAAAAGGCGTGGTCGACGTGCAGAAGGGATTGGACGTCGCTCAGCACGTTGAAGAAAACAGCATTGTGCTCCTCAAGAATCGCGGCTCCGTGCTTCCGATCGTTCCTGCGCGCGTCCGTTCCATCGCCATCATCGGCGGACACGCTGACGTCGGCATGATCTCCGGCGGAGGATCGGCGCAGGTTGACCCGCCCGGTGGAAATGCCATCATGCCTCCCGGCAAAGGCGCGTCACGCTGGCAGGAACACGTTTGGTTCCCCACTTCTCCGCTCGCCGCGCTGCGCGACAAACTACCGCACACCAAAATCACCTTCGATCCTGGCACCGATCCCAGCTCCGCTGCAAAGCTCGCGCGCAACTCCGATCTCGTCATCGTCTTCGCATATCAGTGGGAGTCAGAAGGCATGGACCTCCCCAATCTTTCTCTCTCCGACAATCAGGACGCTTTAATCGAGCAGGTTGCCGCCGCCAATCCTCATACCGTCGTCGTCCTCGAAACCGGATCGGCCGTCACCATGCCCTGGGTCGACAAAGTCGCCGGCGTCGTCGAAGCCTGGTATGGCGGCAGTTCAGGACACAAGGCTCTGGCAAACGTCCTCGTCGGTGACGTCAATCCATCCGGCAAGCTGGCCATCACCTTCCCCAAAAGCGACCAGGACCTGCCCCATCCCGTCATTCCTCCATTGCCTCCGCATGTTCGAGCGCACGGAGCTGACCCAGTCAATCCCGATACGCCGGTCGCGAGCTATTCCGTCTCCTACACAGAGGGCGCCGAGGTTGGCTACAAGTGGTACCAGACCGAACACAAGACGCCGCTCTTCCCCTTTGGCTTCGGCTTGTCCTACACCACGTTCGCCTACTCCGCTCTCACAATCGACTCATCCGCCAGGACCGCCCGCTTCACCGTGCGCAACACCGGCACACGCGCCGGCACTGAAATCGCGCAGGTCTACGCAACCCTCCCTCAAGGCTCCGACGAATCCTGGGAACGCCTCGCTGGCTTTGCGCGCATCACGCTCGCTCCCGGCAAATCCCAAACCGTCACCGTCGCCATCGATCCTCGCGTGTTGCAAACCTTCCGCGAATCCGACGAAAGCTGGAACCTCGCGTCGGGTGCCTACAAAATCCTCGTCGGCCCATCGTCTAGCAACACGCCCCTCACCGGCAGCCTCATGATCCACTGAGCCCACCGCCCACCGAATTGCCATCCCGAGCGGAGCGCATTTGGGGCCCTGGGATCGCAGTGCGATCAGGGGATCGCGGCTTGCCGCGGGGGGAGCCGAAGGATCTGCGGTTGCTTTTCGCTAGCGCCTGCTCGTTGCCGGCTACCTGCTGGAGCTACTGGCTGACTCGATCCCTCCCGTTCGCCACCGCACAGAAACCGCTCGCACCTGCCGATAAACTGATTGCAGCGGGAGACGAGGAAGAGCATGCCAATTCCCAAAAAACCGTGCGAAGGCTTCTTCAGCGAGGAGACCAACAAAATACTTCTCGCCAACATAGATCGAGCCCAGTGGCTTCTTCATCCGTGTGCGCGTTGCGGACAGCAGGTTGGCGCGCGCCTCGAGAAGGGCCGTTGGACTCCCGAACCACACTGGCCTTCCGTCCCCCGGCGCCCTCGTCGCGAGAAGCAATGATGCCGAGGTGTCCGCTCCCCCGCTCCCTCAGTCCCTCAATCCTTAGTCCCTAGTCCCTTAGTACCCGGTCCCTGGTCCCTGCTTCTCGAACCCCCCGCCCCCTCCGCCGCATCATAAAATAGTCACTGGATTTTCCAAGGGCGTCCCGCATTTCCCGCATTTCATTCCTCTGAGAGGTTTCATGAAGCATCTGCGCCGTTTCCTCACCGCTTCGGCCGTCTTCGGCCTTGCCGTCCTCGCTTCCACTCTTACTGTCTCCGCGGCCACAGACCCCGCCGCACCTTCGTCCGCCGCTGACTCCGCCACCAAACACACCGTCCTCACCAGCCAGGCCGCTTTCACTGACGCGGCTCACGAATCTCCCGGCACGCGCCGCCATCTCACCGTTGCCGATCTGCCCGAGCCCATGCCCGACCAATCCGTCGACAATGGTGCCAACGTCGTTCCCCGCCCGACCAACGCCTGGCCCATCGCGCCCAAAGGTTTCAAAGTCGAGCTCTACGCCACCGGCCTCGACAACCCGCGCCTCATCCGTTTCGCGCCCAACGGCGATCTCTTCCTCGCCGAAAGTCAGACCGGCAAAATCAAAATCTTCCGCGGCGTCGACGCCGACGGCAAACCGAAGCAAGTCTCTGTCTTCGCCACAGATCTCCACCAGCCCTTCGGCATTGCCTTCTATCCTCTCGGCCCGAATCCCAAATACCTCTACATCGGCGACACCGATGAAATCGTGCGCTTCCCCTATCACAATGGCGATCTCAAAGCCACCGGCCCCATGGAAAACCTGGCCGATCTTCCAGGCGGCGGCCGTCTTCGCGGCGGTGGCCACTGGACCCGAGACCTTCGCTTTTCACTTGACGGCACAAAGCTCTTCGCCTCCGTCGGGTCGCTCACCAACGTCGACGATGCCGACGTTCATCCTGAAGAATTACATCGCGCCGATGTGCTCGAATTCACTCCTGAAGGCAAATTCATCGAGGTCTATGCATCGGGCATTCGCAACTGCGTGGGCGAGGCCATTAACCCTACCACCGGCCAGCTCTGGTGCTCCACCAACGAGCGCGATGCGCTCGGCAACAATCTTGTCCCCGACTACATCACTCATGTGCAGGAGCACGGCTTCTACGGCTGGCCCTGGTTCTATATGGGCGGCCATCAGGATCCCCGACTCGAAGGCAAGCACCCCGAGCTCAAGTCCAAGGTCATCACACCCGACATTCTCCTCGAGCCGCACTTCGCTTCGCTTGAGTTGACCTTCTATGAAGGCGCGCAGTTCCCCGCCGAGTTCAAGGGCGACGGCTTCGCCGCCGAGCACGGCTCCTGGAATCGCGCCAACCGCGCCGGCTACGAAGTCGTGCGCCTGCCCATGCACAACGGACACGCCACCGGCGAATACGAAGACTTCCTCACCGGCTTCACCGTCGGCGGCGCCGATGGCGATGTCTGGGGCCGTCCCGTCGGCGTTGCCGTCGCTCCCGATGGCTCGCTCTTCGTCTCCGACGACGGCTCGCGCTCCATTTGGCACGTCATCTACACCGGCAAATGATCGCGCCCAGAATGGGCGCGATCATCCTGAGCGAAGTTGGGCGCGCAATCGGTAGCGACTGCGTGCCCAACGCAGTCGAAGGATCTGCGGTTGCCTTTCGCTCCCGCCAACAGAAAAGGCCCCGTTTCGGGGCCTTTTCGCTAACTCGCTGACTCGCTGCTCCTACTTGTACGCCCCATTTCCCTTCAGCAGCTCGTCGCGATGCTGGGTGTAATCAATGAAGGAATCGAATGCCGCGCCGATCAGCGGATTGTCGTGCCCTGAAGCCCTGATCGCTGCGCGAACCGTATCGATGCCTTCCGCCTGCGGCGTCACATAGACAATCGCAAACATCCCCGGCGCGTCGGTGTGGATGGCCTCGGTATCGACCTCGTATTCCAGAATCGTCCCGTCAGCCAGCAGCTTTTCCAGCATCGGCACAACCACGCTCTTGCTCAGCGTGCTCACCGCATCATCGTCCGCGTTCGGCTTCAGTTGGTACATCGCCACGTTGACATACGCGCCCGTATAGGCGCCCGGCTTCCAGTTGTAATAGTGGCCAACGAGGACGAGGTCCCAGTGCTTGGTCGGATTCAAGGAGTGCGGCGAATTCGACGGGTCCACGCCCCTCAGCTTGTCCAGCACCTTCAATAACCCCGCCAGCGACGTTGCCGACCACCACGTGTCGTGCGACTCGCCGTCCGGCGTGTGCACCATGTTCACATCGTTGCCGTACCCCACAAGTGTTCCGTCGCTCAGCGCGGCCTGGAAGATTGTGTTGTCAAAGGCATTGATCTTCGCCACATCGCCCCAATGCTCCGCTGGAATCGTCCAGTTAGCCACATACGAGTACATTGCTGGTTTCTCTTTGACCTCTGTCGCCTGCGCCCCCGATGGAATGGCGCTTAGCGCGAACACTGCGACCCCGCACAGACCTGCGAAGACACTACACACTCTTGTGTTCATCTGCTTTCTCCTGTCGTGATTTGGTCAGCGATACTCTGGGGAATGCCTGACCCGGCAAGTCTACAGCAACCGCATCGGATCGCACACTATGAATTCTTCGCGCCTTCACGAATCGTGGTGTCATCCTGAGAGGAGCGCATTCGGGGCCCCGTGATCGCCTCGCGATCATGGGGCAAGCGGAGCGAAGGATCTGCGGTTGCCTTTCGCACTCTCCTTCGCTCAAACCCGATCCCCGATCTCTGGTCTCTGATCTCTGATCTCTGTGAACTACGAACTGTGAACTTCAATCTCGTCCTCAAAAATCTCCTCAATCGGCCTCTCAAACAGCCGCGCCAGCTTGAACGCCAGCGGCAAACTGGGATCGAACTTCCCCGTCTCAATCGCATTCACGCTCTGCCGCGACACCTCCAGCCGCTGGGCTAGATCACCCTGCGACCAGTCCCTCTCCGCGCGCAAAACCTTCAGCCGGTTCTTCATCGGTACCTCAGCCTGAGCACGAGCCTTGCAATGCACGTGATGAGCATGAACAGCGGAAAGACAAACATGAGCTTCAGACCCTTCGCCAGTTCGAACTCCACCAGAGATCCCCAGAGTGTGATGACGGTCAGGGTCGCCCCAATGCCCCAGAGCAACGCCTGGACCCAGAGGTCCCGCTGAAACTCGTCCTGCTCTTCTTTCAGGTAGAGGCCGAAGATGACAATGAATGCGACACCCATGAGCGCGAACAAAATGGCCGGAAGGTAAGCGCCTGCCGCGTGCAGATGGCGATAGCCAATTCCCCAAATCGCCATAGCGATATTCGCCACCAGCAACGGCATCCCGATGAAGAGCATGCGATCTTCCATGTGATCCCTTGCCGGATTCTTGATTCGATCAGTCAAAAGCGGCCTCCTTTCGCATTTCGCCGGCTGCACAATTTGCGCGCGGCACCGTCAAGCGGTTTTTCATCGGTACCTCAGCCTGACCAACGGATACGACACCAGAACGAACAGCCAGAAGATCGGATAGACATAAACCAGATCGAGGTGCGGGGCCCGGGCAAAGTCCTCCAGATACCCCCAGATCGTCGTAGTGGCCAGGGTTCCCCCGGTGCCGCCCAGCACGCACTGGACGAGAACGGTTCGCTGGAACTCGTCCTTCTCCACAGCTAGGTACCTGCCCAACTCCACAAGCACCCAAAGAATCGGAAGCGTCGGCAGAAAGGCCACAACGTAAGCCGCAACCCCGTGCAGATGGTAAAGGCGAAACGCAACAGCGGCGCCGAATACGAGCGGCACAACCAGCGCGGCACTCATCCAGCAGGAGCGCACCCACCGGCGTTGCTCGGGACTCTTTATCGAAGAGAACATGATGAGTCTCCTTTACATAATGACAAGTAAACATTACAACCAATCCACAAATCTGTCAAGTTTCGTTGACAAATTCTTTTCGGTCTCCGGCAAATAGGCCGAAAGAGACAGTTTTTCCGCCCCCGGGTTAGCAGCGGGGCTTCAACTGCCCCTGCTTACCCTCCGCTGCTACTCTCGTTGCATGGGATTCCAGGACTTCCTCGGCAACGCGGCCACCGTCACGCACCTGCGCGAAAGCATTCGCTCCGGCCGCTTTCCTCACTCCATGATCCTGGCCGGCCCTCGCGGCGCGGGCAAATACACGCTCTCCCTCATGCTCGCCCAGGCCGTCGACTGCCTCAACCCCACCGAATCCGATGGCCTGCCCGACTTCTGTGGCGTCTGCTCGAACTGCCGCCGCATCGCCGGCTCCGCCAATCTCGAAGCACTTGTCGATGAAGCCGTCGCCGCCCGCGACGATCTGCGCGAAACCGACAGGCGCGAGACGCGCATCCTTATTCAAACGCACCCTGACGTGCTGGTGATTCCGCCCGATCCGCCGCAGCTCATGATCAAGCTCGGCCAGGTCCGGCAGGCCATTCACGTCGCCTATTACCGTCAGCCTGCAGAAGCCAAGCGCGCTTTCACCATCTTCACGTCGTCTGCATTCATGAAAGAAGCAGCCAACAGCCTGCTCAAGCTGCTCGAGGAACCGCCGGATCACACTTCGCTGATTTTGCTAACGGAGAATCCGCAGGAGCTGCTGCCCACCATCCGCTCGCGCGCGCTCATTCACCGTCTCGGCGCGCTGCCCGTCGCCGAGCTCGAGTCTCTCCTCGCCCGCCGCCGCCCCGAGCTCAAATCGCAGGATCGCGCACTTGCCGCGCGCCTCGCCATGGGCGCAGTCGGGCGCGCACTCTCGCTCGATCTCGACGCATACCTCGCCGGCCGCGAAGACGCGCTGGTCATTCTCCGTACCGCCATTCGAGAGCCTGACTACTCCGCTCTCTTCCATGCCACCGAAAGCTATCGCGCCGGCGCCGACGGCCAGGAGAAGACCGTCAATCTCCTTCGCGCGCTCTCCAGCCTCGTTGAAGATCTCCTCCTGATCGTGGCCGGCACACCCTCGCTCATCCGCAACATCGACATTGCCGCCGAGCTAACCCGTCTGTCTGACGGCCTCACCGTCGACTGGATCGACTCCGCCGCCCACGCCTTCGTTCAGGTGGAGCAAGGCATGCGCCGCAACCTTTTGCGTTCACTCTCGATTGATGCCATGGCCGTCAGTCTCGCGGCCGACATCGCCCTCTAGCCGCCGCCCACCGTTCGCAGCTCACGGTTCACTGTTCACTGTCCACTGTCCTCTGTCCACTGCTTCTGCTTGACGCTCAAACGGAATGGCCGCAGAATAAAAGAGCAACCCCCAATCGGCACTTCGCATCTTTTTGAGTAACGAGTTCTCCCATTGAGTCCAGGGACAGCGGGAATCGCATATCCCGACATTGCAGGACTGCCTTCTGTTTGGGAGTTGGAACCCGCTCCTTGGGTCTTGATTTGTACCCGAGCCGTATTTGCCGGCTGGTTGATGCAGTTTTCCAGGATGATTTGTTCCTACGGATGTTTGAGTTTTCAGCTTGAGTTTTTCGCGGAGGGTTCTTCCCCATGAGTTCGCCATCGATTTTGCCGGAATCGCGCGTCTTGGAGCCCGGCCAGCTCCCGGCGCGAAAAAGGAAGAATCTCCCCGCCCCGCTTCCCTTCCGTTTTCCCGCGCAGACCGTCGACAGCGCCGCGCCCAATCGCCACGCTGAGCTCTTCTATCTGCAGAAGCAGATCCAGTCGCAGACCCCGATGGTGATTGTGCTTGAAGACGGCGAGCGCGTGGACGGCTGTATCGAATGGTACGATCGCAACTCGCTCAAAGTCCGCGGCAAGACCAAGACTCTCATATTCAAATCCGCCATCAAGTACATGTACAAGCTCGGCGACAACGGGTAATCCCTGGTCCCTAATCCCTAGTCCCTTAGTCCCTTAGTCCCTGCCTTTAAGAGCCGGTCCCGAATCGCCACTCCTATCCCTTCCGCCGCGGGCAGCGGGCACAGAATCACCGTGCATCCCGCAGCATCGAGTGCGCGCAGTCCCGCATAGAGCCCATGCGCCAGCGTCTCCGGTTCGTCCCACTTGCCCCACGGATAAACCTGCGCGGCCTTGATTTCTTGCGGCGTTTTTATCCCTTCCGGCAGCATCACGCCCACCTGCTCACCACGCTCAGTGTTCGCTGCCGAAACCAGGCGCGCGCCCAACTCCTCGCCGCGCGCTTCCACCAGCACTACGCGCGCACACGGCGCATAGTGCTTCAATCCCACTCCCGGCGAAGGCATCGCATCCCTTGGCTCCTCCCGCAACGGCTCGCGGCTCTTGAATGGCTCCACTGGCCCGGCGATCTCCGTTATCTGTTCCGCCGTCACTGCTCCCGGTCGATAGATCACCATCGGGGTAGTTGTTGAATCAAGCACCGTCGACTCCACGCCGCGCAGCGTTGGTCCCGCATCGAGCACCGCGTCAATGCGCCCATCCAGATCGTCGAGCACATGTTCGGCCGTCGTCGGGCTCACGTGCCCAAAGCGGTTCGCGCTCGGCGCCGCCACCGGAACTCCCGCGCGCCGGATCAATTCCATCGCCACCGGGTGCGCCGGCATGCGCACGCCAACCAGCGGCCTTCCCGCCGTCACCGCATCCGGCACGGCGCGCGTCCGCTTCAGCAAAAGCGTCAGCGGCCCCGGCCAAAATGCTTCCATCAGTCGCCGCGCCGCTTCCGGAATCTCTTCAACCAGCCCGTCGAGCATCGCTCCCGGCGCAACATGAACAATCACCGGATCCCACGCTGGCCTGGACTTGGCCGCAAAAATCCTCTGTACCGCAGCGTTGTCCAGGGCATTCGCCCCAAGCCCATACACAGTCTCCGTCGGAAGCGCCACCAATCCCCCGCCGCGCAGAATCTCCGCCGCGCGCTCCAGAGCTTCCCGCGCTTCCTGGGTTTCCAGATTGTTCGCATCCACCTTGAGTCGCAGTGTTTTCACTTAACTATTGTCGCCGCTGCCATCCACTCTGGCCACCTTCAACGCCGCACGACTCATTCCTTCCCTTCTTCTATACTCTCCTTGAACATGCCCCTCGAAACCGAGATCAAGTTCCGCGTCGCTGATCTCTCCGCTCTAGCCGAGCGGCTTGATTCCGCCGGCTTTCGCCTCGAGACTCCGCGTAGCTTCGAGTCGAACATCCTCTATGACACTCCCGACCGCCAGATGCGCGCCCGCACCGAAATCCTCCGCATCCGCAGCTACGCCGGCCATTGGACGCTCACCCACAAGCGACTTCCCGGCCCCTCAGCCTCCGGCCCCGGTCATCCGGATAGTGATCGTCATAAGCATCGCGTTGAAACCGAAACCTCGGTCGCGCATGGCGAGGCCCTGGCCGAGATCTTTCTTTCTCTCGGCCTTGTCGCTGCCTTTCGCTATGAAAAATGGCGCACTGAGTGGACCGACGGCGAGGGCCATTGCGTCATCGATGAGACGCCCATCGGCAACTACGCCGAGCTCGAAGGCTCTTCCGATTGGATTGACCACGCTGCTACCCGCCTCGGCATCGATTCCTCGAGCTACATCACCCTCAGCTACGGCCGCCTCTTTGACGAGTGGCGCGTCGATCACCGCAGCTCGGTTGAAGATCTCACCTTTTCCACCATCGCCGCCTCTGTGCAATAGCGCGCCGAGCCGCTTGCCCATTTTGACCCGCTCAATCCCCGCCACTTTGCACGGCTCTCCGCCGAGTCCCCGCTGACGCGCCGCTCCTTTACCCCCATCACCATCAATCGCTTAGCGATTTCCTCCAGTGTCCATCCTTTCGCACTCCCCCGAAAGCGTCATAGCAAGTCCCATATCAGCAACGAGATCGCTTAAAATAGACCTTTGGGAGCCGATTGTTTGCTATGCTGCAAGCCTCGAGGGAAACTGCCATCCCGGATGTAACCAATCTGAACGTCGCGCTCCTCGGACCGGACGAACAACGGCGAAAAGTTGTCGCCAGCGCTGTCTCCAAGCATCCGGGCCTCAAGCTCCACGAATTCTCGTCTTTCCCGCCCAGGCTTGACGACCTGCCTCAGCGGCTCGCGCAGGCCTACGAAGTTGTCATCATCGACGCGGACAGCGATCCGGATTACGCCTTCGCTCTCGTCGAAAGCCTCTGCGCCAGCGGCCGCGCCTACGTCATGGCCTATTCGGCAAGCGCCGATATGAAACGCGCCGTCCAGTTCATGCGCGCCGGGGTCCGCGAATTCTTCACTTTGCCGATTGATGCCAACGAAGTTTCCGCCGCTCTCACTCGCGCTTCGGCGCCCCGCACGACGCCCCCACCCCGTGACGACAATAATAAGAAGACCGGCAAATTGTTTGTCTTCCTCGGCTCAAAGGGTGGCTGCGGGGTGACTACGTTGGCGTCAAATTTTGCCCTCGCGCTGGCTCAGGAGAGTGACAGCACTACGCTCCTCATCGATCTCGGCCAGCCACTCGGCGACGTGGCCATTAACCTCGGTATCGTCACCGAGTACTCCGTCGTCACTGCCCTCGAAAACCCCAACCGCGTGGATGCGAATCTGCTTTCCACGCTGGTGTCCAAGCACAGCTCGGGACTCTCCGTTCTTCCCGCGCCGACGGATCTGTCTGATGTGCGGGCCACGAAGGAGTCCGTTGACAAGCTGCTAACGGTCACGCGGGATATCTACGACTATGTCGTTGTCGATATCGGATCGAGGATCGATCTGATGGACTCCACCTTGTTTGAGGATTCCTCCACCATTTTCCTCGTTACGCAGGTCGGTATCTCTGAAATGCGCACGGCCAACCGCATGATCCTGAAGTATTTCGCTAAGCGTGACGAGAACCTGCAAATTGTCGTCAATCGCTACAAATCCAACGACTCGCTTTTTGACGAAGCCCAGATCGTTAAGGCTCTTACCCGGCAGGCGAACTGGAAAATTCCCGACGACTATGCAGCCGCGCGCAGAACCCGCGAGACAGCGACTCCCATGGTGATGGTCGACTCCACCATCTCGCAAACCATCCGCACCATGGCCAAATCGGCCGCAGGCCTGCTCGCTGAGAAGAACGAAAAAAGAGGCTTCTTCAGCTTTCTGCGCTAAGTCGCTACCCTGCTCATTTTCCGGCTCGTGGGCTTGCTGACCCTGTTCCTCAGTCCCTTAGTCTCTGCGTCCCTAGTCACTGCCTTTACGCCCCGTGGCACTTCTTGTATTTCTTGCCGCTGCCGCATGGGCACGGATCGTTGCGACCCACCTTGTCGCCCGTCCGCCGCTGCGCAGTTTCGCTTGAATCTCCGCCGCCTTGCCTGCTCGCCACAGCGAGTTCCCGCTCTTTTTTCCGTTGGAACTCCTTCTCCAGCTCGTCGATGGTCGTCGAGGGTTTGCGCGTATGGATCTCGATCTCTCGCGGCGCGCCATCGCCGGTGATTGGCTGCGCGGCGCTGGCTACTGGCGGAGCCTTCGGCACCGTGCCGCGCGGCCGCGGCGCCGCATCCACCGGCTGACCGTCCGGCCCCAGTATCTGCATCCGGAAAAGGAACCGTACCGTGTCTTCCTGGAACTTCAGCATCATCGCTTCGAACAAATCGAAGGACTCGCGCTTGTATTCCACCAGAGGATCGCGCTGCGCATACCCGCGCAGATTAATGCCCTCTTTCAGGTGATCCATCGAGAGCAGGTGATCCTTCCACAGCCCGTCGATGACAGTCAGCATCACCATGCGCTCGTGATGGCGCATCGTGGCCGCGCCCAGAATCTTCTCCTTGGCCTCATAGCCCTCGGCCAGCTTGGCAAAGATCTCCTCACCCAGCTCGTGCCGGCTCAGCGTCTCTGGTTTTATGCCGGACGACGCAAGATCGAATCCGAAATGGTCAACGAGTTTCTCGCCCAGGCCCTTCAGGTCCCACTGATCCTGCCGCACGCGCTCGCCGGCAAATTCATCCAGAAGGGTGCTCAGGATTCCGCCGACATAATCCTCCAGAATCATCTCGCGCTGCTCGACGCCTTCCAGCAGTTGCCGCCGCAGGCCATACACCGCCTCGCGCTGCTTGTTCATCACGTCGTCGTATTCCAGCAGGTGCTTGCGGGCTTCGAAATTCTGCGCTTCCACTGCCTTTTGCGCGCCTTCGATGCGCTTGGTGATCATGCGCGACTCGATCGCCTCGTCCTCGACCATTACCTTCTGCATCACGGTGCCAGCAAATCCGCGCGCGAAGATGCGGATCAGGTCGTCCTCGAGCGAGAGAAAAAACCGTGACTCTCCGGGATCGCCTTGGCGTCCGGCGCGCCCGCGCAGCTGGTTGTCAATGCGCCGCGATTCGTGCCGCTCTGTGCCAAGGATGAACAACCCTCCCGCCGCGATCACCTGCTCGTGTTCCAGTTGCGCGGCTCTGGCATGCACATGGAACGCGCTGGCCCAACCCGCGTCGGAAATCTCGAACTCCTGGCCCTGGTAGTAGAAGCGTTGGAATCCTGCCGGCGCCATGGGGTTAATGGCGCCTTCGGCCCCGCTGATGGCGCGAGCCTCTTTCTTGTCCACTAGCTCCTTGCGGGCCATGAAGTCGGGATTGCCGCCGAGCAAAATGTCGGTGCCGCGGCCGGCCATATTCGTCGCGATCGTCACCATGCCCCGGCGTCCGGCCTGAGCCACAATCTCCGCTTCGCGCTCGTGGAACTTCGCGTTCAGCACCACGTGCTTTACGCCTTTTTTCTGCAGGATCGCCGACAGCCGCTCCGATTTTTCGATGGATACGGTACCCACCAGCGCCGGCTGCCCTTTCGCGTGCAGCTCCGCGATGTTTTCCGCTACAGCCTTGTACTTTTCCTTCTCCGTGCGGAACACCACGTCCGGATTTTCCAATCGCAGTAGTGGCTTGTTTGTCGGAATCACCACAATCTCGAGCTTGTAGATCTTCTCGAACTCGGCAGCTTCAGTTTCCGCCGTTCCCGTCATGCCGCTCAATTTTTGATAAAGGCGAAAATAATTCTGAAATGTGATTGTGGCCAGCGTCTGGTCTTCCTTGCGGATGCTCACGCCTTCCTTGGCCTCGATCGACTGATGCAGTCCGTCGCTCCAGCGCCGGCCCGGCATCAACCGGCCCGTGAAAGTATCCACGATAATGACTTCGCCGTCCTTCACTACGTAGTCCACGTCGCGCTTGTAAAGCGAATGAGCCTTGATCGCCGTTTCCACGTAGTGCTTCAGTTCCCAGTTTTCCGCGTCGGCAATGTTTCCGATTCCCAGCGCCTTCTCGATCGTCTCCCACCCGGAATCCGTCACGCCGATCTGGCGGCTTTTTTCATCGACGAAATAGTCGCCGCTCATGTACTTTTCGCCCTCGGCGAGCCGGATGCCCAACTCTTGCTGCCGCTGCGTGTCGCTCCATTCCACCTCTTCGCCCATCTCCAGTTGCGGAATGATGTGCCGCACGCGCGCGTACTTGTCCGTCGTCTGCTCCGTCGGCCCTGAAATGATGAGCGGCGTCCGCGCTTCGTCGATCAAAATTGAGTCCACTTCATCCACGATGGCGTAGTAATGCCCACGCTGCACGCAATCCTTGATCTCGAACTTCATGTTGTCGCGCAGGTAGTCAAATCCGAACTCGTTATTGGTGCCGTACGTGATGTCGGCTCCGTAGGCTGCGCGGCGCTCGTCGTCGCTCAGGTCGTGAACAATCACGCCGACCGTCAGCCCCAGAAACTCGTAAATCTTGCCCATCCACTCGGCGTCGCGCTTGGCCAGGTAGTCGTTCACCGTAACCACATGAACACCATGGCCGGCCAGCGCGTTCAAATAGCAGGCGAGCGTCGCCACAAGCGTCTTGCCCTCGCCCGTCTTCATCTCCGAAATCTTGCCCTGGTGCAGCACCGCACCGCCAATCAATTGCACGTCGAAGTGGCGCATCTGCACTGCGCGCCAGCCTGCCTCGCGCACTACCGCGAAAGCCTCGGGAAGGATCTCGTCGAGCGCCTCCTTCTCGGCTTCCTTCTTCTCGTCTGCGTCCGTAATCCCTTCGAGCCGCGCCGCGATCCGCGCCTTGAACTCGGCTGTCTTCGCTCTTAGCTCTTCATCCGAGAGCTTCTTGGTCTCCGGCTCCAGCACGCTGACCTGTCCCACAATGGGCGTCAAGCGCTTGATGGCGCGCTCGTTCGCCGTGCCGAAGATTTTGGCTAACAACTTATCAAGAAACACAGGTATCTCCACTTTCTAGTCTAAATGGCTGGGGGGTAATGGGGGCCTTTCATCGCTCCCGCTGAAAAGCAGGAATTCGGCGGTCTTCGAACGCAAGTCACAGCCGCAAAACGAGGTCCCCAACCTCCTCGCCTCGGCGAATCCGTTTGAGCTGGCGGTTGAGTTGTTTCGTGATGCCCTCCGGATCGCCCTGATCGTCTTCCACCACATCCTCGTCTTGCTTCTCCTCAAGAACATATTGCAAAGTTGGCCGAACAAATACCTGCATGAATAACAACATCATCCCCATAGCGGCGGCCGAAGGACAAAACCCCAGGCTCTTCTTTCCGCGCCGGTTGTCGATCTTCCACTTGGCTCGGCGCAGCAAGAAGTGCGCGAACACGACGGCAATCGACAGATACGGCAGACTCGCCGCGATAGAACACAGATAGAAAAGATTGGCGCTCATTCACACCTTTCCTGACAGTCAAAGCTTCCATGAGGGGATAGAAAACGGCGCAAATCAGCGAACGCTGCTATGCGGGACCGTTCAATTTCTCAGAGATTCAACTGAGCAGGATGGGTGGTGGGCGTTGGAAGGATGTGGGAAGAACAGGAGTGTCGGGAGTACGGCCCAAATACATATAGGCCATTGGCGACAGTAGGCTGAGCGGGGAGATCATCCCAACAAACAGCAGGATGGGAAGGACCGCTAACCACGCACCGGTGTCACTGGAATGCCCGTGCGGGATCAGCAGCAGAACCAAAGCTGCCATGATTGCAATTACCGCAATCAGAGCCCATCCCCGCCGATGCCAGCCTTGAGTCATCGTCTGACCCCTCGTGATCGGTAGTATATCAGCCTCGATAAATGAACTCCGCAAAAAGCAAGCCCCCGGCAGTTTCGCCGAGGGCCTTTTCTTCTGGTCCTGTTCTTCTGGTCCTGGAGGAGATTAGTTACTGAACAACAGCACGCCGGCCGCCTTCTCGTCGGTTGCGCTCTCGTCAGCGCTCACCGGCCGATAGAACAGCTGGTTTTGGTCGAGATAGACCTCGAGAAACGCCGGACGCTCTTGAATCTGCCCCGCGATCAGCGCCTCCGACAGCGGATCTTCGATGTACCGCTGCAACGCGCGCCGCAACGGACGTGCACCGTAGCTGCGGTCGACCAGCGTCTTGTCGAGAATCCACTTCTTCGCATCGTCGTTCACTGAAATCGTGATCGACTTCTGCGCCAGGTTGGCGTTCAATAGCTGCACAAGCAGCTCGACAATCTGGATCAGGTCGGCATCGTTGAGCGACTGGAAGAGAATCACCTCGTCGAGACGGTTAAGGAACTCGGGGTTGAAGGTTTTCTTCACCTCGTTCCTAACCAGCTCTTCCACCTTCTCGCTGACGATGTCTTCGCGCTCGCTCTGGAAGCCGAGTCCCTGCTTCTTCTGCAGGTGCCGCGCGCCGATGTTCGAGGTCATAATCACGATAGTGTTCTTGAAGTCGACGGTGTTACCAAGGCCGTCTGTCAATTGCCCATCCTCAAACACCTGCAGCAGAATGTTGAACACATCCGGGTGCGCCTTCTCGATCTCATCCAGCAGCACCACCGAGTACGGCGAGCGCTTCACTCGCTCCGTCAACTGCCCGCCCTCCTCATAGCCCACGTAGCCCGGAGGCGAGCCGATCAGCTTCGACACCGAGTGCTTCTCCATGAACTCCGACATATCGAAGCGGATTAAAGCCTTATCCGACCCAAAGAGGAAGTTGGCGAGCGTGCGCGCCATTTCTGTCTTTCCCACACCAGTCGGTCCAAGAAAAAGAAAAGAACCAATCGGCCTGTGCGGCGACTTCAATCCCGCTCTCGAACGCCGAATCGCGCGAGCCAGCGCCGAAATCGCCTTCTCCTGCGAGATCACGCGCTTGTGCAACTCCTCTTCCACGCGCAGCAGCTTCTGCGTCTCCTCTTCCTTGATGCTGGTCACGGGCACGCCCGTCCAGCGGCTGACGACATCCTCGATGTCCTCGCGGCCTACAATCCCGGCCGCCGAGTCGTCGAGGTGATATTTGTCGCGCAGTGCGCGCAGATTTTCGCGCTCCTTGCGCTCTTCATCGGAATAAAAACGCGCTTTCTCGAACTCGTGGTTCGCAATCGCAGAATCCATGCGGTGCACGATAAACTTGATCCGCTTCTGCACCTCTGTGATCTCTTCCGGCAGCGAGGTCTGGCGCAACTTCACGCGCGCCCCCGCCTCATCGATCAGGTCGATGGCCTTGTCGGGTAAAAAGCGATCGGGAATGTAGCGACTCGAGTGCGAGACGGCGAATTCCACTGCGGCATCCGTATAGCTGACCGCATGAAACTTCTCATAGCGGTCCTTGATGCCCATGATGATCTTGATCGCCTCAGCCTCGTTTGGCGGCGGCACTTTCACCGCCTGGAAGCGCCGCTCCAGCGAGCGATCCTTCTCGATCGACTTGCGGTACTCCGCCGGAGTCGTCGCACCGATGCACTGAATCTCGCCGCGCGACAGAGCCGGCTTCAGGATGTTCGCTGCATCGAGCGATCCTTCAGCCGATCCCGCGCCCACCAAAGTGTGCAGCTCGTCGATAAATACGATCGAGTTCTGGCTCTCCATCAGCTCTTTCATGATGGTCTTCAGCCGCTCCTCGAATTGGCCACGATACTTTGTTCCGGCCACGATCAGCGAAAGGTCCAGCGCCAGCACGCGCTTGTCGGCAAGAAAGCTCGGCACTTCGCCGTCGGCTATCTTCTGTGCAAGGCCCTCCACGATCGCTGTCTTGCCCACGCCGGGCTCGCCAATCAGCACCGGATTGTTCTTGGTGCGCCGGCAAAGAATCTGTATCGAGCGTTCCAGCTCGCCCTCGCGCCCGACCAGCGGATCGAGTTGTCCGTCCATTGCCGCCTGCGTCAAGTCGCGGCTGAACTCCGCCAGCAGACTTGACTCACGCTGCCGCTGTTGCGGCGGCGCCTTCTCCTGAGTCACGCGCGCCAGCTCGTCGCGTATCTGCGTCAGCTTCAGCCCGCGCTCCTGCAAAATCTCTGAGGCGAAGCACTTCTCTTCTCTCAGCAGTCCCAGCAGCAGATGTTCCGTCCCAATATGTTTGTGTCCCAGCCGCTCGGCTTCCTCTGCGGCATACGCGAGCACCCGCTTGCACTCGTTCGAAAGCGGCAGGTCGACGCTTGTCGATACCTTCTCGCGGATGGTGGTGTGCGCTTCAATTTGCTTCCGGATCGACTCCACCGAGGCGTGCGAACGCAGGAAGCGGTTGGTTAACGCCTTGTCTTCGCGTAGCAGCCCCAGCAGTAAATGCTCGGTCTCGATATAAGGCGAGCCGAACTGGCTGGCCTCGTACCGCGCGAAGAAGATCACGCGCCGCGCCTTCTCCGTATACCGCTCGAACATGATGTGCTCCCTGATCCAGGTGCCCGCTTGCAGTAGACGTCCGGTCGTTCCCGGCCTCGACCCAACCCGCGCTCACCCTTTCGTTGCTTCGCCGCCGGAGCCTCTTGAAAGATATCGCCGTGCTCCGAACAGCTCTTTTGGATGGTCTCGTGCTCCCATCGAACCCTGCGTCAACCGGCTCTTATTCCGCCCGCCGACTCCCACCCCGACCTCTCAGAAGCCTGAACTGAAGAAGCGCTTTCCAGGCCCGTACTTATAAGACTCAAAACGATGCAAAAATGCTGCTTTTTCTAGTGAATATGTCCAGCTTGCGATCCCTTTGGCCCCGCGTCTGTGACCTGGAGCAGCCTTCCGTTTTCCAGCTTCAGCGTCCGCCCGCAGCGCACGGCTAAGTCCATGTTATGCGTTACGACAATTGACGTCAGTCCGTGACTCCCATGCAAGCGCTCAATCAGGTCAAATACCCGTCCCGCCGTCACGCCGTCCAGGTCGCCCGTTGGCTCGTCGGCTAGCAACAGCCTTGGGCCGCAAACCAGCGCTCGTGCCAGCGCCACCCGCTGCTGCTCGCCTCCTGAAAGTTCACCCGGCCGATGGTCGCCGCGATCTTCCAATCCGACCTCGCCTAACCACTTCTCCGCCGTCTTAAGCGCTTCGACTTTCCTCATGTTTCGCGCCAGAAGCGGCATCGCCACGTTCTCCAGCGCCGTAAACTCTGGTAGCAAATAATGGAACTGCCAAACGTACCCAATTTCGCGATTTCGAAAAGCTGCCGCCTCTTTCGCGCTCAGTTTCGCCACGTTGGTTGAGGCGCAGTATACAGTTCCCGTGGAAGGCGCATCAAGCGCGCCCAAAATGTGTAAAAGTGTGCTCTTTCCTGCACCCGATTGGCCGACAATCGCTATGATTTCCCCGGCCTTCACTTCGAGGTTGAGATCCTGGAACAAATGCAGCGCGCCACGAGCAGTCTGGTAGGTCTTGCTGAGGCCCTGAACTTGAATGACCGGAGATTTGTCGGCGTCGAATCCGCCCACTCGCGACTCCGGGTCCCGCGTTGCACGGGATGCCTGGGGAGCAGCCGCTGAATGGGTTTGCATCATCCGGTTACCCACTATTTTACAGGACTCCGGCCGCCCGTGGCACATCCCCCAAACCGGGCATCGGCGGGGCACCAGCGATGCCACCTCGGAGAGTTACCAGAGTGTTCTGCGCTTGATCCGCCGCCCCAATACGAAGCCGGTCGCCAAACGCAACAAAGCGGAAGCCGTTTCGTATCAGCTCCCGCCTCGTTGCTTCATCCTCACCTGTTAATTGGACCTCAGCCCCATTTCTTGCCCAGCGCTTCGAGATTCGACTCCCCGAGATCCTGAGGCGTCATCACGACCCTGAACTTCACTTCGGCGTTGAAATTCAAGAACCACGGCTCTGCGAGCCTGGGAACGTCGGATGGCTTCGCCACGTCGACAATCAGAATCCCACCGCGCTTGCCGTCTTGCTCGCCAAAGTATGCGGCTTCGGGCTTCGCATCATCGAGAATCCTCTTCATGATTGAGCTCGCGGTACCGTTGCGAACCACTGTGTTGAATGGTTCAAGCGGGAATTCAACATGCATCATCATCCGCATCTTTCTACCTCCTGGTGCTCGGAATGACTCCGGGGGATGAGTCAGCACCAATGCCCGGAAGCTACACGACCTGAGCGCGCTCAGTCAAAACAATTTCGCAAGGTGGACAGCAAGAATTCGCGCCGAAGCCCACTTCAGCGGGCCAAAGAACTCCAAATGTATTTCCTCAATAAAAGGAGCCCGCCCCTCTTGCTATGATCGAAGCAACGGCCGCCGCATCCTCGCTCGCGCCGCTGTCATCATTCATCATCCCCATGACCACTGCTTCCCAAGCCGCCTCGCCATCTGACCTCGCCGTCAATCCCGCGCCCCACACCCTTCATGCACCCGCTCCCGGCGTCACCGCGACGCTCATCCACGACCTGCGCGAATTTTTCAAGGTCAAAGTCGTCGGCCTCGTCCTCGTCACCGGCTGGGGCGGCTTTTATCTGGGATCGATGCAGTCCGGCATCTCTACACTGCAGCGTGGCCTGCTCGACACGCTTCTCGGCATCGGCCTCATCTCCGCTGGCGCAGGCGCCCTCAACCAGGCGCTCGAGCGGTCCTCCGATGCGCGCATGAAGCGCACCGCCGATCGTCCCCTCGCATCGGGACGCTGGCCGCTCTCCGTTGGAATTCTTGGCGGCCTCGCGACGGTGGCTCTCGGCGCGGTCTGGCTGGCACTCCGCACCAACCTGCTCACCGTCTCACTGGCCCTGCTCACCGCTTTTACTTACGTCGCCATCTATACGCCGCTCAAGCGCGTCACCAGCATGGCCACCTTCATCGGCGCATTTCCCGGCGCCATGGGTCCACTTCTCGGCTGGACCGCGGCCCGCGGACGCATCGAGTGGCCCGGCGTTGCGCTCTTCGCTATTCTTTTCGTCTGGCAGTTCCCGCATTTCATGTCGATTGCATGGCTCTACCGCGACGACTACGCCCGCGCCGGCATTCGCATGTTGCCGGTCGTCCAGCCCGACGGATGGTCCACCGTCGTCGATGCCCTCTTCTACGCAGTGCTCATGATTCCCGTCTCGCTTGCCCCTTGGTGGCTCGGCATGACCGTCTCAATCTACCCCATCATCGCCACGGCGCTCGGCCTCGTCTACCTCGCATACACGATTCGCTTCGCCCGCATCCTTCGCGCCAAGTCTGAAGACGAAAGCCGCAAGCTGGCCCGAGATCTGCTCAAAGTAAGCGTCATTTACCTGCCCCTGCTCTTCACTACGCTCATGCTTTGCGCCCGCGCGAAAGGTTAGCGCGCATGACCATCGCCGCCCCAACCTCCGCTCCGCATTTCTCCACTGGCTCCGCCATCGCGGCCATCATCGCGATCAGCGTTGCCGCCACTCTCTTTCTTTTCTGGCTTATCTATATTCATCCGGCCGCGGCCGCTAGTTCTCAATACGCCTTCCTTCCCGCAATGAACGCAGTCTTTAACGGCCTCGCCGCCACCGCGCTCCTCATCGGCTACACCTTCGTCCGCGCGCACAAGATCAAGCAACACCGCGCCTCGATGATCACGGCCTTTGTCTTCTCCACGCTGTTTCTTGTCGGCTACATCGCCCACCACGCGCTGCATGGCGACGTCCGCTATCCGATCCACGCCGCTTACCGCACGTTCTATCTCTCGCTGCTCGCCAGCCACATCATTCTGGCCGTCGTCGCCCTGCCCTTGATCCTCGTCACGTTTTTCTTCTCGCTCTCGGGTCGCATCCCCCAGCACCGCCGCATCGCGCGCTGGACCTTCCCGCTCTGGCTCTACGTCTCTGTCACCGGCGTCGTCACCTACGTGATGCTGCGCCTTGCGTTGGGAAGCTGACGTCCGCCGCCACGAAGCATGAATCCGGGAAACTATGAAGGGGTGACCGCAAGCTTGATTTGCAATTCCGGGTTACGGACCAGCTTCGATACTTCGACTTGCAATGAGGACTCGCCGATCTCCGGAACCCCTACTTCCAAAACGTACTTCCCATCTGGTAAATCGGCTGAGAACCTGCCTCTTGCGTCGGTGCGCATCGTAGCCACCGGCGGACTCTCCTGCGATCCCTCGGCGAAAACATCGACAGTGGCATTCCGGATGGGAGAGCCGGTCCCATCTGAGACGATCCCGCGTAATGGCCGACTGCTCCACTCCATCGCCGCGTTAAACTCGCGCCGCGTTCGGGCTCGCCGCGCCAGATAGATTCCAAGCAGCATTGCGCAAACGCCAGGCACGCCCGGGAATCCGGCCACTATCAAGCCAAAGCGCGGGCCGCCAAGACCCCACCCGCCGCTCGGAACGACCGCATCCAGAAAGAAGATTCCGGCGAGCAAAAGCAATCCCGCACCGAGGACAGTGAGGATTTTTCCCGCGATTGCCATGGCCCAGAGTCTAGCACCGGTTTCGATAGCCTTCCGTTTTCATGTCGTCATCCCACGGGGCGGGCGTTAGAGCATCACCGTTCCATTAGCATGGAACTAAAGCCATGCCCTCACCTCTTCCGATCCCCGAACCAAACAAACCCGGCAAACCCGACGACGGCACGCGGCAGCTTCTGCAATGGGGTGGCTCCATGGTCGGCACGGGCGTTCTGGCCATCGTCCTGTTGCTCACTGTTCTCGGCGGCTACTCCCGCCTTGGGGCCAGCACCAACACCGGCTGGTTCGCGCTCATCGTCGCCCTCATGTGCATCCCCTTCGGACTCATGCTCCTCGCCCTCGGACTCGCCAAGTGGTTCAAGAATAGGCGCGAATCCGGCGCGGCACGTTAACACTATCCTCGCCAGGGCTCCCGCGCGATAATCAATTCAGAGCAATCACGATCGCGAGCCAGTCGCTCTTCGATCGGGACGATCAAGACCTTGTCCTTTTGCCGGAAAGGCTCTTTGAAAATCTCACCGTCACTACGTCTTCCCTTGATCGTCAACCACCCCCTGCTGCTCTCTGGCTCCGCGGTCCTCGCACTTTCACTCGCCGCCCTCGCGCCCCGCTCATTCGGGCAATCGCTCCCAGCTCAGCAATCGCCTCAACCCCCGCCACTCGCAATCGACTCCGATCACGACGGCATCAGCGACGACCTTGAGCAGTCTTTATTAGTGCAATTCGCTCCAAAGTTTCTCGTGGGCTCAGACGACTGCTCCAATATTCCCGCTGAATTTCAACCCGGCATCCCCGCTCCGCTGGTGGAATCTGAAAACGGAACCATCTACGGCCAGGTATTTCCCGCAAAGGATCCCATCGACGGCACGCCCGCCGCGGAAATTCACTACTACCATCTCTGGCGCATCGACTGCGGACCTCACGGCCATCCGCTTGATACCGAGCACGTCTCCGTCCTCGTCCGCGCCTCCAACTCCGATCTCCGCTCTGCCACCTGGAAGGCTGTTTACTGGTACGCCGCCGCTCACGAGAACACCGTTTGCGATGTGAGTCAGATTGCCCACGCATCCACCATTCACGCTGAGGATGCCGGCCCCAACGTCTGGATCTCCCCCGGCAAGCATGCTTCCTATCTCAATCAAGCCCTCTGCCAAAAAGGTTGCGGAGCCGATCGCTGCGAAAACATGACGCCTCTCGCTCCCGCCAAGCTTGTCAATCTCGGCGAGCCCGGCTACCCCATGAACGGCTCCGAGTTCATCGCCTCATCCGCGTGGCCGCTCTCCGCCAAAATGTCCGAGACAAACTTTCCGGCCCCGGTTTTGGCGCGGCTCGGTGAACTTCCCGATTCCGAGATTGCCTGGTTCAATCAGGGTAAGCATCCCAGGCAGGGAATCATCGCCATCAGCAGCACAACCGGGCAGGCGATCGCCGGCGGCGGTCGCGACACGCTGTCAGGAATCTCCACCGCCGAGGACTCCAGCGGCAACGCGCTCCACAAGAGCTATCGCCACACGCGCCACGCGCTCGGCGCTTCCGCCCAACACGTCGGCAAAGCCCTCGGCATCGAGAATCACCCCGCCCCGCCCAAACCGCCGCCCGCCGCGAACACTCCTTAGCTCTCCGCCTCGCCTTCGCGTCTTGTCGGGAATCGCCAGCGAAGCGCCCGAAGAAAAACTTTCCTCGAGCCTCTCAGTCCGCTGCCTTGTTCAACGCCACGGCGGCGCGAATCAGACTCTCCAGCGCCTTCTCGTCCACCTTCTCGCCTTCTTTGACGTCGATGGCGCGCCTCAATTTCCCTTCGAGGCTGGAATTGAACAGACCGTCCGGATCATCCAGAAACGCGCCTTTGGCGAAGGTCATCTTCACCGCCTTCTTGTAGGTCTCTCCGGTGCAGATGATCCCGTCGTGCGACCACACAGGATTCCCCCACTTCCACTCTTCCACGACCTTGGGATCGGCTTGCTTGATCAATGCGCGCAGCCGCGCCAGCATCTCTCCGCGCCAATCGCCCAGCTCCTCGATTCTCAAGTCGATCAGCTTTGAAGCTGACCCGGCGCCCGCCGATTCGACTCTTTTGCCACTCTTCTTCATGAGACCGTAGCACCCCCATTTCGCGATGCTAGCGCAACAAAGTTCCGGCGGGGGCGTGTTTTTTATGGGGCCGGGTGAAAGCGGTTCAAGTGGCTCGGAATGTTTGCTTTTACGGGACCGGGACCCCTCGAAATGTGAGCCTATAAGTTCACAAAAAGCTCGAAATGTTCACTTAAGCGTTCGCGAATCGTTGAATGGGGCGCCAAGAAATTGCGCAAAACAGAGGTGAATGGTCGCTCGGAATTTCACATATCGGGCAAAAAGGTCGCGAGTAATTTCGCAGATAGCGGGCTTGCGCAGGCTTAGGCAGCCTTCCGCGCGCCTAAGTGGGCTTTCGGTGCTCATTTTGAGCGCAATTCTGAGCGGGTAAAGGTCCGTGGGATCAGGTACGGCCTTGGATGCCCAGCCCTGTCGCGTTCGTTATCCCGCGCCCGAGCCGGCAAATAAAAAGCCCCAGGAAGTATCGAGATATAACCAGCGCTGTGTACTGAACCAGCTGGTGGGCAATCCGGGGATATGCAGCAGCGTGTGTCCGTCCGCGCAGATCAACTCGGTTCCGCTCCAAGCCAGAAAGGTTCTGGATGCCAATCCCACCTGCGCCGGATTGGTGACACGCCTGAGACAGACAGGGCAACGCTGACGCTGATCCAAAAGCGCCCATCGCATTCCAAAAAGAAAAATGGCAAAAGTAGTAACTAGCTGTACATAAACTCCAGAGGGCGAGGATACTGAAGAATGCCAATAGGCTAAATCGACTGACGAAAAATAAGTGATCAGCATGACCAAAACAACCTTCATAACCAGGAAGCCAAGACGGACTGCTCTCCGAATCCAAGATGGCTTGTGCGAGCTGAAGCTGCATTCTGCAAGCGATACCGAGGCGATAGCGGGCAACGCGAGGAAGGCTAGAAGGACACCGAACCAATAGATGTTCCCCGGTCCAGGGGTTTGTTCTTCAAGAGATTTGCCCAAGAAATCGTGTTCCGACCGTCGCGAATCATAGGAAGCGATATTGACAATCCCGCCCCACATTTCCGGTCTCCCGCTCCGCGTCAAATGAGCGACAACATACCCTCGACCATCGGGACTGATTTCGGAGTCGGGTCTCAGTAGCCATGCCTCGCTGTTTCCGGGCAGCCTCCACGCATCGCCCGGCGCAATTCCAGCGATTCGCGCGGGCCGCGACCCAACGAGCAGCACCCTGCCGACGATATCTGGATTGGCCCCGAACTTCTCTCTCCAAATCCGCTCGCTCAGAATCAAGCGCGGCATTCCACTTCGAGCTTCCTCATTCGACTCCATGTAGTGCAGAGTCAAACCTGCGACGGCGAAGAGATTGGAGCTGGCCTGCGCGATTTGCCACGTACCACCGGCATGAGGGCCAATCGTTGCAGATTCTCTGGCAACGCGGTAGAATGCGAACCCGTCAACATAACGTTGCCTGCCTCGCTTCCAAATCTGGACCTGATCGATTGCCATCGTCGGGACCGAGTCACCATTCGCTCCTTCCTCCTGGATCAGTATCGTTCCCGGCCTTATCTGAGTGCTCGAAAAATCCCGCTCTGCTCGAATGCCGGGCGAGAGAATCGAGATCAGATAACTTACGAACAAGATGCCACTGAGGCAGAAAATGCATTGTGCGGCCGACCCGTGAAGCGGGACAAATCGCGCTTGATTTTGCCACCAGAGACGCCGAAGACATGCTGCGTCTTGAAAGGCTCCAAAACAGAAGTTCGCGATTTCACGTTCGGTTCGCCACGAAACAGCGCCAGATGTACTATTCGACCGCCGTGCATGCCATAGTTCCGATTTCCACTCCATGCGCCATTCCGCTCGTTGTGCTTCCGGTACAAGGAAGGATGCACAACACAAAAGCCCGTGATCGATCGCATGAAAAACCGGCTTCGAGTAGGGTGTCATAACGACTTCTCCTCCACATACGGGATCATGCGCTCAAGCAACGGATATCGATTCCTGGATGCCTTAAGCGCTTCTGCGCCGGCGGCAGTCAGTTTGTAATACTTGCGTGCTGGCCTCTGCTCGGTATCGGCAATCGATTGCCGTTCCCAGCGCGAGCCGATGAGCTTATCGCGTTCCAGACGCCGCATTGCCG
Organism: Occallatibacter sp.; assembly: GCA_049518955.1. Classification (GTDB taxonomy): domain Bacteria; phylum Acidobacteriota; class Terriglobia; order Terriglobales; family Acidobacteriaceae; genus Telmatobacter. Next base: position 37,253 of record JBEKRG010000036.1, read on the forward strand.
GATAGACCGTCCCGCTTGGCAAGCCCGTCGTCTCCATAATGGTGAACCCATAGATCAAACCGGCGTCGATCGCCTGCAAGATCATCGCCGCTGTGTGTGAAAGTTTTGCCCCAGAGGCCATGGCGAATTGTACCTATGTAGCGATCTACTTGACAATGCTATATGCTGATTGCTACATAGGGTAAGAGGAGCCCCGTGCTGGAACTCAAGAACCTCTACCGAAGCTTTCGAACCATTCCTGCCATTGAAGATGTGAGCTTCAAGGTCGGGCCCGGTGAGATCGTTGGTTTCCTCGGCCCGAATGGCGCCGGCAAATCCACAACGGTGAAGATCATCACCGGGATGCTGCGGCCAAATGAAGGGCGCGTGCTGTTCGAAGGCAAGGACATTGCCAAAGATATGGTCGCCTTCCGCAGCGTTGTTGGCTATGTGCCTGAAGAAGCCCATCTGTACAGTTACCTTTCCGGATTGGAGTATCTGGAGTTGGTTGGAAGACTGCGCGGACTGGAAGAATCGCTGATTGAAGCAAAAGCGACCGGCCTGCTGAGGCTCCTGAATCTCGAGTCCTGGCAGTACTCGCCGATTTCCTCGTATTCCAAAGGAATGCGTCAGCGTGTGCTGATTGCCGCCGCCTTGCTGCACGACCCCAAGCTTTTGATCTTCGATGAACCTCTGTCGGGCCTCGACGTCGTTTCAGCGCGGCTCTTCAAAGACCTGCTTGAATTGCTCGCGGCACAGGGGAAAGCGATCCTCTATATCTCGCACGTGCTTGAGGTGGTCGAGCAAGTCTGCAATCGCGTCATCGTGATTGCAAAGGGAAGAGTCTTGGCCGACGCACGCCCCGCCGATCTTACGAACCTGATGAGCCTGCCAAACCTCGAAAGCGTTTTTGCGCAACTTGTACAGCAGCAGGACACGCGGAGCGTGGCTCAGGAGATTGTCGAGGTGATGCAGATTGTCTGTCCCTGAGAAAATCGAGAATCTCCTGATGATGTCCGGCTCAGAGGTGCTCTCGTTAAACGCCCAGGCGGCACTGGGGCCGGCGCGGCCGCCGGGAGGCAGCCAATTCTCGCTGTTGCTGCGTCATTTTCTCGAACGCTTTTTCAATCATGAAACCGCCTCGCCCGATGGAGACGCCAAGGCCCGACTGGTGTTGATTGCCTTCACTGTCGGCCTTCCGGAATTCGTTGTTGCCTTGTATTTGTGGCCTGTGTATCACCCCTTGCAGTGGCCGCCCGGAGGCGGCTCTCATGGTGGGCCTCCGCCCTATTGGCTGCAAGTCAATCATCATTTATTTTTTGTGGTGTACTCGTTCGTGGCGATGGGCATTGCGACGGTGTTCGAGTGGGACCTGTTTTTTCCCGACCTGCTCGATGTTTTTGTTTTGACGGCGCTGCCGATTCCCAATCGCCGGCTCTTTCTCGCGCGGGCTGCCGCCATTGGACTTCTCGTCGGCGGTTTCCTGTTTGACGCGAATGTTCTTGCTCCGTTCGTACTTCCCGCAGCCATTGACCCGCCGAATCTGCCGCGATTTCTGGCAGGTCACGTTCTGGC
>JBEKRG010000037.1:0-38186 GCA_049518955.1 Occallatibacter sp.
GTCCGCGCACACCTCGCGGCGCATCCCCAGGTGAAGCCCGCGAACCTTGAATTGGAAGTGGTGGAAACGAATGCCGTGCAGGATGTCATGCGGACATCCCAGGTGCTCACGGCCTGCCGGGAAATCGGCGTGGCCATCGGCCTGGACGACTTCGGCACCGGCTACTCGTCGCTGACCTACCTGAAACGTCTTCCCGCTAACGTCCTGAAGATCGACCAGAGCTTTGTGCGGGACATGCTTGAAGAGCCGGAGAACCTGACCATCCTGGAGGGAGTTCTGGGGCTGGCTGCCGCGTTTCACAGGACGGTGATCGCGGAGGGAGTTGAGACCGCAGAACACGGCTTGATGCTGCTGCAAATGGGTTGCGATCTGGCCCAGGGATTCGGCATCGCCGCCTCAATGCCGGCGCGGGAGCTGCGAGCTTGGGCGGCAACATGGCGTCCCGATCCGCGCTGGGCGGAAGTGCCCGTGGTTCGCGCGGAGAATCGGCCGGTGCTGCTTGCCACCGTCGAGCATCGCGCGTGGCTGGGAGCTCTGGAAGCAAGCCTGCAGGGTAAGCGGGCCATTCCGCCGCCACTCGATGCCAGCGTGTGTCGCGTGGGTATGTGGCTCGAAGAGGAAAAGCGGTCGTCTCGCGGCACAGATTCCGCGGTACTGGCGATTGAGTCACTGCATCGGCAATTACACGAATTGGCCGAGGGAATTGTTGCTTCCCAGGCCGATGGCCCGAATTCCGAGGGGCTGACTCGTATACGCCAACTTCATTACCTGCAGGACAAGTGCCTGAAGCGCCTGAAGACCTTCGCTTGATGGTTTGTCGGCGCAGAATCTGCTTTGCCAAGCCGCCCACATTTGCCGCTCAAGGAGCCACCCGTGCATTCATTGATGATGGGCGAAGGCTGTCTCGGCCCGAACCTCTTCGGGCATGGCCTGCGGCTCGCGCAACGTGAGAACTGGGCAGCGGGCGTGCGAGAGCACGCGATAGACGGTGCGTTCGCGCGTCAGGTGTTCGAAAGCCAGGCGACGCGTCGCTCCGAGAACGATCAGGCTGGCATGGCGCGCTGCGGCCAAAGCCAGAATCTCGATGAACGGATTGCCGTGGGCGATGACTGGCTCGACAGCGGAGCAGCAGCCTGCGCCCGTTTGCTCAGCGAGGATGCGCAGCTCGACCATCGCCTTCGAGTCCAGACCAGTGGGCATGCCTTTGCGCTGCATCACGTCGATGGGCGGGAGTACATGAAGCAGGACCAGGTTGGCATTTCTTGTGGCGGCCACATGGCAGGCAAGCGCTGCGCTCGGGCGAGAGGTCTCTCGAAGTGTGGTGGCATGCAAGACGACGCGTTCCTCGCCGCTTGCCACCGGGAGATGAGCCTCGGGTCCCACGGTCATGACCGGGAGGTAGACCGAGCGCAGCACTTGTTCTGCTACAGAGCCAAGGAACAACTTACCCAGCTTGCTCCGGCTCCGCGTCCCTAGCAGCACGCGGTCGGCCTGAAATTGCCGAGCGGCGGCTGCAATCTGCTGTGTGGGGTGGCCCTCGCGCACCTGCTCTTCGCAACGGATCCCGCGCCTGGCGGCGACTTCACACCATGGGCGCAGCATCTCTCCTGCGGTTTCCAGCGCACTGGAGGTGTTGTAGTAAGGCATTCCGGAGGCATCGGCGGCGATGACCGCGACGGAAGCGGGGAGAACATGGAGAAGGATCAGCCGTGCACCGGTTTCGCCTGCCTGCTCAAGGGCAAAGGGCATGAGATGGTCCAGATCGCTCAAGTCTGTGGCGACGAGAATCGTGGCCGGATGCGTCCAGCGGCCGATATCGGAATCCCGCATGGCGAACACCTCACACCCGGAAGCTTGTCACCGGGGGAAGGGCCGGGATGTGCCGGAGCGCACTACGGAAAGTGATTTAAATCACTGGGAGGCGGGAATTGCGGCCACCTGCCGAACTGCGCATCGACGCCTAGGGTGGGCACGGCTACGGACTGCGACCTAGAGACCTGCCTATTATGGGCTGGCCCAAGCTGGTTGAGACGTGGCTGCACACGATCAAAGTGCTGCCCGCGGATTGAGGAAATAGAATCAGTGCATGCTGTTCGCTGTTCTCACCATTTCCGATCGCTGTTCGCAGGGCCTGATGGCCGATACCGCCGGCCCTGCGGTGGCGGAGCTGCTCGCGCGCGAGTGGCCGCAGGCGGAGATTCGGACAGCGCTCCTGAATGACGATGAGGACGCGATTGCTGCGGCACTCGAAGAGTTCATTCGGGAGGACGCGAAGCTTGTGCTGACCGTCGGAGGCTCTGGCTTAGGTCCGCGCGACCGGACTCCGGAAGCGACGCGGCGGGTGATCGACCGTGAGGCGCCGGGGCTGGCCGAAGCGATACGCGCGAAGGGCGCGGAGCGCAATGGCTACGCGTGGCTTTCGCGCGGCGTGGCGGGAATGCGAGGAACGACGCTGATTGTGAACATGCCCGGCAGCAAGCGCGGAGCATCGGAGAGCCTGGAGGCGATTCTGACATTGTTGCGCCACGGGCTCGAGGTCGTTGCCGGAACGCAGGATCACCCGTAACTAAGATTCGGCGCGAGTCAAGGAACACCAAATATCTGACGCGAATGAGAACCCCGAGTAAACATTTTCCAAAAATCGCGATCTTCCCTGCCCTGACCGAATGGCAAGCCGGCGCACAATAAACCCAAAGTGTGGGAATCAGACGGGTTCTACGCGCCTTTCCTCGTCGCCGCTCGTGAGAAAAACCAGGAAAAGGGTACAATTCTCTTGCCCATGAGCCAGCCCGTCAGAGCACGCAAAAAACGCCGCCACATCAACGCAAATATTCACGACGTGGCCAGGCGCGCCCGCGTCTCCATCGCCACCGTCTCGCGCGTGGTCAACCGTATCTCCACCGTCGATCCGGATCTGGCGAAGAGAGTTTGGAAGGCCGTAGATGAAGTGGGCTACCTGCCGAACACCCAGGCGCGAGCGCTAGTCTCGGGGCGCAGCCGCATCCTCGGCCTGATCGTTTCCGAGATCACCAATCCGTTCTTTCCTGAGCTGGTGCAGCAGTTCGAGAACCTGGCCGTGGCGCAGGGCTACGAGGTAATGATCGGATCGACAAACTACGATGCCGCGCGCACAGAGGCTCTGATTCGCCGCATGCTGCAGCGCAACGTGGACGGAGTGGCCGTGATGACCTTCGGCATTGAAGAGGCGCAGGTGCAGAAGCTGGTGGAGCATGAATTTCCGCTGGTCTTCGCCGACGCGGGACCTGACTTGCCAAACGTTCGAGTGCTGAAGGTTAATTACGGCGAGGGAATCCGCGAGGCAGTGCAGCATCTGGCGGCGCTTGGCCATCGCCAGATTGCATTTATCAGCGGACCGTTGCGCATGCGCACCGCCGTAACCCGGCGCGATGCATTTCGAAAGTCAATGTCCGAGCTGGGCCTGACCGTTTCCGGCGCCTACATCGTTGAGGGCGATCACACCATGGAGGGGGGCAAGGCCGCTATGGAGAAGCTGATCGATCAAGCGGAACTTCCCACGGCGGTGATTTGTTCCAACGACATGACGGCAATTGGCGTTTTGCATGCACTCGACGAGACCACGCACAAGGTGCCCGCGGACATCTCCGTGGTGGGATTCGACGACATTCGCCTGGCGCAGTTCATGCTGCCACCGTTGACGACGGTGCGGATGTCGTGCGCGGACTTGGCTCAGGCGGCCGTGCAGGCGTTGCGCGCCAGCATTGAGCCGGACCATCCGCAATCCGCGCAGAAGGAATGGCCGATCGCGACGCGGCTTTCGGTGCGCCGGTCTACGAGCTTTCCACGGGGCACGTTGCCAGCCTTGGGAAGGCAGAGTGCCGGCGCAGGGCGGCGCACGGCTCCGGCGAAGTAGCTCCTATCTCGAAAAATCAAAACCAAGAATCGGCGCACGCGCCTGCATCTCCAATTCAGACAATGAGATAGCACGATTTTAGAAATCGTGTGACAAAGCGCACAGGCAAGCGTGGGACCCCACAAATAGTTTGCTTACATGCGCCGCAGAAAAGCGCAAATCCGAAAACTATGCCTGCTGGCGGTGCTCGCGGGATCACTGGCGCATGCCGGCGCGGCCGACGGCGCGGCTGTTTCCGGCAGCGTGGCCGATCCGGTTGGCCAGGCGATTGCGGGAGCCGTGGTGCGTTTGACTGTGGCGAGCGGCCGTGCGCAGCAGGCAGTGAGCGACGCTGCCGGCCGGTTTGCGTTGACTACGGTTGCACCGGGAAGCTACCAACTGAGTGTGAGCGCAGCGAACTACCAGCCGCTCGAAGAGGGCATTGTGGTTGCGGCCGGCGGCAGCGAATTCCGGATCCAGTTAGAGCGAGTAATTTCGCAGACGATTGTGGTTACGGCCGATGTGACCGGAGAAGATGTGATGTCGCCCGATCCGGCCGTGAAAGTTTTTGCGACAGCTGATTTGCTGGATGCAAATCCGGGACGGCCAGGTGCGCCGATCTCGATTCCCGGCTATCCGATTGAGACGGCATCGAGCGGCATCAAGGCGCCGCAGTATTTCGCGCCCGGTGTGGCGGGTGACCACGGCGAACCGATCGCACAATACGTCCAGGTGGGAAGCTACCTGCTGCCAAATAATCTGTCGGCGAATGCGCACGGCAATGGTTACGCAGATCCGAACATCTTTATCGCCGAAGACATTGAAAGCGTGCAGGTGGATGGCGGCGCCTTCAACGTGCGCGAGGGCAATCACGCGCTGAACCTGGCGGCGATCTACGGGCTACACGCGCACCTGGCCCCGTTTTTCACGCTCACGGGCGACTCGCGGGACTTGACGGCCACGGCAGGCATGAGCCCTTCGCAGGATTCCTGGGCCGCGATGGAGGGCTCGTACGGAAACGGCTACCTCGACCGGCTGGAGCACCGCAAGCAATTCAAGTTGAATGGCGGGCGCCTCGTCCACGCGGGCGGCCACACGCTTACGCTGCTCGGAATCGGCTACCTGGGCTATGGCTCTGTGGCTGGGTTGCGGCCGATCTTTGGGTTCAATGCGATGGATACGGCCGCGGGATGGACCGAATATCCCGATACAATCGATCCGCGACAGAGGGACCAAACGCACACCGCGCTCGCGGCGCTGAACGATGAGTGGAAGCTCGAGGGAAATCAGGAATTCCAGCTCTCCGGTTTTTTCCGCACCTACAATCTGTCGCTATTCTCGGACTTCGGGCTGGGACTGATCCGGCAGAGTGAATTTCGCACGGTGAGCGGCGCCAGCGGGGCATATGTTAACAGAATCTCGAAGGCGTTTACGCTGCTGGCCGGAGCCGATTACGAGCGCGAGGCTCCGCGACGCGATGATCTGGACCATTACAACTTCTTCAATCCGGCTGCGCCCAACTCTTATGGGTCGTTCGTGAAGATCGACGGCAACAATGTGACCATTTCGCCCGTAACGCCCTACGTGGCCGCGCAAGGCGAGTTGGGCAGACACCTCAACTACTACGCGGGTTGGCGGCGCGACGAAATCTGGATCCAAAACCAGGACCTGATCACACCATCGAACTCGTGGAGCAAGCTCGTAGGTCTGAATTCACCCAAAGCGACGTTGTCGTTCGTTCCAAGCCGGACGTGGCCGGTGCCGATAATTTCGGCCAGCTTTGGCAAGTCTTTCTTCACCGAGGATCCGCGGGAGGGCACGGCATTGAACGGACCGGCCACTGTTGACCCAGTGGAAACCGCACAATCGTATCAATTAGTGGCGAGCAAAACCTTTCACAAAACCGACGTGAAGCTGACGCTGGGCCACGAAACGCAAAGCGCGGAGTATGGCAAGATCGATCCGGACCAGGGACTGCAGTACGACCTGGGGCCGGGGCACATTCGATTCCTGGCGGCGACAGTGCGGCAGACACTCGCGTATGGCTCGCTCGAGGCCACGTTCGAGCAAGCGGATGCACGCCTTGTGGGCACATCGTTCTCAGTCGTGCCAGAGGCACCTCGGCTTATTGGCGACCTGATCGGAACCTACGAAAAGCTGCCCTTTCATTTGCGAGCGAAAGGCGAGTTCGAGTACGTGGGCAGAAAGGTCGTCGGCAACGGCTGCGATGAAGGCAGCTATCTAAGCGGCGATCCGAATGCGCTCAACGACTATTGCCTCGGCGTACCCAACAAAGAGTTTCGTTTTGCGACGGCGCGGCTGTTCCTAGACGGCCGGATCGACGTGGGCGTGAACGCGATGATCGCAAGCGGATGGACGGGGCAGACCGTGGAAAATTTCGCGGCTGCCGGAGTCTTTGGGCCGGGGCTCGCAGGGCTTGGCAGTAACGGCCTGGTCGCCGCCAATCCCGTCAGCGAAGTTGTGGGCGTGAGGATTCCCTCGTACGCCAGCATGAACCTGAGCTATCACTTTGGCATCAAGCGCGAGCGTTAAGGTCTGATTCGATCGTCCGCGCGGAGCTCAACGGCTGTGCGGATGTTCGTGCGAGTGACCATGCTTGAAATCGAGCGCATGCGTGGGCACGCTCATCACCAGTCGGCCGTGTTCGACGCCTTTGAGGCCAATGATGAGGTCGGCAAATTGCTGGACGCGGCCGGCCTTGCCGTGAACAATCAGCACTTCGAGGCAGGAATCGTGGTCCAGATGCGCGTGGCTCGTCGAGACAACCAGATCGTGTCGCTCATGCTGCGCTTCAGTCAGCTTCTCAGTGATCCCAAAGGCGTGGTGATTGTAAATAAGAGTGATCGTGCCGACGACGGTAGCATCAGGCGTTGCAGTTTGCTCACGCACCAGCCGGTCGCGAATCAGGTCGCGGAAAGCTTCGGAGCGATTCGTGTAGCCGCTCTTCTCAATGGAAAGGTCGAACCGCTTCAATAGCTCGGAATCGAGGGCAATGCCGATTCTGCTTAGCTCTCCCATGCGCGCTCCCGCCAACCTGCGATTCTGATTTGCATCCCCAGAATAGCGCGCGGCGGCGGATCCAACTACTGCGGCGCGATCAAGTGGTGAGCGATGGCGAAGAGCGCAAGCTCGAGACGCGTGGAAACGCCAGTCTTGTCGAAGATGTTCGAGAGATGGCGCTTGACGGTCTCTTCACTCAGAGAGAATTGCTTAGCGATGTCGCGATTGCTGCAGCCTTCGACGATGCAGCCGACCACTTCAAGCTCGCGCGGCGTGAGACCGTAGGTTTTGCGCTGCGGCACAGCGGCCTGCTGCATGAGCTCATGCAGAGCGGAGACCAGATTGACGACGCGCTTTCCGCCGATCCAATAATCGCCTGCGTGCACGGTGCGGATGGCGGTCTGCAGGTGGCTGGCGAGAGCGTCCTTGAGCACGATGCCGCGCGCGCCAATCTGGAGGGCCTCAATGATCTGCTGCGTGGTGATGGTGGAGGTGAGAAGAAGAATCTTGGCGGTAGAAGGGCCGCTCATGATGGCGCGCATGGCCTCAAGGCCAGGCATCCGCGGCATAGCAACATCGAGAAGAAGCACATCCGGCTGAAGCTCGAGGGTCTGCGTGATGGCCTCGTCTCCGTCCGTGGCATCGCCGACGACGTCAAAGCCGTCGTTTTTGGAAAGCATATTGCGCACGCCAATGCGGACGACCGGGTGGTCGTCCGCCAGCACGATTCGAATGGTTCGTTCCATTTCAGCCACACGCCTCCGCTGTTCCTGGTCCAAGCGCAGCAATGCGCGCCGGATCAGGCAGGCAATTCAGCATCCAGCATACGCTCCAACCCTTGGGCAGCGGCGCGCAAATCGCTCAGCAGATCGGCGCTGTTATCCAGTTGGTTATCCTTGAAGTTAAGCGGTGTCGCCTCCAAAAGCGCGCCCAGGCGGGCGGCCTGAAGGGCGCCGGCCATGCCGCAGCCGCCTTTGATGGCGTGCCCAATGCGGCGAATCTCCGCTGCGTCGCCTTTGGCGATCGCCACTCCCAGCGCTTCAATCCGACGGCTGAGATCGGTAACGACAGCAGAGTATATTTGCCGAACAGCGGGCTCGGGCATGACTTTACGCAATTGGGAGAGAACCTCCACGCTGACCACGGGCTCAGTGGGATCGAGGAGCGAATGAGCAGCTTCCGGCTGATTGCCCTCGATCAGCCTACTCAGACCTTCAGCATTGAATGGTTTGAGCAGAAAACCGTCTGCCGCACCCGCCACTTCAGGCGGCGCGTTGCTGCCGCTAATGGCGTAGATGCGAGCATCGGTGCGGCTGCGCAGCTCTGCGATCAACTTTATTCCGCTCAGGCCGGGCATCTGCGCGTCCATGAGGATTGCGCCCGGCCGGCACACTTCTCTGGCGAGCATCTCCAACGCATCATTTCCGTCCACGGCTGTGTGGACGGTGAATCCAGCCATGGTGAGCACGGTGGCTGCTACTTCGCGGCTGACCAGGTCATCGTCAATTAGGAGAACGACGGGCAGGCGCCTTTCGGTGGAGCGGTCCAGCATGCTTCTAGTTTGCATCTGTAACGCGCGGGTGAGGAGAGAAATCTGCGTGCTGGTAATCGGTTTGGTTCAGTCGCCGATTGGGGAAGCTCGGCGCGGCCGGGATGCACGTGGACCTTTCTAGTGTCCACTTGCGACTGACGCTGGTAGATCCAGCGCTGATGCCGCAGGCAAGTCCTGCCCGTTCTGCCAGTCGTAGATGGCCGCCGCAAACTGGTCGGCGCGCCGCTGCCACCGTTCAGTCTCAAGGTCATAGCGGACAGTCACGTTGTTGAGCCAGTAAGAACGGTTTTCACCGAGCCACACCTGGCTGTACTCGCTCTTCAAGGCGGAGTAGGCATCGCGCAGATCCTGGCACCGGCCGTTCATGCCGCTGATCTCGCTGAGCAGATTGTAGGTGGCATTGCTTTGCGCCTTGTCGTGCTGTTGCGCGACCGCCTGGGCGTACGCCGCGGGAATCTCCTGCGCAAGCTGGAATTTGAGGCCGATGAGGTCGAGGCGGCGCGCGCCCAGATCCATGGCGGCGATGGCATCAGGTTCGGCGAGCTTCGGGTTATCGCGGCGCGCATCCGCCAGCAGAACCACGGCTTGCTCGGCGTGGATGCGCAGATCATGCGCAATAGGCAAGACCCTGGCCGAGACTGCTTGTCCTTCCGCACTCCACGGATCGAGCCAGAAAAGCTGGTCGCTGGTCATGCCCGTCTTCGCGTCGACCAGATCCCCTTGTGCGGCCATCAACTCTTTTTCAACGGCGTCAGTTTTACCGCTCGGGTCAAGATGAAAGGCCGGACCATATGCGTCCTGGTAGTCGGCGATAGAACTTTGGCCCGGCTGCCACGCGGCGACCGCGCCAAAAAGTACCCCGTACCAGTCCATGTTGAAGAGGCCTTCTCCATCATCGTTCCATACAGTAGTGAGCGCACCCGTCGAATTAAGACTCTGCCCGGTGGCGATGAAGCCCTGAATGTTCCACAAGGCCGTCTTGTTGCGCGGGTAAACTTCGTTCCAGTTCGAGTCGCCGGGAGCAACCCAGGTTTCAATGCCGTTTTTGGCGAATGGCTGAATGAGTTTGTCGAAATCAGTCTGAGCCGAATAGTTCCAAGGCACAGCGATCATGTCTTTGGGTAGGCCGGCCACGGCGTCAGGATTCGCATCGCCAATGTCTCCCCAGAAAAGCAGGCGGCGATTGGCTGGCGCAAGCGTATCGTGAATCTCCTTGAGGAAAGCAACGTATACCGGCCCGTATCCTTGTTGCGCGACCGCATCGTGCGTTCGGCCTACGCCTAGGTCAAAGGTTTCGTCGGCGCCAATGTGAATAAATGGCGAAGGGAACTCCTGGGCGACATCAGCAAACCAATCCTTGATGAGGGGAAGCGTGCCGTCCGGGCCTGGCGCGAGCACATATCCGTGAGGAGTCTCAGCCTCATCCTGGTAGAGCTCCCACTTGACCACGTTGTGCAGATGGCCGAAGGACTCCTGATCAGGCACGATGGTGATGTGATACTGGCGGGCGAAGTCGATGAGGTCCGCGACCTGCGCAGGCGTGAGCGAGCCGCCCGGCGGCGCTGCCAGTGGATGATCCGGATAAAGGAGCGTGTTCTCGAAATATGGCGAGTAGATATTGATCTTGAACGACGCAAAGACGCGAATCTGGTGCTTCTGGAAGTCGAGCGTGGGAAAAGGGCCGCGGGAGAGATCGTCGCTGATGCCGCGATATTGCATGGCCGGCCAGTCGCGCACGGTGCCCGTGAAAAGGACGCGCGGCGCTCCGGGCAATGGGAGCATTTGCTTCAAGGTCTGCACGCCATAAAAAACGCCGGAGCCGGTTCCACCAATGATTGCCGCTTCGTTTGGGCCGATCACCAGGACATAGCCCTCCGATTCCATGGCGGGATCGAATTTGAGGTTGTTGCCCGCGAGGCCGGCCTTCGCTGCCTCGGATCCGCTACGGAGGAGCGTGATGCGATAGGGCGGGCGTGCTGAGTGCGATTCATTGCCGGCGGGCGCGATTCGCTTCAGTGCATCCTCAAGATCGCGCGCGGCAAATTCGTCCTCCGCGTCGTGGGCGGGAACGGCGACGAGAATCTTGTCGGGCAACGGAGTGGTCTGCCCGAAATTTGCCTCACGCGGAGCGGGAAGCAAGGCTGGCCTCGTCTGCGCCATGCTCAGAGTGGAACCGGCAAAAAGCGCGGCGAGGGCGACGCGCGGCAAAGTGGATAAGGTCAATCGAACGAAGCTCTGCAACTGTGTCTGCCTCCGGCTCGGGTCATGGAACTCTCGTATGCGATGCGACCATTGTAGACTGGTGCGTCGAACGAATTCGCATGACGCGAGTTGGAGCCGAACAGACAAATGAGGATGAGCGAAAGGAAAAGCTTCAAGTGAATTCCGCCGAATCGCCGCGCGAAACTGCAACGGATGTTTCCGCCGCAATGCGCCGCTATAACGCGTTCCTGCTTTTGGTGGCAGGATTGGGCGGGTTGCTTTACGGCATCGACGTCGGGATCATCGGCGGGGCCGTGCCCTACCTGCAGGCTACATCGGGGCTGAGTCCTTCGCAGCTTTCGTTCATCGTAGCCGCGGTGCTGTTGGGCAGCGTGTTCTCCACGCTGTTCTCGGGGTTGTTGGCTGACTGGATGGGCCGCAAGCCGCTCATGATTGCGAGCGGTTGCGCATTCGTGGTGAGCATTCCGGTGATTGCGATGGCCTCTGGATACGGGCCGCTGCTCTCCGGGCGGCTGCTGCAAGGTGCGAGCGGCGGATTGATTGGCGTGGTGGTTCCGCTCTACCTGGCCGAGTGCCTGCCCGCGTCGAGCCGCGGCAAAGGCACGGCGATCTTCCAGTGGATGCTGACACTGGGCATTGTGGCTGCGGCGCTGATGGGCATGTACTTCAGCTATCGCGTGGATGCAGTCGCGAAGATCGGCGATACCACAGCGCTTCTCCACTTCAAGGACCACGCATGGCGGAGCATCTTCTGGGTGTCGTTGCCGCCGGGGGTTGCGTTTGTGCTGGGGAGTTTATTAGTTACGGAGTCCCCGCGCTGGCTGTTTCGGAAGGGGAAAAAGGACCGGGCACAAGCCGTGCTGCTCAAGTCGCGTAGCCCCGAGCAGACCGCGCTTGAACTTGCCGAGATGGAATCCACGGCGCACGCGGCTCGTGCAAAGACCGGGCAACAGTTCCGCGATTCACTGCTTCGGCGCAAATACTTAATTCCCTTTTTGCTGTCCTGCGTAATTCTGTTTTGCAACACGGCGACCGGCGTGAACTCGATCATCGGGTACAACACGGGAATTCTGCTGCAAAGCGGGTTGAGCGATCTGCGCGCGCACTGGGGCTACGTGATCTTCACGGTTGTGAATTTTCTGGCGACCATGATCGGCATCACGCTGGTCGACCGAAAGGGGCGCAAATTTCTTCTGGTATTGGGCACGAGCGGCGTGATCGTGGCGCTGGTCTGTGTCGCATTTCTCTTCAGATCGACAGAAAAGCTGAGCGTGGATTGCCGCGATGCCGTGCAGGCGCTGGTTTCGCCAAGCCAGGATTTAACGCTGCGCTTCGATTCGGCTACGGCGAGGAGTTTGTTGGCAGCGCAGGGGGATGCGGGCCAGGTCGACCCGGGCGAGATCGACAGCAGCCGCGCATCGCTGGCAATCATTTACTCCTACGGAGAGTTTACCGCTGCAACAAACTTCGTTCGTTCGGACGATGCGGCGGCCGCGCCGATCGAAATCACGCGCGAAAGCTGCGTGCCCGCAAACAGAATTGAAGCGTTTTTCCGCAACCCATTCGCCGATCTTGTTGCTGCGCGGACTGCGCCGCTCGTGATTCAGAAAGCGCTCGTCGGTCGCGTGCCCGAGGCTCGAAACGGATGGCTCGTGGCGCTTGGGCTCTATGTGTTCATGGCGTTCTACGCGCTGGGTCCCGGCGTGGTGGTGTGGCTGGCACTGAGCGAGCTGATGCCTACGCGCATTCGCTCGAATGGAATGAGCATCGCGCTGGTGATCAACCAACTCGTATCAACAACGCTGGCCGCAATCTTTCTGCCCTTCGTCAGCAAGCACGGGTACTCGTCGATGTTCTTTCTCTTCGCGGGCTTCACGGTGGTGTATTTCGTGGTGGCCGCGTTCTTCCTGCCGGAGACAAAGGGCAAGACGCTGGAAGAGATTGAGGCGCACTTTGAAAAAGCAGCCTCGAGCTCCTAGCTTCTAGCTGCTAGCCCTCCGGACCAGGCCGGTTGCCGCGACAGCGAGTTGGCATGTTAGCGCAGCCTGTTTATCTTCTGGTGCCCCTCCCACCCCCCACCCATTTTTTGGGTTAAGAGGTTTGTTTTAAACCACTTGTACCTTTCACCGGTTCCGCTAAACCATTCATTCCAAAGGACTTGATACCCTAAAGTCTTCTATCCAAAGCAGTTAGAGGCAGCTGATTGTGCGGTCGGAGACCCGTTTTTTCCCGATCTTCTGGAATCATTGTGCGCCAAAGGCACGTAATTACCGGCAAACTTGGGAAAAGATATATTTCATTTGGAATCATGGAGATAAGGATGGAAGAGGCGCTGGCGGGGATTGACAGCGGGTTTTCGGCATCGGCTCTACCGATGATCTTCTTTCGCCCCTACGGGGCTGGGTTCCTTGGAGGCTCTGAGTCCCAGGGCTTACGCCCTGGGCTATTTTCTTCCCTCCCTCCGGGAGGGTTAATGCGATCCGAGGTTTGTGCGATCCCAGGTCCCTCCGCCACGGCGGACGAGGGACCTGGGGCACCCACTTCTTAAGCAGGTTGAGAGTGGGAAGCCGGGGTCCGTGCGATCCCACCCTAGCCACAAAAACAAAAACGTGGCGAGGGTGGGGCACCCATTGGTCGGAGAGACGCGCTACCACTTCATCAACTGCGTGAGCTGAAGAAGATTGCCACAGGTGTCGTTTACCGTAGCGATCTTTGAAGCAGTCACGTCGGTTGGCGGCATGGTGAACTCGGCACCGTGCGCCTTCATGCGCTCGTAATCGACCTGCACGTCGTTGGTGAAGAACATGGCCGCAGGCTGGCTTTGCTGGAACAAAGCCTGCTGATAGGCTTTGCCGGCCGGGTTGTTGTTGAGCGCAAGTTGAAGCTCCGTCCCGTCGGGATCTTCGGGCGATGCAACGGTGAGCCAGCGATAGGGTCCATTGGTGAAGTCGGCTTTCTTCACGAAGCCGAGCACTTCGGTGTAGAAGCGCAGGGCCTTCTCCTGGTCGTCAACGTATACGCTGGTGAGTTTGATTTTCATGGTGATCCTCCTCAGTCGGTTTCGCGGATGGGGCCGCGTTTTTTTGCATTCTTGCTTTCAAACAAGATCTGTGAGCGTACGCTCGAGGGCATTGAAGAAACTCTGCCAGCCGTACTTCGCGCCTTTATAGTTGGCTTCCCTGCCGGGGCCGAAGCCGGACTGCTCCATGCGCAATTGAGTGCCGCCGTTTGCCGGTGTCAAGGTCCAGCGCACTACAGTTTCAAGGCCCATAGCTACCCAGCTATAGGAAAGCTCTTTGAAAGGCTCGACGACGGACACCTCGCAGTCGATGACTCCATTCCAGTTCGGCATGGGCTCGCGGCGGAACTGGAACCTGCGCCCGACGACCGGCCCGAAATCGTTGCGCAACAGCCATTGCGCCAGGAGCGGGCTCTCAGTGAGCGCGCGCCACAGCTTCTGCGGCGAATGGGGAAATACCCTTTCGACGACGAGGGCACGAGATGCCTCAGCAAGATTGCTCATGAATCCATCCTCCCCAAGAGATCTTCAAGACGATCGAACCGGTCGCGCCAGAATGCGCCGTAGACATTCAGCCAATCAACCATCGGCGCGAGCGCCTCGGGCTGCGCGCGATAGTGGGTTTCGCGGCCATCGCGGCGATGGCGCACGAGCTTTGCCCGCTTCAAAACGGTCAGATGCTTGGAGACGGCGGGCTGGGAGACGCCGGCGTGGCGGGTTAAACCGTGGACAGTCTGCTCGCCGTGGCGGGACAGTTGCTGGAAGATGGCGCGGCGCGTGGGATCGGCGAGAGCGCGGAAGACGGGATTGGGGTTCAGGGTCGCCACAGAAAAACCATAACCAAATGGTTATGGTTTGTCAAGAGGGGCGGAAGAGATTTGCCACGGATCCGGCACAAAGGCAAGAGAGCCCAGCAGGCTTGGTTGAGCGCACAAACAGCAAGGGCGCTCGCACTTGCGAGCGCCCCCGTTGCTTCGAGTTGGATTGCGGTTACTTGCTGCCGCCCTGGACGCCGAGCTTATCTTCGAGCGCGGCCTGCGCCGCTGCCAGCCGCGCCGTAAGCAACCGGAAGGGCGAGCAGGAGACGTAGTTGAGGTCGATTTTGTGGCAGAACTTGACGGATTCGGGATCGCCGCCATGCTCGCCGCAGATGCCAACCTTGAGCTTGGGGCGCGTATTGCGTCCCTTGGCCACGGCCATCTTCACCAGTTGACCCACGCCAGCCTGATCGAGGGTGGCGAAGGGATCCTGCTTGAAGATGCCGAGCTTGAGATAGGCCGGCAGGAAGTTGTTGATGTCGTCGCGCGAGATGCCGAACGTAGTCTGCGTCAGGTCGTTGGTCCCGAAGCTGAAGAACTCGGCTTCTTCGGCGATTTGGTCTGCCGTGAGGGCCGCGCGCGGCAGCTCGATCATAGTGCCCACCATGTAGTCGACCTTGGTCTTCTTCTCGGCGAAGACCTCGTCGGCCACGCGGCGAACGATCGCAGCCTGGTTGCGCATCTCTTCGATGGAGCCGATGAGCGGGATCATGATCTCAGGATGGGGCTCCCCGCCCTTTGACTTGACCGCGACCGCAGCCTCAATAATCGCGCGAGCCTGCATCTCGGTAATCTCGGGGAACGTAATGCCGAGGCGGCATCCACGCAACCCGAGCATCGGATTTTGCTCGTGCAGTTCTTCAACGCGAGCCAGCAGCGGACGCAGCTCCTTGAGCTTGGGCGAACGAGGCTTGGTGTCTTCAAGGTGCTGGATTTCGACCAGCAGGTCCTCGCGCTTGGGCAGGAACTCGTGCAGCGGCGGGTCGAGCAGGCGGATGGTGACGGGCAGCGATTCCATGGCCTTGAAGAGGCCAATGAAGTCGGCGCGCTGCATGGGCAGCAGCTTTTTCAGCGCCGTCCGGCGATCTTTTTCGTTCTCGGCCAGGATCATGGTGCGCATGTGCTCGATGCGATCCTCAGCAAAGAACATATGCTCGGTGCGGCAGAGGCCGATGCCCTCGGCGCCGAACAGACGCGCGTTTTTGGCGTCGCGCGGAATGTCGGCGTTGGCGCGAACACGCAAACGGCGGACCGGATCGACCCAGCTCATGAACTTGACGAGATCCGGATCGTTGGGCTGCGCATCGAGTGTCTTGAGCCGTCCGGCAATGACGCGACCGGTGGTTCCGTCGAGTGAGATGTAGTCGCCCTGCTTGAAGGTCTTGCCCTTCACGCGGAGCTCCTTCTTGGCTTCGTCGACGGTGCAGTCGCCGGCGCCCGCCACGCAGCACTTGCCCATGCCGCGGGTAACGACAGCGGCGTGCGAGGTCATGCCGCCGCGCGAGGTCAGAATTCCGTCGGCCACTTCCATGCCGGCGATGTCCTCAGGCGTGGTTTCGCCGCGGACGAGAATGACGGACTTGTAGGCACCGCTGTTGTGCTGCTTGACCGCTTCTTCAGCGGTGAAGACGATTTGGCCGACAGCCGCGCCAGGCGAGGCAGGCAGGCCGGTGGCGAGCACTTCGATCTTCTCGCCCTTCTCCACGAGCCGCGGAACCAGGAAGTCGTAAAGCTGATTGGGCTCGACGCGGAAGATGGCTTCCTCCTGCGTGATGAGGCCCTCGCGAACCATGTCAATGGCCACTCGGACAGCGGCCAAGCCAGTGCGCTTTCCATTGCGCGTCTGCAGCATGTAGAGCTTGCCATCCTGGATGGTGAACTCGAAGTCCTGCATGTCGCGGTAGTGCTTTTCCATGCGCCGCGTAATGTCTTTCAACTGCTCGAAGACCTTGGGCATGGCCTTCTCGAGCTCGCTGATGGGAAGCGGGGTGCGGACGCCGGAAACCACGTCCTCGCCCTGCGCGTTCATTAAGTACTCGCCAAAGAAAACGTGCTCGCCGGTGGCGGGATTGCGCGTGAAGCCTACGCCAGTGCCGGAGCCTTCGCCCAGGTTGCCGAAGACCATGGCCTGAACGTTGACCGCAGTGCCGATCGAATCGTCGATGTGGTTGATGCGGCGATACGTCTTGGCGCGATCGTTTTGCCAGCTCCTGAAGACGGCATCCCGGGCTGCGACGAGCTGAACCAGCGGATCCTGCGGAAAATCTTTGCCGGTTTCCTTTTTCACCAGCTTTTTGTATTCGGCGATGATCTTTTGCAGCGCATCGGGCTGGAGGTCGTAGTCGAACTTGATTTTCTTCGCGGCCTTTACGCCGTCAAAGATGTGCTCGAACTTCTTCTTGGGAACGTCGAGAACCACGTCGCCGAACATCTGGATGAGCCGGCGGTAGGAGTCATAAGCAAAGCGGGGATTATTGCTGCGCTTGGCCAGCGCTTCAACTGCCTGATCGTTGAGGCCCAGGTTCAGAATCGTGTCCATCATGCCGGGCATGGAGAACTTGGCGCCCGAGCGGACCGAGACCAGCAGCGGATTTTCGCCAGTGCCGAGCTTCTGCCCCTGCAGTTTTTCCAGCTTCTCCAGCGCATCGAGCATCTCTGTCTCGATCTGCGGGCTCAGTTTGCCGCGCATGTACTCGCGGCAAGCCTCGGTCTGGATGGTGAATCCGGGAGGCACGGGCAAACCGGCATTGGTCATCTCGGCCAGACCAGCGCCTTTGCCGCCGAGAACGTCTTTCATTTTGCCATTGCCGTCAGCTTTGCCGCCGCCGAAGGAATACACATACTTGGTTGTTGTTGGGGTCGCCTCGGCGACCGATTGTTCCACTACGCCCTGCACCATGAGATAAAGTCTCCCTTGCTGGTTGGATCTTGTTGGATTCCGCCGTGCGGTCCTTAGGCAAGGGTAATGGAACGGAGGCCCGGCGCGCCAATGAAGATAGGTTGAATGGCTGCGCGGGACGGGGCCCTGACCTGCGGGACTGCTACGAAAGGCTCTTTCGAGTCATCCATAGGAATAGCGCGTGAGGGTTGGCGCTGCCTGTGACTTGGGGCACAGGGGCCTGAGTGGTGGTCGTGGCGCAAAGCCGATTTGGGATAAATCCCACAATTTAAGACTGTCTTGGCAGGCGGGAACGAGCTGGCGGGAGATTCCCGCGCAGCTCAGGCCGCGGTTTCCTTCCGGGATAACGGGTTGACGTTAGTGTGACGCTGGCGCTGGATTGCTCCGCAGGCTGGCGATATCGTCTATGAGAAGTTTGCGAAGTGCAACGGGATCTTTGGGGTCGGATTCGTCGAGGATGTCCCAGATGCGCCAGCCGTGCTCCGGAACGAGAGTGAACCTAAGCTTCATTGGTTCGGCTGCAATTGGCCCTTTCGGAGGCGCCAAATAGAAACTTACATTGGCGAGGGCCCGCTGCTGAGACTCGATCTGCACATCGATTCTGAGGTCCCAGATTCCATTCCAGTCCTGGCAACTGCAGATCGGATCCGCATCCATTGCCGGAGCACTGTCGGGCCCGTTTGCCTTCACGTCGGCCTTCTCGAGTGCCAACAACGAGGAGTGGAAATAGAGGGCGGAGTGAGGGCCGTCAAAGTCAATCCCTTTGCCTCCGCGAGAGTAATGGCTATAGATATTCACCAGAAAGGCTTTCGCGGAGGCCGCGTCCTGGGCGCACGACGAGGTGCAAAAAAGGATTGCGACGAAAGAAATGGCAATTGGGAAGAGCTGCTTTGCGCGCATGAGGCGACCTTACGACTTAAGTAAAATGCCGAGGTCAATTCTATGCGGCTCTCGCTGCAGCAGGGTAGCCAGCCTGCTCAGGCAGCGGAACCCTGCAACTGCATACATCCAAGGTCCGGCTCGGCCCCCGGCTGCGCGACCAGGATGCGGTCGAGACCCACAATCTGAAGGATTTCGCGAACGTGGCGGCTAGGACGAGAAACTGTGAGGGTATGGCCCGCCTTGCAGGCGTCAGTGTAAAGCGTAATGAGAGCGGCAAGGCCGGCTGCGTCAATGCGCTCGACTTCGCCAAAATCGAGCGCCACGTTTTCGCGAACGACCGCTGGCGCCAGTTCCTCAAGAAACCCGTGTTCCTGACCTCTCACGAGCTCTTTGATCCGCAGAACGACGTTCCTGACTGGTTCAACCCGATTGGTATTCATAAGAAACTCCTCGTCCGCGATAATCCGCGGACCCTTGCAACGGAACCTGCCACGCTTGCCGGCCACTCGGATTTTGCCCTGGCTGGCCTTGCAATTGGCAAACAGCGGACCAAACCAAACAATGCCGCGGTTGGGGAATATGCTGAATCTGCAGGGCGTCTTTGCGCCCTTGCAAGCAGCAAACGCGGCCGGTTTCGCAGAGCGCGTCCGCAATGAATAACAAGATTCGATACGCAGGGGCGGAGAGAAAAGTTCCGTGGCGGCGAAGGCGAACAATTTGAAGGGGCCCAGCTCGCGCGGCGACGAGTCGCCGGGATCGCTCGGCGGGCTAGCGATCGAGCAGGCGCGCGTTTTCGCGCTTGACGCGGAATTTCAGGAGGCCGGGCTGGTGGCCCTCCCTTATGAAGCCGAGGCGCGCGATGCAGAACGCTTTCGCGAGTGGGTTGCCAAGGGCCGCGCGGGAACAATGGGTTACCTGGAGCGCAAAGCGGAGAATGGGCAACTGCTGCGGGAACAAACGGCAGTTCCCTTCCCGTGGGCGCGGTCGGCGCTGGTTTGCTTTGCGAGCTACGCATTCCCGTCAGCCCCTCTCTCAACCAAAGCGCAAGAGCCCGGGAGGGCGTGGATTGCGCGGTACGCGTGGAGCAGCAAAACAAATGAGCGGGGCGAGCGGCGGCCTAGCGACTATCACAAAGTCCTGCTCAAGCGGATTCGCGCGGTCGAAGCGCGGCTGCATGAACAGCTCGGCGAGTTCGAGTCGCGCGCGTATGTCGATACCGGGCCCATTGTCGAGCGCGCGCTCGCGGTTGCCGCGGGCCTCGGATGGACTGGGAAAAACACCTGCCTGATTCATCCTGAGTTAGGGTCGTTCGGATTTCTGGCGGTAATCTTGACGTCCCTCGAAGTCACTGCAAAGGTCAAAACGCCGGAGCTCATCCCCGATCGGTGCGGCAGCTGCAGGCGTTGTATTGAAGCGTGCCCGACAAATGCGCTCGATGTTCCCTACCAGATGGACGCGACGCGGTGCATTGCGTATTTGACCATTGAGCATAAGGGGCAGATCGCGGAAGAGCTCGCCGGAAAGATGGGCCGGCAGGTCTTCGGGTGCGACATTTGCCAAGACGTGTGCCCCTGGATTGGGAAGGCGCGGGACAAGGGGCAGCGCGGGGGGCCGATCACGGCAGACGCCGAGCTCGAGCCACGCCCGGAACTCGTCAACCCGGCACTGGAATGGCTGGCAGATTTGGATGAGGCAAACTTTGAGCGCGAGTTCAACGGCTCGCCGGTTCGCCGGACGGGATTCATGGGCCTCAGGCGCAACGTGGCGATCGCCATGGGGAATAGCGGGGAGGAGCGGTTCAGTGAGCATCTGGAATCGTGGGCTAGGGCGGCGGACGACGGCTTGCGCTCGGCGGCAAAGTGGGCGCTGACGCGGCTGCGCCGCGATTGATCGACTCATCCAATCGGGGCACTCAACCCGCATTTAAACGTTTGAAGCGAAAATCAGTGCTGATCGCGGCCCAACGACTTTAGGCCGAACCGACTATTCTTAAGGCAGACCTTCCCTTATCCGCGCGCGTCAAACGAAAACGGCGGAGTACGCACCAGCGCAAGAAGGCCCTATGAGGGGTTGAACCGTGTCCGATGGTTTGGAATCCGCGTCCGGCGTTGCAGCCGACATCGAAAGCGCCGGCGCCGCACTAGCTGCGGCCGCGACGGGTCCCGATCAGCCCGCTGCGCAATCCAAATGGTACCGGTGGCGCAAGAGTGGCACGGCGCTCATCGCTTATCTGCTCGACAGCGAGGTACACACCTTCGCTTTCAGCGTGGCGGCCAACGCGATCATCTCGTTCATTCCATTTATCGTGCTGCTCTACACGCTGGTGCTTACAGTTTTTCACTCGCCACCGAAGGGCCCCATGGTGACAGTAGTGAACAACATGGTGAATTACTTTCTTCCGTCGCTTACCAAGCAGCCGGATTGGATCACGAAAACCATTGTGAGTGAAGCCGTACTGCCTATCGTGACTCACAAAGGCGCGCAGGCGTTTTCGCTGCTGATGATTCTTATTGCGTGCACCGGTATTTTTCTGCCTTTGGAGGTAGCTCTCAATCAAGCATGGGGTGTGAAGAAGAGCCGCAATTATCTTCTCAACCAGACGATCGCGTTTGGGCTAGCTCTGCTGATGCTCGGGCTGGCCGTGGCCAGCATGTTTGCAAACCTGGCCGTGGACAGCGCGCTGCCGGTGATCTTCCTCGAGCACACTGACAATGCCTTCTACCGTTTCGTGTCCGGAGGTGTGGACTATGCGTGGCTCGCGATTTCAACGGGCGTCGCTTCGATTCTGTTCTTCTTTTCGGTGTATTACATTCTGCCCAACCGCAAAGTTCCCTGGCGGCCGGTTCTGCGCACATCGATCATCACGGGCCTCGTCTGGCTGTTGTCGCGATTCATTTTTGCCACGGTTCTTCCTCATATCGACCTAACCATCTACGGACCGTTTTACGTTTCCGTCGGGCTGCTTTTCTGGGCATATATCTCAGGACTGATCCTGTTCGCCGGAGCCCAATTCAGCGTGGCGCGGCTCGGGGATAGGAAGAACTAGCGTTTTCCGGCCTTGGATCTCGTCGTTCGCAGCGCCGATTCTTCTTCGCTTTGTATTCGCCGCCGATCCGCGCTAATCTCTTGAGAGCAGCATGTCCCCGCACCCGTCAAACCCGCCCGAAGTCTCCGACCCGTTTGCCTGCTTTCACCCGGTTACAGCGGAGTGGTTCAAGGCTGTCTTCGACGCTCCTACCGCGCCGCAGCGGATGGGCTGGCCGGTAATTGCTCGGCGCGAAAATGCGCTGATCCTGGCACCCACGGGCACAGGCAAGACGCTGGCTGCGTTTCTCTGGTGCCTGGACCGGTTGATGTTGCAGCCAGCCAATGAGGCTTCCAGAAAAGGCTGCCGCATTGTTTACGTCTCGCCGCTGAAGGCGCTGGCCGTGGACGTGGAGCGGAACCTGCGCTCGCCGCTCGCCGGCATGGCCAACATGGCGCGGCGAATGGGCGTTCCCTTCCACGAGCCGCTGATCAGTGTGCGGACAGGCGACACGCCGCAGCGCGAGCGGGCCCGCTTCGCCCGCCATCCGGCTGAGATTCTGATCACCACACCAGAGTCGCTGTATCTGATCCTTACCTCGCAGGCGGCCGAGGCTCTGCGCACGGTGGAGACGGTGATCATCGACGAGATTCATGCGCTGGTGCCGACCAAGCGCGGCGCGCATCTGACGTTGACACTCGAACGGCTGCAGGCGCTGACTGCGAAGCCGCTGCAGCGCATCGGGCTTTCGGCCACGCAGCGGCCGCTCGAAGAAGTGGCGCGGTTCCTCGGCGGCGTCGAGGTTGAGGGAGGGTTGAGAAGCGAGTCGGCGAGTCAGCAAGTCAGCAAGTCAGCGAGCATGCAAGCTACGGAGGCAACGAACGACGGTTCGACCGACTCGGCGGGGGATGTGGTCGCAGAAATTGAAGGCCCGCTTCGCTACCGCCCCGTCACCATCGTCAACGCCGCCGCACGTAAGCAACTCAAGCTACGGATTGAGGTCCCGGTCGAGGACATGGCGCGGTTGGGCGAAATGGAAGATATTCCGTCGGGTCCAGCCTCGCAGACGCCCCGGCGCGTCTCGATCTGGAACGCGATCCATCCGCGCCTGCTCGAAATTATTCGGGAACGCAACTCGACGATTCTCTTTGTGAACGCGCGCCAGACCGCGGAGCGGCTTGCTGGAGCGCTCAACGACCTGGCAGGAGAACCAATCGCGCGCGCGCATCATGGCTCACTGGCCGCTGCGCAGCGCTCGGTGATTGAGGAGCAGCTCAAGGCCGGCCAGATCAAGGCGCTGTGCGCGACTTCGACGCTGGAGTTGGGAATCGACATGGGCGCGGTCGATCTCGTCGTGCAGATCGAGTCGCCACCGTCGGTGGCCAGTGGCATGCAGCGCATTGGCCGCGCCGGGCATCACGTGGATGCGGTGAGCGAAGGCATTCTCTTCCCCAAGTACCGAGCGGACCTGGTCGCTTGCGCCGCAGTCACGCGCGCCATGCACGACGGGCAGATCGAGTCGACGCGGTTCCCGCGCAACCCGCTCGATGTGCTGTGCCAGCAGTTGGTGGCTATCGTTGCGTCCGCGCGGCCGCCGAAGGATGCGCGCCCGGAAAAGGTCGGGCGAGCATCGCGGAGATATAGGAATTCCACCGCGAGTTTGCAGTTCGACGGCTTCGATTCGTCCCAAACACAAAGCGCCGAAGCTCCGAAGCCGGAGGTCTCCGTCGATTTCCTTTTCAATCTCGTGCGCGGAGCAGCTCCGTTTGGCTCGCTCTCGCGCTCGGTCTTCGACGGCGTGCTCGATCTGCTCAGTGGCCGCTATCCGTCCGATGAGTTTGGGGAGTTGCGCCCGCGACTGACCTGGGATCGTGTGCGAAATGTGGTCACGGCACGCGATGGCGCGGCGCGGCTTGCGATCCTGAACGCCGGAACCATTCCCGATCGCGGTCTCTACGGAGTCTTCCTCGCATTCACTGAAGGAAAGTCCGTACGCGTAGGCGAGCTTGACGAGGAGATGGTCTTCGAATCGCATCCCAACGAGACGTTCATCCTGGGCGCGTCCACGTGGCGCATCACGGACATTACGCATGACCGCGTACTGGTGACACCGGCTCCCGGCGAACCGGGCAAGATGCCTTTCTGGAAGGGCGACGGTCCTGGCCGTCCGCTCGAGTTTGGCCGACGCATTGGAGCTATGGTGCGCGAGCTGCGCGCATTGCCGCAGGCCGCTGCGCTCACGCGCCTCGTGAACGAGCACGATCTCGATCCCGGTGCAGCAGAGAACCTGCTACGCTTTCTTGCCGACCAAGGTGAGGCGACCGGCCAGGTTCCCGACGACCGGACGATTGTTGTCGAGCGCTGCCGCGACGAGCTGGGCGATTGGCGCGTCTGTGTGCTCACGCCCTTTGGCAGCCGCATTCACATTCCCTGGGCGATGGCAGTAGCTGCGCGCATCCGCGCGGCGGGTGGGCCAGAGGTTGAAACCCTGTGGGGCGACGACGGATTCGTTCTGCGCTTCCCAGACACCGATGAGCCTCCCGACTCGGATTGGATCCTTGTCGAGTCCGCCGAAGCGATGCAGCTTGTGCTGCGCCAGTTGGGATCGACGGCGCTTTTTGCCGGGCGCTTTCGCGAAGCCGCGGGCCGCGCGCTGCTGCTGCCGCGTCGCCGCGCCGACCAACGCTCGCCGCTGTGGCAGTTGCGCAAGCGCTCTTACGACTTGCTCAGCGTGGCCTCGCGCTATCCGCAATTCCCGCTGCTGCTCGAAGCCTATCGCGAGTGCCTGCGCGATGTTTTCGACATGCCTTCCCTGGTTGAAATCCTCAAGGAAGTAGAAGAGCGGAAGCTCCGCGTGCACGTGGTGGAGACACGCAAGCCATCGCCCTTTGCCGCTTCCCTGCTCTTCAGCTACGTGGCTAACTTTGTTTACGAAGGCGATGCGCCGCTGGCTGAGCGTCGCGCTCAGGCATTGACGATTGATCAAGACCAGTTGCGCGAGCTGCTTGGCGAGGCCGATTTGCGCGAACTGCTCGACGCCGACGCGATTGCCGCTGTGGAAGAGGCAGCGCAATGCCTTGCTGAGAATTATCGCGCGCGTTCTGCCGACGGAATCCACGACCTGTGCCTGCGGCTGGGCGATCTTTCGCGCGAGGAACTGGGCCGTCGCGTTACTTCGGCTGATCTCTTGACGAATATCGATCGGCTCATTCGCTCGCGGCGGCTGCTTGAACTGCGCATTGCCGGCGCAAAGCGTTTGATCGCTGCCGAAGACGCGGCGCGCTACCGCGATGGCCTTGGGATTCCGTTGCCGCCCGGGTTGGCGGCCGCACTGCTCGAGCCTGTGGCGCATCCGATTCTCGAATTGGTGCGGCGCTACGCGCGCACCCACGGACCGTTCACGCTGCGCGAGGCTGCGGACCGTTTCGCGCTGGACACAGAGGCTGTGGAGACCGCGCTGCGGCAGCTTGCCCATGAGGGCCGCGTGCTCGAGGGCGGTTTCCGTCCCGGCGGCCTTCATCGTGAATGGTGCGACGCCGAGATTTTGCGGCAGATTCGCCGCAAGTCGCTGGCCAAGCTGCGCCGCGAAGTGGAACCGGTGGAGCAACACACATTGGCACGTTTCCTCACGCACTGGCAGGGCGTACTGGCCCCGCGCCGCACGGGAACCGCGCATCTCGACGCGCTGCTCGACGCGATTGAAAGCCTGCAAGGCGCGCCGCTCCCCGCTTCGCTACTTGAATCATCGATCCTGCCGGCACGCATCGCCGATTTCACTTCCGCGGGGCTCGACACGCTGATTGCCGCAGGTGAAGTGGCGTGGACCGGCGTTGAGCCGATCGGCGAGCGCGATGGACGCATTGCGCTGTTTCTTGCCGACAAGCTGCCGTTGCTGGCGCAACAACGTCCGCTGGTGGAACCGCTGACCGAACGCGAAGAAAAGTTGCTTGCGGAGCTCGAATCTACCGGCGCGAGCTTCTTCGATTCGTTGCACGAAGCTGCGGGCTCTGGATATCCAGGCGAGACCATCGAATCGCTCTGGAGCCTGGTGTGGCGCGGGCTCATCACTAACGACTCGCTGCATGCGCTGCGCGCGTATATCGCTCGGCCCGAGAGCGCGCGCACGCCACGCCGCTATCAAACGGGTGCGGTCTTCCGTTCGCGGCGCACTACTCCGCCCACCGCGCAGGGCCGCTGGGCATTGCATGCAGCAGACCTTCGGACGAGAGCAGCGGAACGCGCCAGAACTGAGCGCAGCCATGCGCTCGCGCTGCAGTTGCTCAACCGTTATGGCGTGCTGCTGCGCGAGCAGGTTGCGGCGGAGAACGTGCCCGGCGGGTTCAGTGCGGTGTACGACGTGCTGAAAGCGCTTGAAGAAAGCGGGCGGATTCGCCGCGGCTACTTCGTTGGAGGATTGGGAGCCACGCAGTTTGCGCTGCCCGCCGCCGTTGACCTGCTGCGACAGTTGCGCACCGAGCCGCCGGCTGAAAAGCCCGAGTTCGTGCAATTGGCGGCGACCGATCCCGCCAACCCGTATGGGTCTGTGCTGCGCTGGCCCGATCTTCCGGTGATGGATGAAGATTCGGATTCCGCGCCGAGGATCCTTACGCGCGCTGTCTACGCTGAAGTGATTCTGCGAAACGGCGAGCTTGTGGCGTGGCTTAAGCGCGGTAACCCGAACTTGCTGGTGTTTCTGCCTGCCGAGGAGCCGGAGCGTTCGCAGGCCGCCGCAGGGCTCGCGCATTTTCTTTGCGCGCGCGGACAAGAACGAATGCGCGGAAGCAATCACGAAGGCGTGCTGATCACCACCATCAACGGCCAACCCGTCGCTGCGCACTCGATGGCGCGCTTCTTGATGGATGCGGGCTTTCATGCCGGTCCACTGGGCATGCATCTGCGGCGCATTCCGCTGGCGATCACTCACTCCGAGCCGAACAGGTCCGAGGTTCAGTAACGAGAATGCCCGAAGGTGATACAGTCTTTCGAACCGCGCGCAACCTGGGCCGCGCGCTCATGGGCAAGCCGATCATCGGCTTCCGGTCGACGTTTCCGCTCCTGACGCGATTCAATGACGACACGCCGCTCGTGGGCCAGACGGTCGATAAAGTCGAGGCGCGCGGCAAATGGCTACTGATTCATTTTTCCGGCGGCGGAATCCTCACCTCGCACCTGCTGATGAATGGGCGCTGGCATATTTACCGCCAGGGTGAGCGCTGGCAGGCGCCGCGCTTAGCCATGCGCATCGTCATCGAGAACCGCGAGTACCAGGCTGTCGGATTTCGCGTGCCCGTGGCGCGCATGCACACGGAACAATCGCTGGCTCGCGATCTGCACGTGGCCAGCCCGGAAAACGATCTACTCAGCGACGAGTTCGATTCATCGGCCGCGTTAACGCGCTTGCTCAGCCGCAGGCACGAAGCGCTCGCGGACGCGCTACTCGACCAGTCCGTTATCGCTGGAGTCGGCAACGTGTTCAAATCGGAGATCTGCTTCGTGCAGGGCCTTCATCCATTTCGCGCCGTCGGAACTTTAACGCGCGACGAAGCCGCGGCAACGATTGCCATCGCGCAAAAGCTGCTCAGAGCGAACGTACTCGAGGACTCCGGCGACTTGATCGTGACTTATCGCGGGCAGCAGCGGCGCACGACGCACGATTCCGATCCAGGCGCGAGCCTGTGGGTCTACGGCCGCGCCGGCGATCCATGCCGCCGCTGCGGTGAGCCGATTCGCCGCCGCATTCAGGGCGCGGATGCGCGCGTCACCTTCTGGTGCCCGTGCTGCCAGCCCATGCCCGACGGATCAGACGTCGACGGATAGTGCTTTTCCCCTAACGAGAAAAGCATTCGACTCCAGCGGAAATCAGTTGGACGGCTTGCCGATTCCGAAGATTTTCTGAAAGATGTTGCGGTGGTCGTCGCCGTTCATGCCGCCTTTGTGGTCGCAGGTATCCGTGGGCGCAGTGCCGTCGAGAAATGCCGCGGAGAAGTCGTCGGGGCAAGAAGCGTCGGCCAGCAGGTTGGTGGCCTTGTCGATCGTCTGAATCTGGACGCCTTCCGGCGGCGTGAAGTCGTTGGTATCGGAATACTGTGGCAACTGCACCGCCTGCTTCATGAAATCAGCCCAGATGGGAGCAGCGACGCGCGCGCCCTGGATGCGGCCCCGGTTTTCCGGGTCAAGCTCGGTGTAATCGTCGTTGCCTATCCACACGATACACAGCAGGTTCGAAGTGAATCCAGCAAACCAGGCATCGTGACTGGTACCGGTTTTGCCCGCAGCCGGAGCGGTGAATCCCATGTTCCGGACGCCGGCTCCGGTTCCGCAGTAATCTCGTCCTCCAACCTCGCAGGGGTCACTCCCGTTGCCCCCGAGAACAGCTTCCATCATGTAGGTAGTGAGGAAAGCGGCGCGTGGATCGAGCACCTGCCTTGTGGTAGGCGTGTAGTCTTCAACAATGTCGCCAGTGGGTGTGCGCACGCTCGCCAACATCCACGGATCGATGTGCACGCCGCCATTGGAGAAGACAGTGTACGCGCCGGCCATATCGAGCGGTGTGGCATCGTAAGACCCGATGGCCATGGATGGAGTGCCTTGCGCGCTCTTGATGCCGGCATCGCGCGCCAGAGCGGCCACGCGATCGAAGCCCACGATGCTCGCCAGGCCGATGGTTGCATTGTTGTCCGATCGCATCAGGGCCAGGCGGGCAGTCATTTCGCCGTAAAACTCGCTTTGGAAGTTGTGCGGCGTGTACTCGTAATCGGTGCCTGCGCCGTAGGTTTGCTGCTCGTCGTCGAGCATGGTCACAGGCGAAAAGAGTTTCGTTTGGCCCGGTAACATCGTGCCCTCGACCGCGGTTTGAAACGCAGCCGCATAGACAAACGGCTTGAAAATCGATCCCGTCGGCCGGTGCGCCACGGCGTGATTCACCTGGGATGTGCCGTAGCTGCGCCCGCCCACCAGCGCCAGCACCTGGCCGGTATGAGGATCAAGAGCAATCAGCGCGACCTGGGGGTAGACGAAGGGCTTGCCCAGTTTTTTGTCGCGTGCGTGAACGGCGTCAATCTGCGCGTCGACGACGTGGATTGTGGAGTTGACCGCCTGCGTAGCCAGACGCTGCAGATCGGGATCGAGCGAAGTATAGATGCGCAAGCCTTCACGGTTGAAGTCGCGGTCGCCGAGCCTTTGCGTCAACTGATCGTGCACCAAGTCGACAAAGTACGGCGCTTCGCTTTCATCCACGCTTGAAGACACCAAATGGAGCGGTTCAGACTTAGCGGCCTCGGCTTCATCCTTGGTGATGGCGCCGGTTTCAACCATCGAGTCGAGGACCAGATTGCGCCGCTCGATCGCACGCTCCGGATGGTGGAAGGGATTCAGCCGGCTGGGACTTTGAATGAGCCCGGCAAGCATGGCGCATTCTGCCAGGTCGATCTGGCTTACATCCTTGCCGAAGTAATCCTGCGACGCTTCGCCAAAGCCATCAATGGAAAAACTGCCGATCTGGCCGAGAGGAATTTCGTTCGCGTACATGGCGAAGATCTGCTTCTTGTCGAAGCGATGCTCGAGAATAATGCTGATAACGGCCTCGCGCATCTTGCGCGAGTATGTGCGCTCGGGCGTGAGAAAGAATCCGCGCGCAAGCTGCTGCGTAAGGGTGGACGCGCCCTCTTCATAGCGGTGAAGGTGGAAGATGTCATTGCGCATCGCGCCGAGGATGCGCCAATAGTCGATGCCGCCGTGCTCAAAGAAGCGACGGTCTTCAATGGCGATGACGGCCTGTACGAGGTTTGGCGGAATCTCGTCGTACGTGAGCAGGCGGCGCTTGGTGCGCTGCGCGCCTTCGCTCAGTCCGGTGATGAGCAGCGGCTCGAGTTCGTAGCTGGAAAGCTGCTGACCATGTGCGTCGGAGATTGAGTTAACCACGCCGCCGCTTATATGGATGGTAGCGCTGTCGGGCGCGTGATAGGACTGCGGGCCGGGCTGCACCGTGATTTGCTGCACGCCTTCCCTATAGGTTCCCAACTGCGAAGCCTGCGGCGCACCGTCACCCGTATAGCCGGCATCGTGCAGTTCATTGGCGACCCAGTGCACGGTAAGCTTTTGCCCTGGGCGCACCTCGCGCGGTGCGGCATAGATCTGGGCGGTGCTGGCGAAGATGGGCTGCTTCAGCCGCTCATCAACGATGCCCTCATACTTGACGTAGAAATAGGCGAAGACCGACGCACCGGTCGCCGCGACGACCAAAATGACCACGAGCAGTCCCAGCAGAATCCGGGACCTGAGATGATGTCCCGATTGAGACTGCGGGATTCGGACTCGTAATGCCATTGCGCTCCTTGAAACAGCTAGCGGCTCGTTGCCAGCAGTTTTTCTTCCTCAACGCGCTTCCTCACCAGCGCCACTACCTCACCCAACGCGACATCGACGCTGGTGCTCGTCGCACGCGTTACCAGTTCCACCTGGCCCGACGCGGCCTTCTTGCCTACGTTGATCCGATAGGGAATACCAACCAGATCCGCATCCTTGAATTTGACGCCAGCGCGCTCGTCCCGGTCATCGAGCAGCGCATCCAGTCCCGCCGCTTCCAGGTCGACGGCGAGCTTTTCGCCGGCGGCGCGCAACGAAAAATCACCCACGTTGGTAATGGTGACGACAACGGTGAATGGCGCGATCGTCGCCGGCAGCCAGAAGCCGTTCGCGTCATTCGATTGCTCGATGGCTGCGGTGAGAATGCGCTCAATACCGATGCCGTAGCTGCCCATGATGGGCGTCACTTCTTTTCCGTTCTCGTCCAGAACGCGCGCCCCCATCGATTCCGAGTACTTGTAGCCGAGCTTGAAGATGTGGCCGACCTCGACAGCTTTGCCCACGACGAGCTTGCCCGCGCATCCCTCTGTCGGACACCCCTCACCCTGGTTCACGCTGCGAACGTCGGCGGTGAGCGTCCAGGTAAAATCGCGGCCCGGCGTTACGTTACGCAGGTGGTAGTCGAGCTTGTTCGCACCGCAAACCATATTCTTGCGGCCTTCAAGTGAGCGATCGACGATGACGACGGGTGAACGCTCCCCAACCTCGGAATGAAGGAATCCGAGGCGATTCTTTCTCGAGGCCTCGCCATGTTCGGCTCCGAGAACATCCTGAGCCAGCGCCACTTTATACTCTTCTTTGCTCGCCGGAACAAGGCCAATGGGCCCGAGGAAACCGGCAGGCGCGTGAAAGACGTCATCGATCTCATCCGCCTGCATCGGCCTCAACTCCGAGGCAAAAAGAATTGCCGCCAGTTTGGCTTCATTTACCTGATGGTCCCCCCGGAGAAATACAACCGCCGGCTTCGATTCTCCGACGACGGACGCCATATATGCGACGCACTTGATGTCGGACGCCGGCGAAATCTTGAAAAACGCTGCTACATCAACGATCGAGGCGCATCCCGGCGTATGCACAAGCTCCGGGCTTCCGCCTCCGGTCGGAGCCATCTCGAGGACCGCATCGAGCCGCGACGTTGCTTTTTCGAGATTTGCGGCGTACTTGCAAGCCGGGCAGCTCGCAATCAGGTCCTCGCCAGCATCGGTGTAGACCATGAACTCCTGCGACTGCGAACCGCCCATAGCGCCCGAATCGGCCTCGACGGCGACGAACTTCAGCCCGCAACGGGTGAAGATGGCGCGATAGACGCGGTCGTGCAGATCGAAGCTGCGGTCCAGGCCCGCCTTGTTGATGTCAAAGGAGTAGCTGTCCTTCATGATGAACTGGCGTACGCGCAGCAGGCCCGCTTTCGGCCGCGGCTCGTCGCGGAACTTGGTCTGTATCTGGTACCAGATCTGCGGCAACTGCTTGTAACTTCGCAATTCACCACGAGCGATCGTGGTCATGATCTCCTCGTGGGTCATGCCCAGGCAAAGGTCCGCGCCCTTGCGGTCCTTCAGGCGGAACATGTTTTCGCCCATTGTTGTCCAGCGGCCGCTCTCTTCCCACGGCTCGCGCGGCACAATCCCAGGCAGGTAGAACTCCTGCGCGATCTGGTCCATCTCGTCGCGCACAATCCCGATGATCTTGTTCAGTGAGCGCTGGCCCATGAAGAGGTAGTTATAAATGCCGGCGCCGAGCTGGCGAATGTAGCCGGCGCGGAGAAGAAACTTGTGGCTGGCCACTTCGGCGTCCGCCGGGGCCTCGCGCAGAGTAGGAATAAAAAGCTTCGACCAACGATGCATAGGAATTGTGAACGTGCTTTCCCGTTCGCGGGGGCGAACGCAAGGCAAACTGAAGCAGCTTTCATTCTAAATGTCCGGCGTGTCGGTCTGTTTGAGAGGGCCCATTTGTGGCTCACAACGCTAGGTTCCGCCATGTGGCATACTTTCAGGCATGAATTTGCACCATATCCCCTGGGGCGAGATCGTGTTTGTCCTGGTCAAGCTCCTCAAGATGGGCGGGATTATCCCCGGCGCGCTGGCGGCGTTTGGAGTGCGGAAGCTCTACCAGAAATGGCGGCAAAATAAAGCGATGGCGGGATGGCCCGCCACCGACAGAACGATCCAAAGCGGAAAGGTTCATAAGCAGGGGATGCGCTACTGGGTCGAGCTTACCTACACGTATTACGTTGGCGAGTACCGTTCAGGCAAGCACGTCCACCATTTTCGCCGGGAAGAAGAGGCCGATGAATTCGTGCGCCAGGTCAAGGACAAACACGTTCAGGTGCACTACGAGGCTTCCAACCCCGACAAGTCGGTCATTCTAGACCGCGACCTGGAAGTGACCGCGCTGCTGGCTCCGCAGTATCGGTGACATTTGCGATTTGAGGCAAACTCAAATCAGCTCGACGCCCCACAGATCGTGCAAGTGCACCACACCTTCGACCTTATGCTCGGCGTCGACCACGATGAGCGAGGTAATCTTGCGCTCTTCGAGAATCGCCAGTGCTTTGGCCGCCAACTCTTCCGCGGCAATGGTGCGCGGATGGGCATTCATCGCCTCGCCAGCCGTCTTGCCGAGCGCCGCGCCGCCCTCGCGCTCGAGCAATCGTCTCAGATCTCCGTCCGAGATCACGCCGCGCAGCCTTCCCAACTCCTGCACGGTCGTCATGCCCAGCTTTTTCGACGACATCTCGAAAATCACATCGGCCATCGTCGTCAACGGCGCGACAACAGGAACGTCCTCGCCGGAGTGCATCAGGTCTCGAACCTTGGCCAGTTGCTTGCCCAGCTTGCCGCCGGGGTGCAGCTCCGCAAAATCCTCAGCGCGGAAGCCCTTTCGCAGGCTCACCGCGACCGCCAGCGCATCGCCAAGCGCCAGCATCGCCGTGGTCGACGCGGTTGGAGCGAGATTCAACCCACAGGCCTCGCGTTCCACTGAGCAATTGAGGGCCACGTCGCTGGCCGCAGCCAGAGTCGAGGTGAGATTGCAGCAAAAGCTGATGAGCGCGTCTCCCTTGCGCTTCACAGTGGCCAGCAGGCGCAAAATCTCCTCGGTTTCTCCAGATGCCGATAGCGCGATGACCACGTCGCCCGCCATTAGCACGCCCAGGTCGCCGTGAACAGCTTCGGCAGGATGCAGGAACAGCGCCGGAGAGCCGGTGGAGCTGAGCGTAGCGGCGATCTTCTGCGCGATGATGCCGCTCTTGCCCATGCCGGTGACCACAACGCGTCCGTTTTGCTCGCCGCAGCGCACAATCATCTCTACGGCGCGCGCGAACGGCCCGGCCATCGGCCCATCGAGGCGTGTGGCCAGCGCCTCAAGTGCGGCGGCCTCGGTGCGCACCAGCGACGCGGGCTGGAACGGCTCGTCTTTCCTGGTGGGGCTCATTGGCATTTCATGCTAACAGCTTAGAAGCAAGCTTTCAGCCCTCAATTCCTGGGTTCGAATCCGGATCGCGGACCCCAGGGTCTGGCCGCATCCGTCCACTGTTCACTGTCC
The DNA here is from genome assembly GCA_049518955.1 of Occallatibacter sp. Lineage (GTDB taxonomy): Bacteria > Acidobacteriota > Terriglobia > Terriglobales > Acidobacteriaceae > Telmatobacter. Next base: position 33,218 of record JBEKRG010000037.1, read on the forward strand.
GCTGCACACTGTTTCGCCTCGTACAATGGAGGTACGAGGTCGATTCCGTTGCGCCGAAACACGATTGTCCTTATTACTGTTCTCTTTATTCTGGCTGTCTTTGCCTGGGCCGGCTGGGCCAACTGGGAGTATCGCAAGCAGGCCGCTGAAAAAATACTGGCCCACGCCGGGCAAGGCGAACTTGTGCCGGCTCCAGGCGGCGATGCGATAGATTATGTTTCCCCAATCGACGGCAAGCCTGCACCCCCCTTCGCGCTTGAAAACCTGAGCGGCAGCAAGGTTTCGCTCGCGACCTACAAGGGCAAAGCCGTGATGATCAACTTCTGGGCCACATGGTGCGGCCCGTGCAAAGTGGAGACGCCCTGGATCGTCGAGCTGCGCAACAAGTATGCGGCGCAGGGCTTTGAGGTGCTGGGTGTGGACACAGAGGGAGACGACCTGCAACCGGGCGATAAGGCGGGATGGGCCAAGGCCCAGGCAAATGCCAACAAATTCGTCGCCGACATGAAGGTGCCGTACCCAGTACTGCTTGACGGCGACAGTATCAGCCGCGAATACGGCGGGCTCGACGATTTGCCAGCGTCATTCTTTGTCGATCGCAGCGGCAAAGTGGTCGTCGCCACCGTGGGCCTGACCTCGGAGAGCGACATTGAGGGGAATATCAAAAAGGCGCTGGCGGAGTAAAGACGAGTGGTCAGTTGCAAGCGATCAGAGGTCAGTCAGATTGCGGGCGGGATTGAGGATCGAAGCGATGAGTCGGTTGAATTGGAATCGGACTTGCGCGGTTATTGCGCTGCTGGGGCTTGTTGGACCGGCGGCTGGGATCCACGGCCAATTCGTTCCCGATTCGCCGCGGAACAGTTCTCCACTCAAGACGGAAGCTGTGCAGTACCTTTTTCCCGAGCAAGTGAGCGTTCCCGCGGGCAAGGCGACACCGGTTACATTGCATTTCCGCGTTGCGCAGGGGTTGCACATCAACTCGCACACGCCCAGCGATGAGTTCCTGATCGCGACGGATTTCACGATTCCAGACGGGATGGGCGTCCGGCTCGGAGCGGCTTCTTACCCACCCGGCAAGATCATTTCTTTGGCCTTCGATCCCTCGACCAAACTTAGCGTGTACACCGGCGAATTCGACATTCAAGCGCGCATTATTGCTACGCCGGGCAATCACCTTGTTCAGGCCAAGCTCCGTTACCAGGCGTGCGACCAGAATGAGTGCCTGCCACCGAAGACAATCAATGTGCCGATTGATGTGATCGGGAAATAAGCTACCCCCCCATCCAACAGCCTTCGCGCCGGCCATCTTCAGCCTTACCGGTCTAGCGATGCTTTATTGCGAAGAGCCATTGTCGTCTGCGGGCAAAAACTGGTAGCTCACAAACGCAAAGTGCTGGCCGTCGGGAGCCCAGTTGGGCACGTTGTCGCTGCCTGATCCGCCTAGAATCTGCGCAAGATCGCGAATCTTCCCGTCGGCAACGTTCAAAATGCGCAAAGTCACATCCTTGTTGGCCGCGTGCCCGGCGACGTCCTTGTCATACGAGAGGATCAGGATCGATTTTCCGTCCGGCGAGGGATGCGCCGTCCAATTGTGTTTCTCGTCGAAGGTCACCTGCTCGGGCTGGCTGCCGTCGGGATGCATGCGCCAGATCTGCATTCCGCCTGCGCGGTCGGAGTTGAAGTAAATCCAATGCCCATCTGCCGAGAAATCCGGATCGTCGCTCACACCAGTGCCAGCGGTTAGCGCGGTCTCTGCTCCGCCGTCCGCCGAGATGGCGAAAATATTCAACGTGCCGTGGCTGGGCCGCGTAAACAAGATCGTCTTTCCATCCGGCGACCAGCTATGGAAGTAAGAATCGGGATTCGCCGTGACCATGCGCGGCGCGCCGCCCGTTGCGGGCACGGTATAGACGCGGCGGCCGGGACGGTCCGGCGTGGTGCAGGTCATCGCGAGCCATTTGCCGTCGGGCGAGAGACCGTGGCTCCCCGTGCAATCGCTTGCGTCGCCGATGTCGAGCTGCATAGCTTCGGCGATCGCGCCGTCTCCTTCAGCAGCCGGCACGGTCCACAGCTTGCCCGCGCGATTGAAGATCAGCGCCTTGCCGTCGCGGCTCCAGTTGGGCGCTTCCATCTGACCCTTGCCGGTCTGGATGACGAAGGCCATGCGGGCATTGTTGTCGATGGCGATGGTCTGGAGAGTGCTGTAGAGCGCCATGGTCGCCGGGGTCACCGGAGCGATGAGCGGCTCGAGCTCCACATGCGAGAAGGTGGCCTGCTCGATGGCGTCCGGGTTATGCGCGCAGACTCCGATGCCGGCGTAGAATTCGCCATCGAAGTGCAATTTGATCGAAGCTCCAACCTGATGCAGCGGCTCGCCATGCATGCTGAGGAAAAACGTAATGGTGTCGCCGCGTTTTTCAAGGCGCAGACGCTGTGGCGCGCCGATATTGAAGGCAATGTCCTGCGTGGTGTCGCCCTTGTTGCGCCGGTATTGCAACGCCGTTTCACCGGAACCGTGAATCGCCGCGTCGGCATAGAGTGAGTCTGATTCAAGGGTCTGCCGGAACATGAGCAGCGCCTTGCGATGAAGGCTCGCAGATGGGCCGGCATCGGCCAGCTTCACATCGGCGGTCAGTGACACGTCACCCGAAACTTTCTTCCAGACGAAGTGGAATGCATCGACGTTGACCCAAAGATTTGCGCCAGCCGAGCGAATGGTATAGACGCCCGTCGCAGCGTCGAAGCTCCCGACTCCCGGCGGCACGACACTGCCCACGTCGGACTGGTTCTCGAAGATGCCGAGCGAATTGCCGGCTGATTGCGCGGCTGCAAAGCCTGATGAAATGAAGCCAATCGCCAGCCCTGCAATGGCGGCGAATCGTACGGTCACACTTTTGTTCCGATGCACGATGAAGGTCTCCCTTGTGGACGGAACAACTCTACGGCAAGACGGCGGGCGTCCGCCAGCGAGCGGCTTTACGCCCCTGCCTTCTTCTCAATCTTCGCCCAGGAATCTTTGAGCGCCAGTGTCCGGTTGAAGATTTTCTTCTCTTCGGTTGAGTCCGGGTCCAGGCAAAAATATCCGACGCGCTCGAACTGGAAGCGATCTTCGAGCCTGGCGCCGGCAAGCGACGGCTCAAGCTTTGCGCCGGTGAGAATATCAAGCGAGTTCGGATTGAGATTATCGAGAACGTCCTGGCCATCCTCCAGGTCGTATGGATCAGCCTTGGTGAAGAGCTTGTCGTAGAGCCGAACTTCGGCGGAGATGGCGTGCGCGGCCGACACCCAGTGCATGGTGGACTTGACCTTGCGGCCGTCGGGCGAATTTCCGCCGCGGCTCAATGGGTCATAGGTACAGTGCACCTCGACAACGTTGCCTGCTGCGTCCTTCACAACGCTCTTGGCCGTGACGAAGTAGGCGTTGCGCAGGCGCACTTCTTTTCCAGGAGACAGCCGGTAGTACTTCGGCGGGGGAACCTCGCGAAAATCGTCGTGTTCGATAAAGAGCTCGCGCGAAAAGGGCACCTGGCGCGTTCCTGCCGACGGGTCTTCAGGGTTGTTGGCAACCTCGACGAATTCCTCTTTACCCTCGGGATAGTTGTCGATGACTAGCTTAAGCGGGTGAAGCACTGCCATGGCGCGGCGAGCGCGGTGGTTCAGGTCGTCGCGCTGGAAGTGCTCGAGCATTTCAACATCGGTGCTGCCATTGGTCCGCGAGGCGCCAATGGCCGCGCAAAAGGCTCGAATGGCCTCGGGCGTAAAACCGCGGCGGCGAAGGCCAGAGAGCGTGGGCATGCGCGGATCGTCCCAGGCGTTCACCCGCTTTTCCGTTACAAGCTGCAGTAGTTTGCGTTTAGAGAGCAGCGTGTAGGTCAGGTTGAGCCGGTCAAATTCAATTTGTTGCGAGGGGAAGATGCCAAGCTGCTCAATGTACCAGCGGTACAGCGGCTGGTGGTCGGCAAACTCCAGTGTGCACATGGAATGCGTGACGTGCTCAATCGAGTCCGACTGGCCGTGCGCGAAGTCGTACATCGGATAGATGCACCACTCGTCGCCGGTGCGATGGTGCGTGGCGTGGAGGATGCGGTACATCACCGGGTCGCGCATATTCAGGTTCGGCGACGCCATGTCGATCTTGGCCCTCAGCACACAGCTGCCGTCAGGGAATTCACCCTTCTTCATGCGCACAAACAGGTCCAGATTTTCCTCGATCGTCCGGCTGCGGTAGGGGCTGTCCTTGCCGGGCTCGGTGAGGGTGCCTCGGTGCTGGCGGATCTCATCGGCCGTGAGATCGTCGACGTAAGCTTTGGCCGCCTTGACGAGCTTCAATGCCCACTCGTAGAGCTGGCCGAAATAATCTGACGCGTAACAGAGGCGGTCCCAATCGAAGCCCAGCCAGTGCACGTCCGTCTTGATGGATTCGACGTACTCCTGCTCCTCCTTTTCTGGATTGGTGTCGTCGAAGCGCAGGTTCGTCTTTCCACTAAATTCGTCCGCAAGCCCAAAATCAATGCAAATTGCCTTGGCGTGGCCAATGTGGAGGTAACCGTTAGGCTCGGGTGGAAAACGCGTCTGGACGATTGCATCGCCGTACTTTTTGGCGCGCACATCCTCGGCGATCTGGTCGCGCAGGAAATTCGAGTGAGTGGGCGCTTCTGGCGTGGTGGCTGATTGGCTCTCCGGATTCGATTGGCTCATGGGTGCATTTGCGTTGGTCATAACTTCAGTCCCTGGCAGTACGTGCTTAAGCGAGCAATTGAAGGTTCTTTTCGGCTTCGCGAATGCGCTCAAGGCACACGTCGCGGCCCAAAACAACCATCGTCTCAAAGAGTGGCGGCGCGTTCTTGCGCCCGCATATGGCGACGCGAACGGGCTGAAACATCGGCCCCGCCTTGAGGCCGAGCGAAGCAGCGGCGTCGCGCAGAGCTTTGTCGAGTGAATCGTGGTCAAACGTGGTTGCCGGCAAAAT
>JBEKRG010000038.1:0-37923 GCA_049518955.1 Occallatibacter sp.
CGCCCCTTCTGCCCCCTCCGGCATCGCCAAATCCGCCCTTGCCGGGTCCCTTTTCCCTCTTCCGCCGCCATAGGATAAATTGATCGATGTACCTCCAACCGCCAAATGGCCTACCCGCAATACAGCATCGTCATCCCCGCATACAACGAGGCCGCGCGCATCGGAGGCGCGTTGGAGGCGGTCCTCGCCTGCATCCACCAGCGCGCCTGGAACGCCGAAATTGTCGTGGTCGACGACGGCTCGCGCGATGAAACCGCCGCCATCGTAAACGCTTTCATCGCAAAAAACCCTGAAGTCCGCATGCTCCAGAATCCCGGCAATCATGGAAAGGGTTACAGCGTCCGCAACGGCATTCTCCACTCCTTTGGAGAAGTGGTCATGTTCACTGACGCCGATCTCTCCGCGCCCATCGAGGAAGCCGACGGCCTCATCGCCGCCATCGCCTCTGGAGCCGACATCGCCATCGGTTCCCGCTGGCTCGAGCGCACGCGCCAAACCATTCGCCAGCCTCTCTACCGTCAGTTCTTCGGCCGATGTTTCAACGCCGTCACCCGCGCCGTCATGGGCCTGCCTTACGCTGACACGCAATGCGGCTTCAAAGCCTTCACCCGCGCCGCCGCGCAAACCGTCTTCCAACTCCAGACCATCGAGCGCTGGGGCTTCGATCCCGAGATTCTCTTCATCGCTCGCAAGCGCGGTTACCGCGTCGACGAAGTCCCCGTCAGTTGGGCTCACGACGAGCGCACCCGCATCAGCTATCTCAAAGACGGACTGCGCATGCTTCAGGACATCGCCATCGTCCGTTGGAACGCTTTCCTCGGCCGCTACTCCAAGCCCGTCGAGCGCATCCACCGCGCCGATCTCGCCAAGTAGCCCGCCCGGCCTTAGCGTCATTCCTCTTGTGCGAATCCGTCACCAGCTTGAACGGCGGCAGTTGCTAACCAACAGGTGACTTCCGGTTTGGCCACGATCCAGGCGCTGTTCAAAACGGGCAGGTTAAGCCGTCCGGTTTCTAATGTTGCCTAACTTTGAGGGGCTGTTGTGATCGCATTCCGAGCTTCTATCGTCATATCGACCCATACCTGGTTTCTCCGATAAAATCGCTCCGTCTCTCAAATCTTCTGCGACAATGGTCGCTGCCGATTTGTGTTGTTCCCCTACACCGTCGTCCGGTGTTTTTGCGCTGCTCGGCATAGGCCCAGGCTTGATTCGTCGCCGTTATGGAGAATTCGCCCCAGGAGGAAAGATGAAAAGGTTCTTGCTCCCTCTTATGCTGATTCCGCTTCCGTGCCTGGCTTGGTCCGCGCCAAAGCCCCAAGCATCCGTGGCGCCCGCTAGTTCCTCGGGCAATGATTTAACCGGGGCTTCCACCGCGATGCTGAGCGTGATTCAGGCGCTCTCAGGCCGATGGGCTGTGGAAGTGGCTTTTGAGCCGAGTCCGGATTTTCCCAAAGGTGCACAGGGAAAAGGGGAAGAGTTTTGGCACGCAGGCGCGCAAGGTTTGACGTTGATCGACGAAGAGAACATCCATGTTCCGCCCCAGGATATTCATCTCCTCGGAATGTTGTGGTGGGACAGCGCGGAGAAAAAGTTTCACGGCATGGAGTGCGTCAATCAGAATCCCCATGCCTGCGATCCGGAAGCCGCGCTGAACAACGTCACCATCACATGGGATGGGAAGCAACTGACAATCGATGAAATTCAAACTTCGCCTACCGGCAAGAAGTCCCAGTGGCATGAAACATACTCCAACATCACGCCTACTTCGTTTCTGCAAGTCGGTGAATCCGGTGAGGTCGGCGGTCCCTTTAAGAAGGTTGTGACTCTTCACGGGACTCGGATTGATCGCTAGTATTTGTTGCCGGATGACCGCCCAACCGTCAGTTGCTACCTGGCGAACAACTTCGAAGGCGCACTCAACTCCGCCGCCCCGCCAAACCCGCTCTCGTCCCGTCGCGCGCATCCACCGCGCCGACCTCGCCAAGTAAATCAACGCGTTCAATGCCCGCCTACAGCGGGTCCTTCGATGTCATCAGGCCAATACGATCCGCTCCAGCAGCCTTCCCCATGTCCATCACTCTCGCGATCGTTGAGAAATCCAGATTGTCATCGCCCTTGACGAACATCACTTTGTCGGCCCGAATCGAGAGGATCGAGCTCAGACGGCTCTCAAGCTGCTCGACGCTCACGTCCTGCCGATTGATTTTGTAGCTAGGCAGTCCATTACGAGCCTTCGCAATCTCGACCACAATCGGACCTTCGGGCGCCGGATTCAGATTCGAAGACCGCTGAGGCAGCTTTGCATCTAGGCCTCGAGGTACGACCGGAGAAATGACCATGAAGATGATCAGCAGCACCAACAGAATGTCGATCATCGGAGTCACGTTGACGTCGCCCAGCAGCCGGCTTGATCCCTGACCATTCTCGACTGTCATAGAACACCCTCCTCGCTCCTTAGGTACCTGAGAGCCTTCCGCAGAATTCGCAGTGATCCGAACCGCGGCTTCCTGTTCAATAGACACCGGACATTGACGAATGGTTCCCGCAGGTACGCCGCAAAACAGCTCGCGTAGCGGGCGCCAGACCGTAGCCCCAGACGCAAGCCTGGGGACTGCAACCCAAAGATTCAACCAGCCCGCTTCAGCGGGCGACAGAACCACGATCGAGTTTCAACATGGAATCCACGAGCCGCAATCCCCCTCCCGTGCATCTGATTGAGTGACAGAAAAATGCCGCGAGCTCCGGGAGATACACGATGAAAGCAGTTGTCCTTAACAAGTACGGCGGTCCTGAGAATCTGAAGTTTGAAGAAGACGTTCCCGACCCGTTAACCGGCGGCAATACCGTGCTCATCGCGGCCACCGCTGCCAGCGTCAATCCCATTGACTGGAAGCTGCGTTCGGGGATGCTGCAAAAGAATGTTCCCTTGTCATTTCCGGCCATTCTGGGTCGTGATGTCAGCGGCATCGTGCGCCAGGTCGGCGCAAACGTGAAACACTTCAAGCCCGGCGACCGCGTACTTGCGCTCACCAACAAGACCTATGCGGAACTGGTTGCAGTCGACGATTCTGACGTGACCCATCTGCCCGATGGCGTCGACCTCGCAGACGCGGCCGCAATCCCCTTGATCTCGCTCACCGGCGACCAGCTTGTGCGCCTCGCCACCAACGTGCAAAAGGGACAGGTCGTTCTGGTAACGGGAGCGCTCGGCGGTGTTGGGCGCGCGGCAGTTCACACTGCAAAGAAAATCGGCGCGCGGGTGATCGCAGGCGTGCGCGGCCGGGAGCTGGACGACGCCCGCTCCCTCGGCGTCGCAGGCGTGCTGGCGATTGACGATGATCAAGCGATTGAGAACTTCGCCTTGGTCGACGCGATTGCCGACACCGTTGGCGGTAACGTTGCCGCCAAACTCATCGCGAAAGTTAAGCCAGGAGGATCTTTTGGCTACGCTTCTGGGTTGCCGGAAGGCGCTGCGGCCAAAAATCCCACGGTGAAAGTTACGCGTGTGAATGCCAAGCCTGATCCATCCAAGGTGCGCGAGTTTGCCGATGACGTGCGCGATGGCAAATTCGTTCTGCCCATTGGCCGCCGCTTGCCGTTGCGCGACGCGGCTGAAGCACATCGGCTCGGCGAGAAAGGCGGCATTGGCAAGATTCTCCTCCTCGCCCCAGACTCGGCCGGATAGCATTTGCGACCCATCTCCAGACATGCGAGTCTAACCCGCTAGCGCCACTACCTCCGCCAGTGCGCCGGATCCACTCACTCCGCTGGCCGCTGGCATTCCGGACCACCTGCGCGGCAATGAGGAAATCGCAGACTAGCTTCGTACAGCGTGGACTCCCCTTCGCGAAAACGGTATAGGTTCATCGGCTTGCAAACGTGAGCTGATTCATGGCCAGTCAGTTCGGACTCATTCACGACCGTGGCTACAGTTACAAAACACCTTGTACAAATCGAATCGTGAGTTCCGTCGGTGTTGCGTCGATGCGGAAAACTTGGTCTAAATGTTCTGGGCATTTTTCCTCCCCACTCAGATGCAAAGGTTTCCGGAGAATAGCCGACCCTTTTCGACTCGTCTGTGCAATATTGCGCACTTGAGGAATTCACGCCTTCAGTTCAAACTGAGACGCCATCCATCTTTGCTTGGCGTGCGGGGACGATTGCCCTGCCTGGTTTCTGCCGAGTAGGCCACTATCCAGGCGCTACCTCAGGAGGAGACAGAAGGGCCGAACAACATTGTGCCGCGATTCTCTCAAGGGGCAATGGGTCGCGCTGAAGTCGAGGATCTCTAGAGCTTGGCTCCCCTGGGGCTTGGTGCGCGACTTACCGCAACGTCGAGAAGTTTAGGCCGTGACGCGTTCTGCTCAGGCATCTGGTCCTGCAGAACCATCATCAGCAGCGATCTATCCACGCGGATGCGGTTCTTGTAGCTGATGTAGCCGAGCCTTCTAAAGCGATTCATGAAAAAGCTTACGCGTGACCGCGTCGTGCCGATCATGTTTGCTAAGGTTTCCTGTGTTACCGGCGGAATCAGCGACTCCGGGCCGGATGCACTGCCGTAGTCAGCCATGATCAGAAGGGTTCGCGCAAGGCGCCGTTCGCTATTGTTGAAGAGCTGATCGACGAGATCCGCCTGGGTTCTCGTGGTCCGGAGTGCGAGAAACTGAACGAACAAGTCTGAGAATGCGTGTTCCTCGTGAAGCACCCGGGTCAGTTCTTCTGACGCGATCCTGAGCACCACACATACGGTAATGGCCGTGGCGCTGGTGGTGCGGAGCTCGTTCGGTCCGGCCATGCACTCCTCACCGAAAAAGTCTCCCGGAGCGAGCAGCGTAACCGTGGCTTCTTTGCCGTCTTTGGAAACAATCGTGAGTTTAGCCCGGCCCACCCGAAGATAAAAGAGACAGCGGGCGGGGTCTCCCTGAGAAGAGAAGACCTCCTTCGCCTTGACGCGAGCCATCGTTCTTCCCGTACCCGCAGTCGCGAGGTATGCGTCCGTGTTGAAGCGTCTCGCGCGTCTTCGGGCCATACCCAAGAGTTGCATTTGGCGCGGCGATAGTCTGTGCTATCTAGCTCAGCCGTTCCCGGGCACGTTTCCTCGGCACGTCTCCCGGGCACGCACTCTTGATCAGAAACGCAATCGGGACCGTTGGTCCACTCACTCCCTTACCTCTTCACTTCTTCACACTTTCACTTTCTTCACTTCACCTGCTGTCAAGCGCTCCACCCGCCCCAGAATGCTCTAACCCGCTGCAACCATTCAGCAAATAAACTTCTCCAAGTTTGCCGAATAATCCCCTCAATAGGCGCATCCTCAAACTATGAGCATCACCACAACACTCACAGGAATCTTCCGTTCATTGAAACTCGATTCAGGTGCCGCTTGCGTTTTGAACTCCGCCAGCGCCCCCGGGACCGCTGCCACGGAAAGGCCAAAAATAATTAAAGAAAATATTTGGGATGTTTCGCCTACTTTTCGCCATTTAACTCCTTTGGAATCAACAAACCGTTTTCGGAGTTGTCGAAAATGTACATCGAACTGCGCCGAATTTATGCCCCATAACCCCTTTAGAACTGCTGTTTTTGGCCCCCAAATCGCACGTTCCGCAATGCGTCTTCTTTCGGCTTCTAAACGTCTGTTACAAATAGGCTTCTGGCTCTAGGCTCTGCATCAAAGAATCAGCACGCCGTTGGGAGACGTTCACATGATCAAGAAATTCGGAATCACACTTCTATTTCTCGCGATCGGTTCCGTCAGCGCAATGGCCGCAGACTTCAACGGCAAATGGACCGGCGATGTCCAGGGCCGCAACGGCAATACGCAGACCCTCACCTTCGACTTTCACGTTGACGGCGCAACGCTCACCGGCAAGATCACTACGCCACGCGGCGATGTGGACCTCTCCAACGGCAAAGTCGATGGCGATACTATTTCCTTCGACCAGGTGCTGAACTTCAACGGCAATTCATTCACCATCAGCTACCAGGGCAAAGTCGCTGCCGACGGCACGATCTACTTCACGCGGACGTTTGGCGGAGGTGGCGATCGTCCTCCGCAAACGTTCGTGGCAAAGCGCGCTCCAGCCGATGCTGCACCTGCAACCCCGGCAGTGCCCGCGCAGCCTGCGCCCTCCACTCCGCCTCCGCCGCCAACCGGCACAACCGCGACCCCGCAGTAATCGATCCGCTGCGAGTCGCAGCGCAATGGTTCGCGGCGCTTTCATTGGGTCAGTCAAACGCCGCTACGCGTCCGTCACTCGGATGCGTGCGGCGAAGTTGATGCTCGCCCACTCCATCGGGGTCAGCGGCCGTCTGCCTCCGCGTCCCGGCCATGGATCGCGAACAATCACCTGCTGAATTTCGTATTGCGACGTGGCCGTATCCACCTCGGAAACGATCGCCGTCAGAACGGTTGCGTGGCCCAGCGCGCCGATGATCAGCGGGTGATCGTCGATCAGATCCTGGATCGCTGTGTTCACATTCACTGGGTACACGTCGCCCTGGCACTGGAATGCTTTCCCCGCGTCATCCGTCCATCGCTTGTTGAGATCGCGAAAGATGTCGCGCGGCATTCCGGGCATATCCGCCACGGTTCCCCACGTCTCCTTCACGATCCGCTGCTGATCCACGGCGTGATGGTAGTACTCAAACACAATGCTGATGCACGCCGCCCAGCACCATTCGTTCTGTTGCTGGAACGCCTGCTTGAATGTGATGGAAGAGATGCCGGTCGTGCACACCTCGATCGGCTGAAGCCCCATCGGCGTCATTGTTGAGACCGGCGTCCCGCATTGTTTCGCCCCAAACACGGTCCGCGACGCAGCAATGAATCCCGCGCCGGCCAAAGCCGTGCGCAGAAAGGCCCGTCGTTCCATATTCAACCTCCAGGTTTTCTCGGGGGGACAGCATTTCGGAGGGGGACACAACGGATACGTACGATGAAACCGAATCGTTCCACGCCTGTCAAGCGCAGTTCGCCGATCGAAAAAATCTGCGCAGGCTCGACCGCGCCAAATCAGCCTAAGCCGTCGCCGTCTTCGCTACGTCCTGCAAGCCGCGCGCTTCAATCTCGAACTCGCGCATCTTGTACTTCTGAATCTTCCCTGACAGCGTGGCCGGGAACTCCTCAACGAAGCGAACGTGCTCAGGCACTTTGTAATACGCGATCTGCCCCTGGCAGAAGTTTCTGATCTCATCTTCCGTCGCTTCCACTCCGGGTCGCAGCCGAATCCAGGCCACCACAATCTCGCCCAGCCGCGCATTTGGAATACCGATCACTTGCACTTCGCCAACCTTCGGGTACGTGTAAAGGAACTCCTCCACCTCGCGCGGATAGATGTTCTCGCCGCCGCGAATAATCACGTCACGCGATCGGCCCGTGATGTGAATGCATCCGTCATCGCGCATCACTCCTAAATCTCCGGTGCGCAACCAGCCGTCGGGCCCGATCACCAGCGCCGTCCCCTCCGCATCGCCGTCATAGCCCTTCATTAGCGCATAGCCGCGCACGCACACCTCGCCTTGCTGCCCGTAAGGCAATGTCTCGCCAGTCTCAAGGGCAGCGATCCTGATATCGGTCTGCGGCATGGCGCGGCCCACCGTGTTCACGCGGATCTCGAGTGAATCAGCAGCATCGCTCATTGTCACCACCGGCGAAGTCTCCGTCTGCCCGTAGGCGATCACCAACTCGCGGATGTGCATCTCTTCGAGCACGCGCTTCATCAACTCCACCGGGCAGGGGGCGCCGCTCATCATGCCGGTGCGCAGGCTCGTAGTGTTGTAGCTCGCAAAGTCCGGCAGCCCGAACTCCGCCACGTACATGGCCGGAACTCCGTAGACGCTCGTAGCGCGTTCCTCATGTACGGCCTTCAGGGTAGCGCGCGCGTCAAAGGTCCAGTTGGGCAGGATGATCGCCGCCCCGGAGTTGACCGCGCTCATCGTCCCGATCACGCATCCGTAGCAGTGGAACAGCGGCACAGGAACGACGATCTTGTCCTGCTCGGTGTAGTGAAATCCCTGCGCCAGAAACTGCCCGTTGTTAACCACGTTGTGGTGGGTCAGCATCACGCCCTTGGGCAGGCCTGTCGTACCGCTCGTGTATTGGATGTTGGCCACATCGTCGATTGCCACGTGGTCCGGCAGCCGTCCTTCGGCCTCGAGCAGCGCCGGCCACTCCGGTGTGTCGAAGTAGATCGTGTGTTCCAGAGCCAGGTCGAGCCCGTGCCGCGCGCGGCCCAGAATCTCCTCGTAGTCGGCGCGCTTGTCCTTGTGCCACAGGAACAGCGCCTTCATCCGCGATCGTGTCAGCGTGAACTGCAGCTCGTGCGAGCGGTACGCGGGATTCACATTCACCAGCGCCGCCCCGGCCCGCGCGCAACCCATGTGCATCATCACCCACTCGATGCAATTGGTCGACCAAAGGCCTACGCGGTCGCCACGGCGGATCCCCAGCGACCAAAGCCCGCGCGCCACGCGGTCGGCCGCGTCGCTCAACTCGGCCCACGTGAGCCGCTTCTCCTGGTGGCGCGATGCCACCGCCAGCCGATCCGGAAACCGCTCTGCCGTCCGCTTGAGCAGGTCGCCAATCGTCAATTCCAGCAGCGGCCTTGCCGGGCCGCGCGCATAGCTCTGGGTCGAAATCTGCTCTTCAACGGCCACGATTCTGCCTTTGTTTCAACGATGAAGGGGCAGTTTACGCTACCGGAACGGGCCGCCATGTGACCCAGCCCACACCGTTGGTGGCCTGAAGCGGACTAAGCCAACCTATCCGGAATTCGGTATCATCAATGCATGGCCGTTCAGACGCTGAAACCCCGGGATCGATCAGCCCCTCCGGCCCATGCCTTTCGCACCCACGACCCGCATCTGGAGCCTATCGCCGCCAAGGTGATGGCTCAGCGGCGTCTCAGCGCTGAAGACGGGCTCGCGCTCTACGCCTCTTCTGACGTTCTGGCAGTCGGCTGGCTGGCCAACCACGTCCGCGAGCGCCTGCACGGCGACCTCACCTACTTCAACGTCAATCGCCATATCAATCCCACCAACGTGTGTGTAGCCGCATGCAAGCTTTGCGCCTTTGGCCGTAAGAAAGGCGACCCCGCCGGCTACACCATGGCCCTTGACGAAGCTTGGGAAACGGCTGCTTCGGGCTACACCGAAGCGGTTACGGAGTTTCACATCGTCGGCGGTCTTCACCCCGACCTCCCGCTTGAGTTCTTCCTCGATCTGATCCGCGGTCTCAAAGAGCGCTTCCCGAAGGTTCACATCAAGGCCTTCACCATGGTCGAGATTGCATTCCTCGCTCGCCGCGCCAAGCTCAGCGTGGACGAAACCCTGATCAAGCTTCGCGACGCCGGAGTCGACTCCATGCCCGGCGGCGGTGCGGAGATCTTTGCCGCCCGCGTGCGCTCCATCATCTGCGATCACAAGATCGACGGGGAGGAATGGCTCGAAACAGCGCGTGCGGCTCACAAGCTGGGTTTCAAGTCCAATGCGACCATGCTCTACGGCCACATTGAAAACGATGCCGATCGCGTCGATCATCTGCTCAAGCTACGTGCGTTGCAAGACGAAACCGGGGGCTTCCAGACCTTCATTCCCCTGGCATTTCATCCGGAGAACACGCCGCTCGACCATTTACCTGTAACGACCGGCCTCACCGACATTCGCCAGATCGCCGTCAGCCGTCTGCTCCTCGACAACTTCCCGCATATCAAGGCCTACTGGCAAATGATGACGCCCAAGATCGCGCAGATCGCGCTTCGTTTTGGCGCCGACGACCTTGACGGTACCGTGATCGAGGAGAAAATCTACCACGACGCCGGCGCCACAACCCCGCAGGGCATGACGCGCAAGGAGCTTTGCCGCCTCATCACTGAGGCTGGCCGCGTGCCCTTCGAGCGCGACACACTCTATCGGGCAGTCACCCGCAACGAAGAAAGCTTCACCGTCGCGGTGTAGCATGGATTTGGTTTAGGCAACATCTCCCCAATTTCCCAAAAGGCCGCCCGAAAACCGGCCAGCCTTGCGTGCCTTTCAGGCGCTCTTCCGTCAATCCAGGAGTCTCGCTGAACATATGATGAACTCCTTGCTTCGCTCCGGCCGTTGGATCTTCGCATTCGCTATCGCCGCTCTTGGCGCTGAGAACCTCTTCTGCGCGCACGGCACGTATGAGTCGCTCGGGCCCAATTCCCACTCCATGCCCGTGCTGCCCTTTATGCCGGCGATCCCATGGCTCGTGATCCTCTTTGCAATGCTTTGGGTCGCGTGCGGCCTGGGACTGCTAGTCCAGCACTGGCTCCGCGCGTCCGCGTACACGCTCGGCGCAACATACATCTTCTGGACACTCGTCCACGTCCTCCCGAAATACATTGCATCGCCCGGCGACATGGGCCTTCGCACCGTGGTCTTCGAGCCGCTGTCGCTCGCCTGTATCGCGCTTCTGCTACCCGGTCCTGCAGCCACGCCGAGGTCGCTCTCCATTGCCTGCCGCGCCGTCATTGCCATCGCCATGATCGTCTTCGGCGTCGATCACTTTATCGGCATCAAGTTCATCGGCTCGCTCATTCCCGGCTGGATCCCGTGGCACGAGCCATGGGTTGCGCTTTTCGGCGTCGTGTTCATTGCGGGCGGCGTGGCGATCGGCATCGGCGGCAGTTTCGGACGCTGGGGATGGATTGCGATCGGGACGATGTTTGCTGTCTGGGTAATTACGCTGCACCTTCCGCGGGTGCTGGGCCTTTACGGAATCCCCGGCGCCCCTCGGAGCCCCGACGAGTGGTCGAGTCTCTTCATCGCCGTTGGATTGTGGGGCGGGCCTTGGGCCGTTGCGAACGGCCTTCCAGACAAGGCGCGCTGACCTCGCACGATCTCGCTACTGCCGCACCACCACGCCATTCTTCATTACAAAGCTTATGTGTTCTACTACGCTGATGTCGTCGAGCGGATTGCCGGGCACCGCGACGATGTCCGCAAAATATCCCGGCTTCAACTCGCCAATCTGCCCCTCCCAGCGCAGCAGTTTAGCTCCATTGATCATGTCGGCCTGCAACGCCGCCAACGGTGTCATGCCGTACTTGACCATGAGCGTTAATTCGCGAGCCTGCGTGCCGTGCGGGAATGGCCCCACATCGGACCCGACCGCAAACGGAACACCGGCTGCAATTTGCTTCTTGAACTCCGCGATCTTGTAGTCAAGCATCGCGGCTTCTCTCGCCGCTTGGTCGTGCGAACCGCCGTGCGTCGCGAAGTAGTCGAAGATGGCGAAGGTAGGCACGGCGAAGATGCCCTTCTCCTTCATAATCCGCATGGTCTCATCGCTCAACTGCGTGCCGTGGTCGATGGACGCTACTCCAGCCTCCGCCGCGTAAAGCGTTCCCGGCTCTCCCATCGCGTGCACGCCCACGTTCGTTCCAAGCCTGCGCGCCTCCTCTACCGCGGCTGCCAGTTGCGCCTCGGTGTACTGGTAAGGCGTGTGCAGCACGCCATCAACCATCTGGTCCGGTCCGGTTTCGTAGATCTTCACAAAGTCCGAGCCTTCCTTGTGCTGTTCCCGGATTACTTCCACAAGTTGTTCGGCATCATTGGCATAGTCTGCGTTCGAGAGCACGTGCTGCGCTGGATTGAAGTGGTTGGCGTCCTCATGCCCGCCCAGAATATCGATGGCGTTCGCGCAGACACGCATGCGCGGCCCGGGAATGATCCCTTGATTGATGGCGTCGCGTACCGCCGTGCTGGCCGACCCAGCGCCTTCGGTGCCCATGTCGCGCTCGGCAGTGAATCCGGCTATCAGGTCGGCTTTCGCGGCTTGCTCAGCAAGAATCGTTCGCCATGGGACAGACTCCTCGACCGTCTGTAAATCCTCCGCGCCGGGATGCAGAAATAGATGTACGTGCGCATCGATAAGGCCCGGCAGCAGCGTCATATCGCCGAGATCAATCACCGTTGCGCCTCGCGGGTGATCGACGGCCGTGCCAACAGCCTTAATCCGCCCACCGTCAACCAGAATCTCTCCGGGCCGGAGAATGTTTCCCGTATCGACTTCGAGCAGTCGCGCTGCATGCAGCACGATGGGCGCGCTCGCTGGTTGCTGCGCGTGGGAACCCGTCGCAGATCCGGCAAAAGCAACCGCTGCGAAAGTCAGAGCCAAAGTGAACTGCGTTTGGAATCTTTGCATGGATACGACTATGCCGCTGTCAGCCCCGGCTTGTCGATGAAGAACTTCTGCCGGATCTGCTCGCCTCAATACGCCCCGATCCCAGTCAGATTCTGCCCCAGGATCAGCGTGTGAATGTCGTGCGTTCCCTCGTACGTCTTCACCGACTCCAGATTCATGCTGTGCCGCATGATCGGGTAGTCCTCGGTGACGCCATTCGCGCCGAGAATGTCACGGGCCAGCCGCGCACATTCGAGCGCCATCCACACGTTGTTTCTTTTCGCCATCGAGATGTGCTGATGGCCTGCCTTGCCCGCGTCCTTGAGCCGGCCCACGTGCAGCGAGAGCAATTGCGCCTTTGAGATCTCGCTCGCCATCCAAACCAACTTCTCCTGTACCAACTGATGACTTGCGATTGGCTCGTTGTGAAACTGTTTTCTGGTTTTGGAGTAGTTGAGCGCCGTAGAATAGCAATCCATCGCCGCGCCAATCGCACCCCAGCTGATGCCGTAGCGCGCCTGGTTGAGGCACATCAATGCGGCTTTCAAGCTATCCGCGCCGGGCAGCAAACTCGCCGCGGGTATATGCACGTCCTCAAGCGAAAGGCTGCTGGTGACCGAGGCGCGCAGCGACCATTTCCCGTGAATGTCGCTGGATTTTAATCCCGGACGATCGGCTTCAACGAGAAATCCGCGCACGCTGCCGGCCCCGCCTTCGTCTTCACCCGCGCCCTCGAGCTTCGCCCACACAACGGCCACATCGGCAATCGATCCCGACGTGATCCACATCTTTTCGCCGTTCAGGATGTACTCATCGCCCGATTTCCGCGCGCGCGTGGTCATACCGGCCGGATTCGATCCGAAGCCCGGCTCAGTCAACCCGAAGCAGCCGAGCTTTTCGCCCGTGGCCAGTCCCGGCAGCCATTTGTTCTTTTGTTCTTCTGATCCGAAGGTGAAGATCGGATACATCACCAGCGCCGATTGCACGCTCACAAAGCTGCGCAGTCCCGAATCGCCGCGCTCCAGCTCCTGCAATACCAGGCCGTACTCAACATTCGACATGCCGGCACAGCCGTAGCCTTCGAGGTTGGCGCCGTAGAAGCCCAGCTCGCCCATCAGCGGGACGATCTCGCGTGGAAAGCGCCCCTCGCGAAAGCACTCTTCAATGATCGGAGTTACATTCGACTCAACAAAGTCGCGCGCGGTCTTGCGGACAAGGAGCTCCTCTTCCGTAAAGCTCGCATCGAGATGAAGAAAATCGAACCCCTGGAATTTGAGGGCCATAGTCGTACCTGCCGCTCCGCTGGTTTAGCGGGACAGATGAGAGTAGCAGTCCATGGCCTTCTTTTCAATGTGCGCTGCGCGTTAGGGTCGCCTATCTGTTTCAGCGCGGCATCGGCTTTTCGTGAATGACCATCCAGTTCACGCCGAACTTGTCGCGAAACTGGCCAAACCGGTGCGCGAAAAATGTTTCGCCCATCTTCATAAAGACCTCTCCGCCGTCGGTCAGCGTCGCGTAGATCCGCTCGGCTTCGGCATCGCTGTCCACTGCAAGCGTCAGATAAGCGCTCCGCATCGGCTCTACCTTCGGGCCGTCGCTCGCCATCACCGTGGTATCGCCAAGCGTGAAGCGCGCGTGCAAAATGCCGTCCCGATTCAGGCCTGGCGGCATATTCTGTGGTGCGCCCGACGCGCTCATCTCCGCAAAGGTCGACTTCATCAGGATCTTCGCGCCCAGATGTTTCTCGTAGAAGTTCATGGCCTCCAGGCAATTGCCGGGGAAATTCAAATATGTGTTTACTTTCATCGCTTCAGTTTTCCTTTCGGAGAATTGGATTTTGATTCGAGCCTTGTGTAAACGGGGAATCAGCAGCGGCGCTTCGCCTTCGAGGCATTTGTCACAATGGCATCCTACGAAATTCACTTGCATCTTGCAATCTACAAATGGTGCAATGGAAATCTGCCGCTTGCTCCCTAAAGCTGCTAATCCATAAACCAGGTGATTCTATGAGCACCCTCGCAGACTCTCCGCGTATTACGCCCTTTCTCTGGTTCGACTCGAACGCCGAAGAGGCCGCCGATTTCTATGTCAGCATCTTCCCCAACTCCCGCCGCGTCGGTGGACTGCGAAATCCCGGCGACGCGCCCGGCCCTAAGGGAGCCGCGTTGACCGTCTCTTTCGAGCTTGACGGCCTAAGGTTCACCGCTCTCAATGGCGGCCCGGCCTTCAAATTCTCTCAAGCGGTTTCGTTCGTAGTGAACTGCGATACGCAGGAGGAGATCGACCACTACTGGTCAAGGCTCACCGCCGATGGCGGCAGCGAGATCCAGTGCGGATGGCTGACGGACAAATTCGGCCTGAGCTGGCAGGTCGTGCCGCGCCGCATTGGTGAGCTCGTGAAGCATTCCAAAGCCATGCAGGCGATGATGAAGATGAAAAAGCTCGACATCGCCGAGCTGGAGCGGGCCGGGCAAAGCTGACGTTCAAATCCTTTTATCGGCAAGGAATCTGATCGAGACCGCGCGCGATGGCAGTGCGCGCGGTAAGGGGTCGTTTCGTATGAAGAATCTGTTTCAGGCAGTGTGCGTGCAGGAAGTAAAGCAGCGGCTGGCCGCGTTAAGCCCCGGCAGCCAACGGCAGTGGGGCAAGATGAATCCTGCGCAAATGCTGGCGCACTGCTCATTGGGGCTGGAGATGGCGGCGGGAGAAATCCGTCCGCGGCGTGCGCTGATGGGGCGCGTTCTTGGGCCAGTCATCAAGCCAATGGCATTCCGCGAGGACGAGCCGATGCGCCGGAATTCCCCGACGTCAAAGGAGCTCCTAATCATCGGTGATGAGAGAGACTTTGAAACTGAGCGAAAACGCCTGAGAGGCCTAATCGATCGCTTCGCCGCGGCGGGAGCTGCGGGTTGCACCTCGCATCCGCACGCATTTTTCGGGTCTCTTACCCCAGACGAATGGGCGATTCTGATGTACAAGCATCTGGACCATCATCTTCGGCAGTTCGGCGCGTAATTCAGCAACGGAGAAACGCAATCTGACCCTGAATTGCATCGCGCACCGGCTGATCGCGGGGCGAACTTTCCTCAACCGGTCTCTCGTGTTGAAATGGCAGAGTCACTGGAGGCCGTGAAATGAGCAGCCGGCGAGAATTCGTGAAGGGATCGGCACTTGCGGCAACAGGCTGTCTATTGCCGGCAAGCGTCGCGGAGGACGCCTATGCGGCAGGCGGGGTGGCCGAATCGGCGCGACCCCAAAACGGTGCGGTCGGCTGGTACGACCGGCCGATGCGCTGGGCGCAGCTTGCGTTTGTTGAAGACGATCCCGGCAACTACGATCGCCAGTTCTGGCTCGACTACTTCCACAGCGTTCATGCCGACGCGGCGTGCCTGAGCGCGGGCGGCGTGGTGGCGTTCTACCCCACGAAGATTCCGTTGCAGCAGCGCAGCGCATGGCTCGGCGATCGCGATAGCTTTGGCGACTTGCTGACCGGCTGCCGCGCGATGGGCATGAACGTGATTGCCCGGACCGATGCGCACGCCTGCTGGCAGAAGGTCTACGACGCGCACCCAGACTGGATCCGAGTGGATGCCAACGGCCAGCCGGTGCGTCATCCATCCGATCCGCGCTACTGGGAAACCTGCGCTCTCGGCCCCTACAACTTCGACTTCATGACCTCCGTTCATGAAGAAATCGTGCGCATGTACAAGCCGGATGGCATCTTCACCAACCGCTGGGCCGGCAGCGGCATGTGCTATTGCCAGCACTGCCGCGAGAACTTCCGCGCCTTCTCAGGCTTGGACCTGCCGCGCACGAACAATCCGCAAGATCCGGCGCGAAAACAATACATTGTCTGGCGCCAAAATCGCCTCTTTGATCTCTGGCGCCTCTGGAACGAGAAAATTCGAGCCATCAATCCCGGCGCCAGCTATCTTGCGAACGCCGGCGGAGGAGCGCTCTCGGATCTCGATATGAAGACCATCAACGATCTCGCGCCCACAATGATCGCTGACCGCCAAAGCCGGCGTGGCCTCATGGCTCCGTGGGCGAATGGCAAAAACGGCAAGGAGTATCGCGCGACGATGGGAAACAAAGCCATCGCAGGCATTTTCAGCGTGGGCATCGACGATGAGCATCGATGGAAAGACTCAGTACAGAATGGCGATGAGATTCGCCTGTGGGTTGCCGACGGCATGGCCCAGGGTCTTCGTCCATGGTTCGTCAAATTCAATGCGAAACCCATCGACAAACGATGGATGCCGGTAGTGAAGGAGATCTTTGAATGGCACTACGCCAGCGAAAAGTACCTGCGCAATCTCCGTCCGCTGGCGCGCGTGGGCCTCGTTTATTCGCAACAGAGCGCGTGGTTCTATGGCGGCGAGGAGGCTCGCGAAAAGATCGACGAGCCGGCCCTCGGGTTCTACGAAGCACTCGTCGAAGCGCGCGTCCCCTTTGAGATGGTTCACGATCGTTGCTTCGACGCCGAGCATCTTGCAGCGTTCCGCACGCTCATTCTGCCTAACATTGCAGCACTGTCCGACGAGCAGTGCGTCAGCCTGCGCACATTCGTCGAGCGCGGAGGTGGTCTTGTCGCCACGTACGAGACATCGCTCTACGACGAGTGGGGTGTGCGGCGCGAGGATTTTGGTCTGGCCTCGCTTTTCGGCGCGTCTTACATGGGCAAGCTGGAAGAAAACATGCTCAATTCGTATTTAAGTCTGGAAAAAGATCCGTCAACCAACGCAATCCATCCGCTTCTTCGCGGCTTTGAAGACGCAGGCCGCATCATCAATGCCGTGAATCAGGTGGATGTCACGCCAGCCGGCACTAACCAATTCGCGCCCCTGCGCGTGGTTCCGTCATACCCCGACCTGCCGATGGAGTCGGTTTTCACTCGATCCGGCGCGGCGCATTCCCCCGGAGTCTTCGTACAGCAGGTTGGCAAGGGGCGCGTGGTCTATTTCCCCGGAGACATCGATCGCACCTTTTGGCAGGTTCTTTGTGTGGATCACGGAAAGCTGCTGCGAAACGCGGTTGAATGGACGACGAACGAACCACCCTTTGTGACCATCGAAGGCAAGGGCATTCTGGATGTGGCCCTCTGGGAACAAACGAATTCAATGACCTTGCACCTCGTCAATCTCACCAATCCCATGATGTTGAAAGGGCCCGTGCGGGAGATTGTTCCGATTTCCGGGCAAAAAATCTCTCTGCGGATTCCCGCGGGCAGGCGCGTGAGCCGGGTTCATCTGCTTGTCGCCTCCAGAGAAATTCCATACCGCACCGAGCGCGATACGATCTTCCTCGAGACCCCACCGATCGGACTCCACGAGGTAGTCGCACTCGATTTCTCCGCGTAGACTCCGATCGGGAGTTCTTGCCGGCGGAATCCTGCTAGGAAATGGAATCACAAAGCACGATCCCTCCCGCGCAAGTTTTGCCTCTGTTATCCTGAGGGGTTTGGTTGAGCTGGGAGGGAGCCATGCCGGAGCACCGAGCAAGGAAGCATCATCAGGACCGGGTGACGGAGGCGCTGAAAGACGAGATCGGCGCCATGATTGAGGGAGAGCTCTCCGATCCGCGCATTGACTTCTGTCACGTCAGCGAAGTTGCACTGAATCCGGGAGGAAAGTCAGCGCGGGTATACGTTGCCCTCGACTGCAACTCGAAAGATATTGCCAAGGCCGAGGAGGAGACCATCGCGGGTCTTGAGGCGGCCAAGGGCTATATTCGAAGCGAGTTAAAGGAGCGGATGGGCGTGCGCCACGTGCCAGAGCTGAGTTTTCTGGCTGATCGGTCGGGACGCTTCCAGGCGCGCATCGAACAGTTAATGAGCCGAGGCAGCAAATCCGCTGCTGCGGGCAAGTCTGCCGAGCCTCATCGTGGTTCAATGGAATCGGGTTCCGCCGAGGCGGGTCCATCGCAGGAAAAGGAAGCCCCGATTCACTGAAAGTATCAATCGGTTTTCCCGAGTGTCCCGGGTGGCCGCTGCGTCCTTGGCCCGCTTGAGATTCCGCCTGAATCTGTTAGCCTTGACCACTGAAAGATCTCCGCGCCTCTTCATTGCGCGGAAGGCGAGCAGGCTTGGCCTGAATTCCCCTCCGCCTTGTAGGTAACCGCGACCGTTGTCCTGCGCAAAGCAGGCTGCTGCGCTTTGGAGTATTGCCGGAGATGGAGAACCCCGTGGAACCGTCGGTTCCGGATAAAGCTGCACGCCGGTCGTGGCGGATGCCGCGCGGGGCCACCGTATTCGAGGCGGCCGTTTTTCTCGCATTCAGCGTCTTTTTCATCGTTTATGGCGTTACTCCTCTCTTGGGCGGTGATGGCCTGGGCCTGGTGGGCGCTGACGAACCGCGTTATGCGCAGATCGCGCACGAGATGCTGGTGCGCTTTGACGCTGCACCTACACTCAAGGACCGGTTGAGCGCCTGTGTTACGCCCTATCTCTATGGGCACCCATGGCTCGAGAAGCCCGCCCTTTACTACTGGCGCGCGATGTTCATCTTCCAGGACTTCGGAGTCCACGATTGGGCCGCTCGCCTGCCCTCCGCGACTTTCGCCTTTATCATGGCGGCGCTTATCTACCTGCACATGAGGCGCTTTCGACCAGGCGGGCATCTGGATGCGGCGCTCATCACTGTTTCTTGCGCGGGCATGTTGGCCTTCTCGCGCGGAGCATCCACTGATATGCAGATGGCCGCTCCACTGGCCATTGGATTGCTCGGTTGGTATGCCTGGTATGAAACTAATTCCAAATTCTGGCTCTATGACATCTACTTCTTCACCGGCCTGGCCACGCTTGCCAAGGGACCGGTGGCGCCTCTTCTCGCTTTCCTCATCATTGCCGCATTTGCTTTCCTGCGCCGCGAATGGCGCATCATTCTCCGCTCATTCTGGTGGCCGGGAGTGGTTCTTTACTTTGCCATGGTGCTGCCCTGGTTCATTGCCGTGCAGCATCAAAACCCCACGTTCTTTCGGGAATTCTTTCTCGAACACAACTTGCAGCGTTTCGCCACCGACCGCTACCAGCACAATCAGCCATTTTGGTACTACTTTGTGGTTGTGCTCCTTGGCCTCATGCCTTGGACCGTCATTGCGGTTCGTGCTTTGATCGACGGCATTTTGACCTCAGTCGCAGAGTGGAGGCTCCGCCGTTCCCGGGCGGGAAAGCCATTGCCGGCGCGTCCGGGCGACGCATTCCCCGAGTTCCTGGTGCTATGGGCGCTCATTCCCGTCGTCTTCTTTTCCTTCTCGCAATCCAAGCTGCCGGGCTACATCCTCCCCGCACTTCCGCCCATCACCATTCTCACCGGAGACTACCTCTATCGGCGCAGGCAACCAGGACTCAACCGATGGATACTCCTTGGCCATGCCCTGGTATGTGGTGCCATGACCTTGGTGGCACTGCTCTTGCCCTGGTTTGTGGTTCATGGTGCAGCGATGCCGCTCGCCGATGGCGTGGCCGTCCCGCCCGCTCATGCGCTTGCCGCCGCCGCTTTGGCCGCAGCTGGTGCGGCGCTCCTGATTCTCGTTGTCACCAAGGGCTATGGTGTGGCCCGGCTGCGGCCGGCCACCTGTTGGATTCTCGTGGTGCTGGTCTTCTTTGTGTATGGCGTGGGCCCGTTCTTTGGTATCCCCGGAGTCGATTCCACCAAGCGCGTCATTCATCTTCTCGACCGCACTTATTCGGTCCGGCCACTTGCTCAGCGAATTTCAGACTTGGTCCCTGCAAATGAGACGATTGCCGTGTTCCGCGTTCGCCGTGACGCCGAGTTCGGGCTCTCGTTTTACCGCAACCACGCGGTGGTGAATTACGACGAGAACGGCGTGCCCGACGAGCAGCATATCCTTGTGGCGCGCATTCAGGGCCGTGGAGTGGATCTCGATACGCAACTCGTGCTGAGCGAGCTTCTTGAAGGCCGCCAGTACGAGCCGCTCTTCGCCTGGCCGGAACAAGGGCTGGAAGTTTATCTCGTAGGCAGCAAATAGCTGTGCTCGTCAACTTGCGGCGGAGCGCGAACTCGTGTCAAAGTTGCCGGAAGGGCTTTTCCGCGCGCCGTCCTTTGAAAGTGGTTTCGCCCAGCGTCTTATTGATTCGAATCTTCGAAAGCCGGCGCCTACCACGCAATTCGGACATGGTTCCGCAAATCAGAGACCGCAAACACACTCATCGGTCTTGAGCGAACAAAACCGGGCACTCTATAAGAGGACGAATGCTGACTTCGGGTGGTTCCATCGAGATACTCGACCTTCGGCACTTCGCAGCTCCGGTCCTGCGATCGGTGCTGGAGGCCGAGGGAGAGTTGTGGGAGCAGCGCCTCCATTGGGACTACCAGGCGTCGGCGCGTCTCCTCATGCAATATCTTGACAACCATATGCTGCCCGGCTATGCGGCGCTTGCCTCCGGCCGTGTAGTCGGCTACGTATTCTGCGTCTACGAGGAAACCAAGGCCGTCATTGGCGACGTATTCGCGCTGCCGGTTGACGCGAACGGAGAGGCATCAAGTACCGAAGAGACTTTACTTCGCCATCTGTTTGAACTGCTGCTCAATTCGCCACACGTTGAGCGCATCGAAGCGCAATTGCTTCTGCATCCCTCCGGCACGTTCGGCGCGATCTTCCGCGATGCGGGATTTGAGATCTTTCGCAGGCTGTTTTTGGTGCGGCCGTTGCATGGACATTTGAAGCCGCCGGAGATGGATATGCCCGCCAACTTGGAGCTTCGCTCGTGGCGCGAGGCAGATCTGGCGCCCGCCGCTCGTCTAATCTGCGAGGCATACCGCGACCATCCCGACAGCCTGATAAACGACCAATACCGCTCTGTTCACGGCTCTATGCGTTTCTTGAACAACATCGTGCATTATGCCGGCTGTGGCACTTTTTCCCAGCAGGCATCCTATGTGATCGTGGAAAAAACCAGCCGCGAGCTGGCCGCTCTTGTCCTCGGTTCCCGCGTCAGCGGGCAGAGCGGACACCTGACCCAGGTCTGCGTTCACCCCGCCTTCCGCCGCCGCGGGCTGGCTCGAATGTTGCTCTCCCAGGCCGCGCACAGTTTCATGCGCCTTGGCGCCATGGAGATTTCCCTCACCGTGACGGAGGCCAACGCCGAGGCTATCGAACTTTATAAGGACGAAGGCTACACCTGCGCGCATAGCTTCGATGCGGCCGTCTGGCTGCGCGACGCGTCAGCCTGACTCGCATTGAAAGGTCAGAATACTATCTGTTCTTTCTTGAATGCAAAGTTAGATGCCATAACGGCTGTGGTCACGTTCGATACGCTTGCTGGCGAACGAAGAAATGGCCTGCTCCTGGAAATGAGAAGCAGGCCCGTCTTTCCTTGGTTCTGGACTGGCGTCACGCCTTAGCCGACGTCAGCGCGCCCAGGTCGGCTGCCAGCTTCTCTGTGCTGAAAGCCTCAATGATGTCGCCTTCCTTCACGTCGGTGAAGTTGGCGATGCCGATGCCGCACTCCATGCCGTTGGTCACTTCGCGGGCATCGTCCTTGAACCGTTTCAGCGAAGCGATCTTTCCCTTGAAGACCTGTGTTCCATCGCGCATAACCCTCACCTCGGCGTCGCGGCGGATCACGCCATCTTGCACACGGCTGCCGGCGATGGTACCCACCTTGGGAATACGGAAAACATTGATGACCTCGGCGCGGCCTGCGTAGTTCTCCTTGAAGGCCGGTTCGAGCAGCCCCAACATGGCCAGGCGAATCTCATCCTGCAGTTCGTAGATGATGGAGTGCAGACGAATCTGCACGTTCTCTTGTTGAGCGAGCTCGGCCGCCTTGCGTTCCGGCCGCACATTGAAGCCGATAATGATGGCATTCGAAGCCGTCGCCAGCAGCACGTCGCTCTCGGTGATGGAGCCGACGCCGGAGTGCAGCACTTTAACCCGCACCTTCTCCGTCGACATTCTCACCAGCGAGTCGGCGAGCACTTCCACCGAGCCGGTAACGTCGCCCTTAATAATCAGCGGCAGATCCTTGATCCCCGATTGGCGAACCTGCTCCGCCAATCCTTCCAGCGACACGCGCGAGCTCTTGGCAAGCTGCGCGTCGCGTTCCTTCATCTTGCGGTACTGCGCAATGCCCTTGGCCTTGTCGCGGTCGGCCACCACCAGGAAGGTGTCGCCGGCGTCGGGCATACTTTCAAGGCCCAGCACCTCAACCGGAGTGGAGGGGCCGGCTTCTTCAAGCGCGCGGCCAAGATCGTCGAACATGGCGCGAACCTTGCCGAACGTGTTGCCGACGATGTAGCTGTCGTTCAGATGCAGCGTTCCATCCTGGACAAGTACAGTGGCAACGGCGCCGCGGCCACGATCCAGCTTGGCTTCGAGAACGCTGCCGAGGGCCTTGCGTCCGGGCGTGGCCTTGGGTGCCTTGATGTCGCTCACCAGGCAGATCATCTCGAGCAGCAAATCGAGGTTAACCCGCTTCTTTGCGGAAACCTCGACAAAAACCGTGCCTTGTTGGCCCGCGCCGGCCCATTCTTCGGGAATCAGTCCGCGATCAGCGAGTTGCTTCTTCACGCGGTCGGGATTGGCCTCGGGCTTGTCAATCTTGTTTACTGCTACGATGATCGGAACCTCGGCAGCTTTGGCATGATCGATCGCTTCAAGCGTCTGCGGCATCACTCCGTCGTCGGCGGCAACCACGATCACGACGATGTCCGTGACCTTGGCTCCGCGTGCACGCATGCGGGTAAAGGCTTCGTGGCCCGGCGTGTCGAGGAAGACAATCTCGCGGCCTGAGGCAGGCGAGCCTTCCTTGGAGAACTTCACTTTGTACGCGCCGATGTGCTGCGTAATTCCGCCCGCTTCGCCCGCCGCAACGTGCGTCTCGCGGATCGCGTCTAGCAGCGAAGTCTTACCGTGATCGACGTGGCCCATCACCGTGACCACCGGCGAACGCGGCACCTCGAGCTCATCGGAATTGTCGGCCTCGAGCACCTCTTCGATCGCCTGGTTGGCGATCTCCTCTTCATAGCTGATGACAGTGGCTGCCGCGCCGAATTTAGCCGCCACGTCCTTCACCATTTCGGCATCGAGAGACTGATTCACCGTGACAAATACGCCTCCCATCAGCAGCGTCGCGATCAGGTCCTTGGCGCGAACGTCGAGCTTCTCGGCCAGGTCCTTCACGCTGATGCCTTCCGTGACGGTGATGTCCTTGGTGATGGGCATCGGCTCCGTGCTGTATTGTGCGCCGCCATAGCGTGGCGGCGGCACAAAGCCCTTCATCGGGCCTTCTTTGGTTTTGGGATACTGCTGCTTGCCTCGACCGCGGCCTCGTGAACTCGCGCGCTGCGGGCGTGCTGCAGTTTCAGGGGGCGGCGCTGCGCCGCCAGGGCCTGGACGCGCTCCGAAGCCTGGGCGCGCACCGAATCCAGGGCGTGCGCCGAAGCCGGGACGTGCTCCCGGAGCCGCCGCTCCACCAGGCCCCGCAAATCCGCCCGCGCCTGCGCGCGTGGGATGCTTGGGGCGTGGCCCTCCTGCGAATTGACCTGGTGCTCCTGTTCCCGGGAATCGTTGGCCCGGACCTGCCGGTCCGCTTGCCGGCCTGCGATCGAAAATCGGTTTTCCGCGCTGCAGCCCGGTTCCAGTGGCTGCGGGAGGGGTTGAAACGATGGACGCTTTGTAGACCGGCCGCGGCCCGGTTTGCGGCATCACCATGCGGCGCGGCGCGGGGACAATGACCTTGGCGGTTTTCGCGGGAGCGTTTGCGGATTCTGCGGCGATACCTGTCACAGCGCCTGCCGCTCCACCGGGAGCTTCGCCGGCATGCGGTGCTACCGCAGCTTGCTCCGTCACGGCTGCGGCTGCCGGTGCCTTAACGGCGATCTTTTCTTCGCGTGCGATTGGAGCCGCGGGCGGCTTAACAACCACGCCGGCTGGGGGTGGTGCCACAACAATAACCGGACGCGCGGGAGCAACCCCTGCGGCGGGCTTGGCGACAACCGCCCCTACGGGCGGACGCGAGGCAATGGCTGGGGTGGAGGGCGGCGGAGCGACAATGGGAGGCGCTGAGCGCGGTTGGGGAACGATCTTGCGCGGTTCTGGCCTGGCCGGAGCGGCTGCTGCGGGCTTCGCGCCCACCGGAGCAACGGTGGCTGGCACAACGGGTTTGGCTGGCGTAACCGCAGGCGGCTTCACCGGGATGCGCGCGTGTCGAGCCTCTTCTTCTTCTTCCTTCTTCTTGGCTAGAAGGGCCTTCATCACATCGCCGGGCTTGGAGATATGCGAAAGATCAATCTTGGGAACAATGGCGTCCGCGCCATGGCGCCCAGAAGCCGCGCCGGCATGCGTCGCAGCGTGCCGCGATTCCCGCGCGAAGTGCGCACGAACCTTCTCCGCCTCGTCCAGCTCTAGCGAGCTGCTGTGCGTCTTCCCGCCAGAAACGCCGAGTTCCGGAAGAACGTCGAGAATCGCCCGAGACTTGACTTCCAGCTCTTTCGCGAGATCGTTGATTCGAACCTTACTCATCCGCCTCTTTTCAGTTTGTGCCGCCAAAAGGCCCTCGGTCGTTCATGACCACCTCTTGGCACTGCCCGCTCTCAAAATATCCCTTGTCGCGCACCTGCAATCGGAGAATGCGGCGCATCTTACGCGCCGCCCTCTTTATCTGGCCGCTCTTCTTCGATTCCGCTTTCACTTTCATCAGCGCCAAGTTCTGGAACCTCTTCGGCGCCGATGGCTTCAATCTCATCTTGATCTGTTTGCTCGGATTCTTCTTCGGCCGTCGCGTCCGCTACACCTTCGGCTTCTTCAATCACCTCGGCTGAATTTTCAGCCTCGGCCTCTTCCGTAGCGATTTCTTCCGTCTCTTTGCCCGCCATCGGCGGTTCAGCGTCGACCAACGAATCTTTCCCGAGCTCCGCGCCGGCCAGAGCCGTTTCGTCTGCTTCCGTCCCGGCTGCGGCTTCCGCATCGACTGCCTCAGCCGCGAGTGCTGCCTCCGCCGCCTGCGCCGCCTCAGCCTCTTCAAATCGGCTAAAGTAGTTCCGCACGGCAACGCCGATCTTCTCCAGCGTCTTTTCGCCGATTCCAGGAATCTCTTCGAGCTGTTCCGGAGTCATGTCGGCAAGGCCCTCGACAGTCGTGATTCCTGCCGTGATCAGCTTTTGAATAATGCTTTCGCCCAGCTCGGTCAATTGCTCGATCGGAGTGGTGGCAGGGCCCGCCAGAGCCTGCATCTGCTGCTCGACCTCCTGGCGCTTCTCCTCTTCGCTCTTGATGTCGATCTTCCAGCCCAGCAGTTTCGCTGCCAGCCGCACGTTCTGGCCCTTTTTGCCGATGGCCAGCGAAAGCTGCGTGTCGTCGACGATCACTTCCAGTTGTTTGTCGGTAAGGTCGGTGATGGAGACGCGGCTCACCTTTGCCGGCTGCAGCGCTTTTTCCGCGAAGGTCGTAATCTCATCGCTGAATTCGATGATGTCGATCTTTTCGCCGCGCAGTTCGCGAATAATCGACTGCACGCGCATGCCTTTCATGCCCACGCACGCGCCCACGGGGTCCACGTCCTTGTCGCGGCTCTGCACGGCGATCTTGGTCCTCTCGCCCGCCTCGCGCGCAATGGCGCGGATCACCACCGTGTTGTCGTAAATCTCGGGAACCTCTGACTGGAACAGGTTCGACACCAGCTCCGGCGCGGCACGGCTCACAATCACCTGCGGCCCTTTGGCTGCGCGGTCAACCTTGATCAGCACCACGCGCACGCGCTCGCCCACGCTGAATTGCTCCAGCCGCGACTGCTCGCG
This sequence comes from Occallatibacter sp., assembly GCA_049518955.1. Taxonomy (GTDB): domain Bacteria; phylum Acidobacteriota; class Terriglobia; order Terriglobales; family Acidobacteriaceae; genus Telmatobacter. The sequence continues at coordinate 25,912 of JBEKRG010000038.1, forward strand.
TTTTGGGCAGCGTGCCTCGGCCTTACCCAGGTCGAAGATGATGTCCTGGCCTTCGAGGCGCTTCACCGTCGCGTTCAGTACTTCCTTCTCGCGGTGCGCATACTCCTGGAAGACCGTATCGCGCTCGGCCTCGCGCACCTTCTGGAAGATGATCTGCTTGGCCAGTTGCGCGGCGATGCGGCCCAGCGGGCTGGTGTCCCGGTAGATGCGGATCTCGCTCCCCACCTCCACGCCGGGGGCCATTTCATTGGCCTCCGCAAGCGTGATCTGGTTTACCGGATCCTCGATCTGTTCCTCGTCGGCGACCACCGTCTTGTAGATGTAGGCCGTGATCTCGCCGGTATCCTTGTTCAGTTCCCCACGCATGTTCTCCTGGGTCTTGTAGAACTTGCGCGTCGCCAGGGCAATAGCTTCCTCGACCGCGCCGACGACGATGGCGGGATCGATGCCCTTCTCGGAACTCAGAAGCTCGATACTCTGATACAAAGCGCTGGTTGCCATACTCGTTTTGAACTCTCTTATTCGTTCCGCGTCGCCCGGCCTTCTTTTGGCCTCGTGACTGCGTTGTTGTTTTGCGATTCTTGCGCGAGCAGCAGCTTTCAGTCCGCGCGCTCACATGCTGGAAGCTAGGAGCTAGAGGCTCGTAGCTCGCCCTTCAGATTTCCGGAACCAGATTCGCCTTCTCAATATTGCTGAGGGCGATCTCCACCGCGTTTACGCCCGCCTTACGGCTCTTGCTGTTCTGCTTCACGGCCGCCAGATCAATCGAGATCTTTCCTGAGTCCCGTATAGCTGGCGGCATTGCCATCAATCGTCCCTGCCAGTGCCGGTTGTTGCGGATCGGTTCAAAGGTCCGCACTTTCACCAGGCAACCAACAAATCGCTCGAAGTCCTCCGGTCGGCTCAATTTCCGATCCAATCCGGGTGAACTGGCCTCCAGCGTGTACTCGCTGCCGGGAACCAGATCCTCTACATCGAGCAAAACCCCAAAATCGCGGCTGAACGCCGCGCAATCTTCGTGCGTTACGCCGGAAAGCTGCTCGATGCTGAGCGAACCCTCCCTCAGTCTTTCCGGCAACCCTTCCGCTCCAGCCGCTGCGGCAGCTTTCAGTTGCGCTCTGCCCTCGGCGTTCTTCTCGAGCGACACGCGCAATGCGCGTTCTTTCGCTGAACCGGTGAACTCGATGTCGACCACGTCGAGTCCATGCGAGGCGGCCACCCGCTCCGCCGCCCTCCGGATTTCGTCCAAGCTAACCGCCATCGACCCTGCTGCCAAACGGCGGCCATTTCGCCCGTATCACATTGATTTCTCGTGGCTTCCGGGTGCAATTTGCCGCAAATAAAAAGTGGGCGATGAGCCCACTCCTCTCTCCGCCAGCCGGTGCGCACACGGAATAACCTGACGGACAAATTCGTCTGCATGACTAGAATACCTCGAATTGCCGCGGAATTCAACTTCCTAAGGCGGCCGCTAGCCCGTTTCATCGCTTCGGCCACCAAACCCGCCCGCCGCAGAATCGACTTCCATCTCAGTGGTAGACTCGCTGTACTTAGGACAGCCGCCATGTCACACAGAGCCTCAATATCCTCTGATTCGCAACGTCCTGAACTTGCCCAGCGCACCGCCGTCCTTCAACAAGCCGCCCAATCTGCCGTAGCATACCTCGAATCTTTGGATCGCCGGTCGGTTGCGCCAAGCGCCGAGGCGGTTTCGGCCATGCGCGCGCTTCGTACGCCGCTGCCGGAATCGGAGACGGCCCCAGCCGAGGTCATTCGCTTGCTCAGTGAACTCGGAGGTCCCGCTACGATGGCGATCTCCGGTGGCCGTTTTTTTGGATTCGTGATCGGCGGATGTTTGCCTGCTGCGATGGCGGCAAGTTGGCTGGTCGACACCTGGGATCAGAACGCTGGGCTCTGGACTGCGACGCCGGTGGCGGCCGAATTGGAAGAGACGGCCGTCGGATGGGCACGCGAGCTGCTTGGGTTGCCTGAAGGGACCGCGGGCGGCGTGGTGACCGGCGCAACCGTGGCCAACTATACAGCCTTGGCGGCGGCGCGCCACTTTCTGCTTGAGCGCGCCGGCTGGGATGTCGAGGCAGATGGACTTTTCGGAGCACCCGAATTGCGCGTCGTGGTCGGCGAGGAAGCGCATCCCTCGCTCCTTAAATCGCTCTCGATGCTCGGGCTGGGAAAGAAGCGCGTGGTGCAGGTCCCCGTCGACAGGCAGGGCCGCATGCGGGCTGACGCTCTGCCGCACCTCGACGGCAAGACGATTCTTTGCCTGCAGGCCGGGAACGTGAACACGGGCTCATTCGATCCCGCGAGCGCAATTTGTCCCCAGGCGCGCGCTGCGGGCGCGTGGATCCACGTGGACGGCGCGTTCGGCCTTTGGGCCGCTGCGTCGCCCCGATACCGGCACCTTGTGAAGGGTTTCGAGCTGGCCGACTCCTGGGCAACCGACGCGCACAAATGGCCGAACCTCGGCTACGATTGCGGACTTGCCTTGGTGCGGAACGAAGAAGCCTTGCGTGCGGCCATGGGCATGCAAGCAGCCTATCTGGGGCGTGGTGGACGGCGCGAACCCTCTGACTTCACTCCCGAGCTCTCGCGCCGCGCCCGGGGCATCGAATTGTGGGCCGGTCTTCGGCAATTGGGCAGGGCGGGAATGGCTGCGATCGTCGAGCGAACCTGCGCTCATGCGCAGCGCTTTGCGGCGGGATTGAAAGCCGCCGGATTCGAAGTGCTGAACGAAGTTGTCCTGAACCAGGTGCTGGCTTCGTTCGGTGACGCCGAGAAAACAGCGGGAGTCATCGCGCGCTTGCAGGCGGACGGAACTTGCTGGGCCGGTCCGACGATCTGGCAGGGAAAATCCGCAATGCGCATCAGCGTCTCGAGTTGGGTCACGACGGAAAACGACGTGGAATTGAGCCTCAAAGCGATGATCGACGCTGCACTGGAGCAAGAAGACAAACCAGGCCCTGCCTGACAGAGCGAAGTGCGCATTTTCTTTGCGAGTGTTTTGCGCCGCGACAGATACAAACATGGCCTCCGATGACGAAAACATGCAATCGGTGACGCAGCAAGACAGCGAATCACTGTTCACGTCGGTTGCCGCGCGCGTAACCAACCCCGCTGCAGGTATCTTTGGGCCGGCCTCGATCAGTTGGCGCATCAACCGCGAGTCGGCGTTGTTCCTCGGCGCGGGCCGCGCCGCGCTTCTGCAACTGGCGCACCCATGGGTGACGGCCTCTCTTGCTGAGCATTCGACCGTGATGAATCGCCCCATTGAGCGTTTCCACAACACGTTTCGCATCGTGTTTACCATGATCTTCGGCTCGCTTGGCCAGGCGCTGGCTGCGGCCCGCCACCTGCATGCGCTCCACACTCGGATTAAGGGCGAAATCCCGGAGGATGTGGCGCAATGGAAGCGCGGCTCGCGCTACCAAGCCAACGAGATTGGTGCGCTGCGGTGGGTTTTCGCCACGCTCGTCGAAAGCGCCGTATTGGCCTACGACTGCGCGCTGCCGGCACTATCGGTAGCGGAGCGCGACAGCTATTATGCCGAGTGCAAAACGTTGGCCGGTCTCTTCGGCCTTCCCGTCGCGTCGCTGCCAGAGAATTGGGCCGCCTTCGCCGCGTATAACCGGGCGATGCACGCCTCCGACGAGTTGGGTGTCAGCGGAAGCGCTCAACGAATGGCGCACAATCTGCTCAGTGGCGCGGGATCGTGGATACGGCCACCATTCTGGTTCCGCGCCTTTACGATCGAGGGGCTTCCGGAGCGCTTCCGGGGGGAGTTTGATCTTCGGTTTGGCATCAGGCAGCAGCGGGCCGCATCGCGCGCCCATCGCCTTCTGCCAGGGATTTACCGCCGCCTTCCTGCGTCCGTCCGTTTTACCGGGCCGTGGCGCGAGGCGCAGGCACGGCTGGCTCATCGACCGGTGGACCCACTTACCCGATGGAGCAATCGGTTCTGGATCGGTCGCCCATTACTACCGTTTGCCTAAAACTGTTACGAATGCTCACCCGTTCGCGGCCAAAGTTGTAACGAATTCTCGCGATTTGCTTTGCGCGCCGGATAGCGAGGCGCGACAATAACTGAATGAAATGGCGTCATCTTTCTGCGTTGGCTCTGCTTGCTTCCTTTTCCGCACTGCATCTCCATGCGCTGGACAAGCAGCCTGCCGGCGTGTACCACGCCCGGCGCGTTGCATTGGCGGCCAAACTGAATGGCGGCGTGGCCGTGCTCTTCGCGGCAGAGGAATCGCAACTTGATTTCATGCCTTATCGGCAGGATTCGGATTTCTATTATCTAACCGGCTGGAATGAGCCTGGCGCGGCCCTGATGATCGTGAGCGACGCGCCCCAGGCAGCCTCGCCTCGTACCTACAAGGAAATTCTCTTTCTCCCCGCGCGCAATCTGCGCATGGAGAAGTACACCGGCGAAAAGATGGATGCGGCCACGCCGGGCGTAGAGGAAGCTTCAGGCGTGGATCATGTTGAGCCGATGGCCGAGCTCCCTGCGGAGCTGAACCAGCTTGTTGCCGCTGACCGCTCGCTCTTCAACAATCTGTGGACGCAGCCGGATTCAGCCGCGGCCAAGGCACTGCTCGGTTTTGCCAGCGTTGCGCTGGGATCGTCAGCCACTCCGCCGCAGCATGACGCCACCAGCGTGATCATGCCCCTTCGGCAGGTCAAGGATCAGGGTGAGATCGAACTCATCAAAAAAGCTTCGGCGGCGTCAATCCTCGCTCAGCGCGTGATGATGCAATGGTGGGTCAAGCCCGGCATGACTGAGCGCGCTATCGCTGGAGCCATGACCGCCGTGTGGATGGAGAATGGCTGTGAGCGGCCCAGCTATGCGCCCATCGTTGGCTCGGGGGTCAATTCCACCACCCTGCACTACTCGGCCAACGACCGGACCATGCAGGACGGCGACGTTCTCCTCGTCGACGCGGCTTGCGAGTATTCCATGTACGCCGCAGACATCACCCGCACCGTTCCTGTGAACGGCCACTTCACCCCGCGGCAGCGCGAAATCTACAACATTGTGCTGGGCGCCCAGCAGGCAGCCATCGATGCGTTTGTGGCCGGCAAATCCACCATCAACGATCGCGACCGACAGGATCCGAACTCCCTCGACACGGTGGCCTACAACTACATCAACACCCACGGAAAGGATCTCCACGGCCAGCCTCTCGGCCAGTATTGGCTGCATGGGCTGGGCCACATGATGGGGATCGATGTGCACGATCCTGCCAACTACCCAGCGGTTCTGAAGCCGGGAATGGTCTTCACCATCGAACCGGGTATATATATTCCCGAGGAAAGGCTCGGCGTGCGCATCGAATGCGATTTTCTGGTTGGTGAGGATGGCAAGTTGATCGACCTTGATGCTTCGCTGCCCCACACCGCGGACGAGATCGAAGCGGCAATGCACGCAAAATAAACCACGGCGCGAGCAAAATAAACCGCGAAGCAGGCTAGATGAATCCGGCGTGAGCAACGTGAAGCGCGAAGCGAAGAAATGAACCGCGAAGCGAAAAAATGAATTTCGACCCGCGCGACCGTATGCCTTCCGATCAACTCGAGGCGCTCAGCCGCGTCTTCAGCGAACAACTATTGGCCTGCCTTGACGAATGTGCACGCGGGCGCGCGGGGCTCTTCTCGCAGTTGATGGACGAGGAAGAAGAAAAGTCCTGGCCCGAAGCTGCACGTCTGCGTGAGCTTGCGGTCGCGCTCCAAAGTGTCCTCGCTCAGCACGAGGAAAGGAACGCGCTCTGTGACGAGTTCCTTGACCTCTGCACGATTCACGGCGAAAGCCATCCGGGTGAGCGCAAACTAGCGCGTGCGTTCCTGGAGCGAATCGAGCGCGGCGAAGTGGGTTCGCCCACGCAAGAAGAGCATAAGCCTTGGTGACCTGGGGCACTTGTCGCATTTCCGAGCCGCACTCCTACCACTGCACCCCCGGATAAAGACTCGGAAGACGATAAACGTGGAACTGGTCTGCTCCGGGCGTGGTTCCCTGCCACACCACCTGTGACCCCTGCGGGTTTAGTTCCTGCACGATGGCTCCCGACAGCGCCGCGCAAAAGTCTACTTCCACGTCGTTGTTGGCGAGCAACTCGGCGTTCCCTCCAAAGAAACTGAAGTAGGTGGGCGGCGGAACGTAGTGCGTGACCATCGTTGCCGTCATGTTGTTTTCGTTCAGTTCCAGTAGCGGCATGGTTGAGTAACATTGAGCCGTCGCCGCCATGTACGGCTTGCAAAATACTGACCCAGTCGGAAACATTCGGTCATTGCCGTTGTCCATCATCCCGATGCGAAATACGCCAGTCGTATTGGGGGTAAAGTAGCTCATTCCGTGCTGCGCGTAAAACCAGTCAGTCGGATCGGTGGCGTTCACCAGCTTGAAATCGCCGCCCTCGCCCAGGTGCCACATGATGGCGCCGGAACCTGTGCCGTCGAGAAAATTGATCTTGATCAACCAGTTTTGGTGGCGCATCGAGATCACAAGGTTATGATCGTCGCTCGAATAGAGCATTCCGTTGGAGTGCGTCCAGTCGGGAAAATTCATCGGGCGCCGGTTGATATCCAAATGGTCGAACGTGTTCCACACCCAGTCGGGATTGAAGTTCTGGTCCACATCCACCAGTGCATCGCCAATTACGGTGGTGGTGCCCGTGGTTCCGGAAAGATTGCTAAGCTCCCGAACATACGTTGCCAGCAGAACCAGGTGGCCGTTCCGCAACGGAAGAACCGCGTGATGAAAACTCCCAAGTTGATAAACGTTCCCCTCCGCGTCATGGAAGTTCTCCGCTGCCAGTTTCTGGTTCAACTGGGCCACAGTCAGGCCGTTCACCGTGTTGCCGGCGAGATCGATTTCCCGCACCTCGTTAAGCACGCTCGGACTCAAGCCCGTCGTAATGGAGGAGAGGTACGAAATCACCATTAGCAGATCGCCGTCGGGCAGCAATTGGACACCTTGGATGTAGTCGTTCGAGCTGTGGCTGTAGCTGTAGGTCCAAATTACGTTTCCGCTCAGATCAGTGGCGAAGGCTTGGCTATCACTTGCGGGCTGAATCGTGTTCCACAGCTCGATACCAGGTTGCGGCGTCGCTCCGCTCGCTGTCGTTACGTTAACGGCCGAGGTGGCCGGAGGCGTTCCCGTCAGGCAGGTGTGGTCCGCGTCGTTGTAAGTTGCGCCGTTGTTCAGCGTTACCTGGGCGCGCATGTGATAGGTCGTGTTGCCCAGCATCCCGGCAACGTACGTTTCCACCTGCCCGCCATTCGCTGACGTAGTGGGCACTTGCCAGGTGTTCAGACCGTAGCTGGCTGTCTTCCCAAACTCCACGTCCATCTTTCCCGGCGCGGGGAGATAAAGCGAGTACCTCGCCACCTGCGGATTCCCCAGAGCAAAGGGACAAACCAATTCGGCGGGCGCGATGATCGCGACCACAGCTGTGGCATAATTCTGCTGCGGCGATGCGGCCAACGCCACTGTGACGGTCACATTTTCACTTTGTCCCACGGATGCCGGCGCCGTGTAGCTCCCATTACCGCTTACTGTACCCGTCGCAGCAGTTCCGCTCGCGGCTCCATTCACCGTCCATTCGACGTTGGCCCCGCCGGCGCCTGTCACTGTGAATTGCAACGACTGACCGGGCGCAACGGCGGAGTACTCCGGCGAGATTGTCAGGGAGCCGCCCTGGCCTGCCGTCGGCGGCGGGCCAGAAGGCGGTTTGGGCGCTGGACCTCCAGGCTGCAGTTCGCCTGGTTTGAAAGTGGCGTTGCACCCGCCCAGAAACGTCACGGACGCCAGACAAAGGAACACCGCCAGAGGAAGATGTGCTTGCTGGTTCATGCATGCTTGCCGGGGAAGAACTCCCATCGCCCGCCCTCAGAGCAGGTGAGGATGAAAAGCATCGTGTTACGCCGCCGCCGTGCCTACCAGCGAACGCCAACAGAAACGGGAATCACCTTGGTATCAGCGTCGATCGTTACGGGCGGAAGGCCATTTGCGGACTTGCCGACGATCGCTGGGGACAGCACTTCGAGATAGCGAGCCTCAAGAAAAATGGCTGTGGTGCTAGTGTCGCCATACATGCTCCCAAATCGGTGCTGGTAGCCGCCTCCGAAGTTAAAGCCGCCTTGGTTGCTTGAAAAGTGACCGACCGTGCCGGGGACGTAGCCAGTGCCACAGTAGAAATAGGAGCAAAATTCAGTTGCCATTGGAAACGTGAATGTAGTCACCTTGCGATAAAATCCTCCGCCCCCTGTGACATACACATCGTTGGAAGCCTTCGGAAAGAGATCGAAGACCGGATCGAGCGTGAAGGACCAGATATGCGCATGTCCGCCAGTTGCGGCGCCATTTGTCTCGGAGATCAGCGCCCCCGGCAGCTTGTCATCGAGGAACTGGTACTCGATGAGGGTCGAGAAATGAGGATTGAATCTCAACCCTCCCCCGACTGTAAAGTCTGCACCGTAGGTCACCGAACTTGATATTGGCGCATTGGCGCCCCCGCCTATCTCAAATGTCAAGCGATGAAGGAGTCCATGCTTCCCCTCGTGGAACCCGCCGCCGCCCTGGCTATATTGGCCCTCTCCCGCGGCAGACGCCTCCGCAACCGGGGCATCCGGCAATGCCAGCTCTGCCAGTTGCGGCAAGCTGGTTTGGCTCGATGAGTAGCTGGCCGAATTCGATATGCTCTGAGTCGGAGCCGACTGGGCGCTCTCGACACGGGCGGCGAACAAGGCAGCAGTTGCAATCAGGGCGGCGCGCCGTATCGGAGCGAACCGAATGGGGAATGACATGGCAATCACCTCAAGCAGGGAATTGAGTGCGGCTTCTGTAAAGGGAATCCACCTAGGTGATTTAGACACAGAATCGTGCCAGAGGTTGCCTAGGCCGATTCTAGAATTGTTCTATCATTTTCCGTAACTTGGGACCGCCAGCTTCTCATGGCGTTTCCACCGGGAAAGTACCACCCTTTTCCTTCATGGAAAGGGCACTCTTGAATCTTCAAGGGGGAGAGTTTCCCAAAAGCAAAGGCCGGAGACCCCGGCCTTTGGCTGGTTTTCTGACTCGCTCACTTGCCGCTACTACCCTTGGATGTCGAACTGCTCCGGGTGCAAAGTCGGATCGCTCTTTACCAGCACGTTTTTGCCAATCAGTTCTTCAAAGTCCGTCAGCCAGCGATTGCCGTTCGCCTTCAGAACCTTCACCGTCTCGGGATGCACGCGCAGCATCACATCGGCATTTTCAAAGTGCTTCCGCATCTTGCGCATCTCGATATAGATCTCATTGCACACGGTGGCCGAGCTCTTCACCATGCCTGTCGCCTGGCACGTGGGGCAGGGCACGCTAAGCGTCCGCTCCAGCGACTGCTTCACGCGTTTGCGGGTGATCGCAACCAACCCAAAGTCGTTGAATTGCAGCACCTTGGTCGGAGCGCGATCGCTCTTCAATGCCTCTTCGAGCGCGGCCATCACTTTGAACCGGTTCCTGCGCTCGTCCATGTCGATAAAGTCGATGACGATAATCCCGCCCAGGTCGCGCAGCCGAATCTGGCGCACGATCTCGGGCACGGCGTCGAGGTTGGTCTTGAGAATCGTATCCTCAAGCCGCGCCGACTTGCCCACGTATTTCCCGGTATTGATGTCAATCGCGACCAGTGCCTCTGTCTGGTTGATCACAATCGATCCGCCTGACTTCAGCCATACCTTCGAGCGCAGCGCCTTCGAAATCTCTTCCTGAATGCCGAAGTGCTCGAAGAGTGGCGTTTCCTTGGTGTAAAGCTTCACGCGGCGAACCAGCGAAGGCGAGAAGCGATTGAGGAACCGCACGATGCGCTCGTAATCTGATTCCGTGTCGACCCAGATATTGGCAAAGTTGGAGCTGACTTGGTCACGCAGAATACGCTCGATGAGCGATAGATCGTGGTAGATGAGCGCCGGCGACTTGGAGGATTCCGAACGCTGTTTGATATCGTTCCAGAGATTCATCAAGAAACGCAGGTCGGCGCGCAACTCTTCTTCTGAAGCGCCTTCAGCGGCGGTCCGCACAATAAAGCCGCCGGGAGCCTCGCCACGCTCGTGAACCAGAATCCGCTTAAGGCGATGGCGCTCCTCGTCGGAAGCGATCTTTCTGCTCACGCCCACGTGGGTCACGGTTGGCATGAAGACCAGGAATCGGCCGGGTAGCGCGATGTGGCTGGTGATGCGCGCACCTTTCTTCGCGATCGGTTCCTTGGCAATCTGCACCAGGATTTCCTGGCCGGACTTCAGCAGGTCGGAGATGATCGGCAGGTCCGAGGTCTGTGCTGAACGGCGCGAGGGTCCACGCCGACTCCCCTGCACGCCACGCCCACGCTGTCCGCGGCCTCCGCGGTCACGTCGTTCACGGCCGGGGACCGCCGGCGCACCTGTCGAGGCTTCTTCTCCCTCGACTTCGTCTTCCTCCACGCCGCCTTCGTCAAAGTTCTTCTGGATGCGGTGATCGAGATGAGCCTCCTGCAGCATTTCGCCCAGGTCGCCTGTGCGCAGGTGGCTTGGGATCGTCTCCTCTTCGTAATCGTCGGTATCGTGTACTTCTGGCTTGTGCCGGCGCGCATGTGGCGTAGCCTCAAGCTCGTCGCCTTCGATGACTTCTTCTTCAACCACTCCGTTGCCGGGTGCATACGTCGAAGCCGGAGCGGCTGTTGCGGAAGTCTTGCTGCCGGCAGAAGCGTCGCTGTCCTTCTTCCTTTTGCCGAAACCGAAAAGCTTAAAGCCCGTGGGTGACGACGGATCGATGCGATGAGAAGCGTCTGCATCCTCCTCGGGCTCTGCCGAATTCTCGTCTAGCGCGGCGGGCTCTGATTCGGCATCATCGCTGCCTTCAGGCGCGGAAAACTCTTCTTCAGTAAGTGTTTCGAGAGCATCCGAAGCGAGTTCCTCTTCCTCGAACTCAAAAGGAGCTTCTTCAGGATCTCTCAATTCACTTTCATGAAGCTCTGCCACAGGGGATTCTGTCTCCTCAAAGATTTCTTCCCGTGCAGATTCCGCCTGGGGCTCCTCGGCCGAGTCGTATTGCGTCTCTTGTGCAGCTTCAATGGGAGGTTCGGCCCCACCGCGTCGCAGTGAGAGCGACTCGCCCGGCAACAGTCCGCTGCCGTCCCACGCGAGGGGCGTTTCGATAAGCGTAGAGGGCTTGAATGTGCTAGCTGGGCGGCGCGGCGCCGGCGACTCTGGTGCAGTTTTTGGGGTTTCGGAACCGGGCGCACTGCCATACTTCGAAAGCGACTCGCCGGGTAGGACAAAGGGCGCTGGCGCATGATGCCCACGCTGTGCCGGCGTAGCTTCCGCAGCTTGAATCGCCGGGGATTGCTCCGCCGCGATCTGTGATGCCGAGCTTCGATCGGAAACCGGCTCGAACTCGTTTCGAATTGCAGGCTGACCATCCTGCTCGCGGCCCCCACGGCGGCGGCGACGGCCACGCCAGCGGCGTGACCCTGCCTCATCTGATTCCTGCGCGAGCCCTGACTGCTCTTGGGCACCCGGGGTTCCCGAATGCGGTGATTCGATGGGTTGCGTCCGGGCTTCTTCCGCCGGCCGATGCTCCTGGCGCGGCTCATGCCTGCTTTGGTCGCGACGCGGACCCCGCTCTTCCTGGCCGCCCCCGTTGCTGTCGATCCCATGCGGGTGCTTGACCTCGCGAGGGGCTTGCCCGGCACCACTGGCCGCAGCTCTCTCCAACTCGTCGGTCTCTTCCTGATCTTCGAGCTCGATGAAGTCTGTTACGTAAAGGAACGCGTCGCGCTCAAGCCCCAGATCGACAAACGCCGACTGCATGCCCGGTAATACGCGTGTAACGCGTCCGTTGTAAATGGAGCCCGCGAGGGTATATTCGTTTTCGCGTTCGTAGTAGATTTCCGCGAGTTGATCGTCTTCTAGAATCGCAAGCCGCGTCTCATGCGGCGTGCTGGAAATGCAAATTTCTTTTGCCATCGTACCTTTCCGTCCGGCAGC
>JBEKRG010000039.1:0-37040 GCA_049518955.1 Occallatibacter sp.
GTGAGCGTCGTGCCCAGGTCCGGCTGGATGAGCACCAGGATCATTGGAAGTCCAACCAAGCCAAATGCTTTGAAGATTTCCGTCCAAGTCAGGTTGCGTCCCCCAATATTGGCGATGTAGCGAGCCACGGCGAGGATCAGAACCAGCTTGACCCACTCGGAAGGTTGGAATTGGACGGGTCCGAAAGCGATCCAGCGCCGCGCCCCTAGGGCTTTGTGGCCGACGACCTTCACGGCGACCAGCGAGACAACAAAAATGCCGTAAAGCCACGGCGACAAGTCGATCAGGCGGTGATAGTCGATCTTGGCCAGGACAAACATGCCCACAATGCCCGCTGCAATAAATAGGATTTGTTTCGTTCCAAAGCTGGCAAACTTCGTATGCACCGTGGCCGAGTGAACTTCCAGCACCGACAGGCTGCAAAGCAGAAGTACCAAGCCCAGCAGAGCCCAGTCGAAGTCGCGAAAGCTCAGGAAACGGCGTAGGGGCATGGCGGCTAGTGTACTTTCTGTGATGCGGGCGCCAGAGCTGCCACTTGCGGGGAATTTTTCGCAGATGTGGCCGCTTGCGGACTCATACGCCTTGAGTGTTTCTCCGCGACCTTAGGGTCGTCCGCCACAATTCCGTTGCTGTCGACAAAGAAATGTCCGCTGTGGATCCGTGCGGCCGTGGAGTTCCCTCGGCCTGCGCGGGAATCCGGCCCAGAATCCGGCGTCGTCCACACCGCACCCACTTCTGTCGGCGCCGCGGCTTTCTCGGGCGGCAAATTACCGGCCTCGCGGCGCTTCTTATTCACGTAAGCTTCCACCACCCTCGCCCCGATTCGCGCCGGGTAGTAACTGAATTCGCCATCCTGCCACAGGACCGCCACCACCAACTCGGGATTGCGCCGAGGCGTGACGCCGACGAACCACACGTTGGGAAACGTAGCCCGCCCTTTGTTGGTCTTCTCCAGCGCTTCGTGACTCATCTGCTGCGCGGTCCCGGTTTTGCCGCCAAAGTCAATGCCGGGCAAGCCATCATTGCCGGCCGTGTGGTAAAGGCCAGGCTGGGTCACTTCAAACATGCCGTTAGTGATGATCTCCCAGTTCGCCGGATCGATGGGAACATACGCATCGCCGGTTCCTGGAAAACTATCCTGGAGCGATTTGTAAAAGTCGGTCGGAAGTTCGTTGGGAAACACAACATGCGGCCGCACCAGGTGTCCCCCAGATGCAATGCCGCCAATGATGCGAGCCAGTTGGATCGGCGTCGCCTCGACGGCGCCCTGGCCGATGGATACGTCGAGCGTCTCGTCAGGATACCAGCGGTGATGGAAGTTCTTGATCAGCCAATCCGGGGAAGGCATCAACCCTGCCTGCTCGCCCGGCAGATCGATTCCCGTCTTTTGTCCGTAGCCAAACTCCGTCGCGTATTTCACGATCCGGTCGATGCCCAGCTTGTCGCCCAACATGTAATAAAACGTGTCGCACGAGTACGGAATCGCGTTGTAGATATCCACCGCGCCGTGACGCTGGTCGCAGTGGTGGTAGTAGCCATACGGTCCCCACCCGCCGGTGCACACAATGTGCATGTTCTGCGCAATGCCTTCCTGCAAGCCCGCAACGGACATGAGGATCTTGAAGGTCGAGCCGGGCGCAAGCTGCGCCTGGATGCTCTTGTTTAACAATGGATGGTCGGGATCGGTGATGAGCTTGTTCCAGTCCGTGCGGTCGATCTTGACGGCAAATTCGTTGGGGTCGAAGCTGGGCCGCGACACCATCGCCAGAATCTCGCCGTTCCGCGGGTCCATGGCAACGATCGCGCCGTTGCGATTGCCCAGTGCGAGCTCAGCCGCGCGCTGAAGGTCGTTGTCAATCGTGAGCCGCAAGTCCTGGCCGGGCACGGCGTGTTCGATGCCAAAGTAGCCCACCTCGCGTCCCCGGCTGTCGACGACCACCTCCCGCGAGCCGTCCTGCCCTCGCAGCAACTGATCGTAGGTTTCTTCCACGCCCGCTTTGCCAACAACGTCGCCTGGCTCATAGTAGGCAAAGCGGGGATTGTTTAGATCGTCTTCGCTCACCTCGCCCACGTAGCCGATCAGATGCGCCGCGAATCCGTCGCGCGGATACAGCCTGCGCTCCTCGTCAATCGTCTCCAGTTCCGGCAACTCGTTACGATGCGCTGCGATAAACGCCTGCTCGTCAGCGGTCACATCCTGCTTGATAGGTATGGGCTGATAGCCGGGCTCGGTGCGATAGTGGTGCAAGGTGGCGCGCAACTGATCGAGATCGAGATCGAGCCCATGCGCGATGAGCGGCAAATCGGCGTCCACATTGCGGCTTTGCTCACGCACCAGAAAGCAGGTTACCGATGGGTAATTGTCCACGACGAGCCGGCTCTCGCGGTCGAAGAGTTTGCCGCGCGGCGCCAGAATCGGTTCCTTGCGAATTCGATTCTGCTCGGCCAAAACGCGGTAGCTATCTACATTCAAAACTTGCAGACGCCACAGGCCCGCGGCCAGGCCGAGCATCATCAAAAGAATGCCATACTGCACAAAAGTCAGTTTGACTGTGGAGAGCTTCTCGCCGCGGTTGATGCTTAAGGCCATTGTCCTACTCTTCAGAATACAGCGAATCCGGTTTCTCGCTCGGTCGCGTTAGAGTACGCGTTTGTCGTTCAATCCCTGATCCGGAGACGGTCGAGCAGCGGAAACAGCACCAACGCAATCACACCATTACCTACGGCGCGCAGCACCTCCGTCAGCCAGTTCCAGTCCGCCGCCAGGCCAAGCAGAAAGCGAGCCACAAAAAGGTAAATAGCGCTTGAGAGCAGCGAAAGCGCGAAGGTGAGCAGGACCCGGATCGTGTGATTGTCGACATCGATGCGAATACCCACGGAGCCAGCCAGAAAACCGACGACTGTCTTGGCGATGCCATTGATGCCGATGGGGTTATGCGACAGCGCATCCTGGAACAGCCCCATCACCGCTCCCATCACAGTTCCTTGCAATGGATTGCGGCGGCCCAGCGCAAAGAAGATGGTCACCAGGAGCGGCAGGTCGAACCAGTCGTAGCGGCCGACCACTCGCGGCAGCCATGCCTGCAGCACCAGCGCACCCAGCGGAACCAGAGTGTAAACCAGGAGCGGATACCGGCGGATCTCCATATCGCGCCGGAATTCGGCGCCTAGCACAGACATGGCTATGGATTCCTCGGCGTTGTTGACTGCGGTTTCTGCTTCGGTGTGGAATTCGCCTCGGGTGTCGCGCCGGAATCGTCATTGGTGCTGGCTGAGTACTGGTCGGGATGCAACGGTTGCGGCGGCCGCGGCGCTATGGTGGGGTTGCTCGTATCGTTCAAAGGCTGTTGATCCGGAGGCAGGTTTGGGTCAATCAGTCCCGGCAGCTTTTCCGCCATGATCTCCGAGGCCTTCATCTGATCCTTGATCCCTGCGGGCACAGCGGATTGTTCCGCCGCGCTCTTTGAAAGGTCCTGCTCCTGCTGGGGCGAGAAGCGCGGCTCAGTCGAAGTGATCACCAGCACTTCGTCCAGGCGGTCCAGCGGCGCAGCCGGCGTAAGGATAATGTCCACGAGTCCGTCGCGATCGGGATCGCGAACCACCTTCTTCACCGCGCCCACTGCAAGCCCGCGCGGGAAGATCAGATCACCCCCTGCGGTCAGCACGTGTTCGCCCGGCCGAATGCGCTCATCGGCGGTCACGCCCACCACTTCGAGCTGTCCCGTGGCATCGCCGCGAAGCACTCCCCGGATGCGCGTTGTCTCCAGAATCACCCCTGCGCCGCTCGTGGTGTCATTCACGGCCAGCACCTGCGCGGTATGCGGAAAGACATCCCTCACCTTACCCACAATGCCTTCGGCTGTAATCACCGCCATATCCGGCTTCAGTCCGTCGTGCCAGCCCTTATCGATATAGAAAACGTGCGAACGGTCGCTGCCGCTCGACCCATAGACCTGCGCGGCCAGCGTCGAATAAATGTACTGTTGCTGGAAGCCGAGCATGGCCTGCAACCGCTCGCCCTGGCGCGCATCCTCCAGCAAGGCGGCTTGCTCGAGCCTCAACCGGTCCACAGTATTTTCCAAATTCTGGTTCTGCTTGCGGACGTGGACCAGATCGATGTAGTTCGACCACATGGTCGCCATCCCCGTCGTGCTTGAGTGAATCAATCGCTCCGGGGGAGAAATCACGGCATTCGCCCAAAGCCGGATCAGCCGAACACCGCCAGGGTCGGTGTCCTCCAGGCTGCTTGTGCCGCTTGTGGTTCGGTGCACTTGCACCGCAAGCCCCACGAGCTGCAGCATCAGCAGTGCCAGCAGCACCACAAGGTTTCGGTAGCGGATGATGAACGATTCCATAAAGGCCAGTGATCGGTGTTCAGTGGACAGCGGTCAGATAACGGCTAGCGCGGTTTTTCACTGATCACTGACGACTGTCCGCTGGCTACTGTCGTTAGTCGATCTTGATCTTGCGCAGCAGCCGGAAGTCCGAGAGCATCTTGCCCGTGCCCAAGACTACTGAGGCCAGCGGATCGTCGGCCACGGATACGGGCAGTCCGGTCTCCTCGCGAATGCGCTTGTCAAGATTCTTGATGAGAGCCCCACCGCCGGTCAGCACAATGCCGCGATCGCTGATGTCGGCTGAGAGCTCGGGTGGCGTGCGCTCCAGTGCCACGCGAATCGCATTCATGATGACGGCGATGCACTCGCCCAGCGCCTCGCGAATCTCGCTGTCGTCGACCGAAATGGTCTTCGGCACTCCCTCGATCAGGTTGCGCCCCTTGATCTCCATGGTCAGCGGTTTATCCAAGGGGTACGCGGAACCGATGTCAATTTTGATTTGTTCCGCGGTACGTTCGCCGATCAGAAGGTTATATTTCCGCTTCAGATAGTTGATGATGGCCTCGTCCATCTGATTGCCGGCCATGCGCACCGAGCGCGAGTAAACAATGCCGCTCAGCGAAATCACCGCGATATCAGTCGTTCCTCCGCCAATATCCACCACCATGTTTCCCGAGGGCTCAGTGATTGGCAGTCCGGCGCCGATTGCCGCCACCATCGCTTGCTCCACCAGATACACTTCGCTCGCCTTGGCGCGATATGCGGAGTCCTCTACGGCGCGCTTCTCCACCTGCGTGATCTCTGAAGGCACGCCGATCACAATGCGCGGGTGCACCAGCATCTTGCGGTTGTGCGCCTTCTGGATGAAGTAGTTGAGCATCTTCTCGGTCACTTTGAAGTCGGCGATCACGCCGTCCTTCATGGGCTTGATAGCCACGATGTTGCCGGGCGTGCGCCCCAACATCTCCTTGGCTTCTTTGCCCACGGCCTCTACCTCACCAGTGGTTTTGTTGATGGCTACAATCGATGGCTCATTGACGACGATGCCTTTGCCGGCCGCGTACACGAGCGTATTGGCGGTACCCAAATCGATCGCCAGATCGCTCGAAAACATGCTGAACAGCGAGCGGAACCCATGGGACCGTGAGGAACGAGAGTGATATCCGTTCATTGACATGGAGAGATTGAATCTTCCTCAAAAAGCTGAGATTTGACTGTGCCTCAAAGCCTATTGTACGGCTACTTGCCCTTTGCCGTTGGCTTTGGTTCATAGCACGAAGGAGGCACTCAGCGTCAGGCGTGCCGCCTTAGTAAACGAAAGTCGGCAACGTTCCCCTCAAGTTGCCCCGACTGGCCGGGATCCACTCCCCAGGCGTACGCTGTTTGGCGGATTCAGTTACGGTCAAGCAGTGGGGCTGGAGGCGCGAGCCGCCGCCTACTGTTCACCGTCCCCTGGTATTCGAGGCTTTCATGACCTATCCCAGCTACCACAACCTGATCGGCGGCCAATGGCTTCCGGCCGCGAACGGCAAGACCATACTCAACCTCAACCCCGCCGACCACTCCGACGTCATTGGCGCGTTTCCCTCCTCCCACGCCGAAGACGTCGCCCTGGCCGTGGCTGCCGCAAAGAAGGCCTTCGCTACCTGGCGGCTGGTTCCCGCACCGAAGCGCGCCGAGATTCTGCTCCGAGCAGGCAGCAATCTCGTCCAAAACAAGGAAAAATACGCGCGGGAGATGACCCGCGAGATGGGCAAGGTGCTGGCTGAAACCCGCGGCGACGTGCAGGAAGCCATCGACGAAGCCTTTTACGTGGCTGGCGAGGGCCGTCGGCTCTTTGGCGTCACGACCTCTTCCGAGCTCCAGAACAAGTTCGCCATGTCCGTTCGCATGCCCGTGGGCGTGGTTGGCCTTATCACCCCGTGGAACTTCCCCATGGCCATTCCAAGCTGGAAGCTCTTTCCCGCGCTTGTTGCAGGCAACACCTGCGTCATCAAGCCGGCGACCGACACGCCGCTCTCTACCTACAATCTCGTCCAGGCGCTCATCGACGCCGGCCTGCCCCCTGGCGTGGTCAACATCGTCTGCGGCACCGGATCGACCGCTGGCGCGGCACTGGTCGAGCATCCCGACATCCGCGCCATCAGCTTCACGGGCTCCAGCACCGTCGGATCGCTCGTTGCCCAGCGCGCAGCCGCCACCTTCAAGCAAGTCTCGCTTGAAATGGGCGGGAAAAACGCGCAGATTGTTCTCGACGACGCCAACCTTGACCTCGCCCTCGACGGCGCACTATGGGGCGCTTTCGGCACCACAGGCCAGCGCTGCACCGCCACCAGCCGAATCCTTTTGCAGAAGGGAATTGCCACCGAATTCACCGACAAGTTAGTTGCTCGCGCCAAAAAGCTCAAAATAGGCAACGGCCTCGACGAATCGGTCGAAGTTGGCCCGCAGGTGAACGCCAATCAAATTGAAACATCAGAAAAGTACGTCGGGATCGCGCTCGGCGAGGGAGCGCAACTTCTCTGTGGCGGCCACGCGCTGACTTCTGGCGCTTACGCTCACGGCACATTCTTCGAACCGACGATCCTTGCCGGTGTCACGCCCGCCATGCGGATCGCTCGCGAAGAGGTGTTTGGCCCCGTCGTCAGCCTTATGGAATTCTCGATTTTCGATGAGGCGATAGAGATCGCCAACTCCATCGACTACGGCCTGTCTACTTCTCTCTATACTCGCGATGTGAACCGCGCCTTCGCCGCTATCCGCGACCTCGAAGCAGGCATCACCTATATCAACGCTCCCACCATCGGCGCCGAGGTGCACCTGCCGTTCGGGGGCGTAAAGCACACCGGCAACGGCCACCGCGAAGGCCTTGGCGCACTCGACTTCTTTACAACATGGAAAGCCGTCTATGTGGATTACTCCGACAAGCTTCAGCGCGCACAGATTGACAACGCTGAATGAGTGACCCGCGCTGAGAGGCTCGCGGGGATCGGCCTCGTGCGCGGCCACCAACCCCGCTCGGCCCGCGCGCCCTCCCTCGCGCAGATCGGTCCGCCGCCACTCAAGGGTGCACCCCCAGAGACTTGTCAGGGGGTCGGCGCGGATATTTGTTGTAACTAATTTATTATTCAGCCACTTGCAGCAACGCGAAGTTTGCCGATAATTTGCACTCATTTCGCTATCCTGATCTCACAATTCCATAAAAGACCGCCCTCGGCGGCACGTCCGGCCTGCGGGCCTCATAAACCCCGTCTTTGTCCGAACTTGGGATTCAGGTTCGTGAAAAGGCGGGACTTACTCCGGATCCGTTCCCGCAACCGCTTTTCAACGAGCAATTTGCCGAAAACCCCCGGGGGTGGCGGGGGTACGGGGGGTATCCCCGGAAAGGGATAATTCATGTACGCAACCTGCCGTCACATCATGCCCAGCGGACTCACCTGCCAGTCGCCCGCCATCCGGGGCTCTGCCTTCTGTTACTTCCACGGACGCCGCATTCCGCCTCAGGCAAAAAGGCCTTCGACGGAGCATCGCGTCGAGATACCCACAACTCTCGACCAGAACGGAATCCCCCACGCCCTCCACAGCGTCCTTCAGGGTCTTGCCGATGGCCGCGTCAGTGCGCGCCGCGCATCCATTCTCCTTTTGGGACTCCAAATGGCCCTCAACCATCCCGAGCCTCGTTCTCCCGCACCCACCGCTCCCACTTCCAATCCGCCTCTTGACGAGCTGCTTTTCTCCGCTGACCCTTCCGACGAGGAAGCCGTCTCCCTGATCAATGCACTCGCAGAAAAGTTGGGGCTCGACGCGAAAACTGCACCGCCCAGGGCGCCCGGACCGAAAAGGCCCACGCAGTAACATGGAACTGCAATGGAAACTGCCTACGTTCCTGCCCCCACTCGCTACGACGTCGCAACGTTTCGGCGTTGCGGAAAATCTGGTCTCGTTCTGCCCGCCATCACCCTCGGTTTGTGGCAGAACTTCGGAGGCGCTGATGTCTTTGAAACCGGCCGCGCCATGGTCCGCCGCGCCTTCGATCGTGGCGTCACTCACTTCGACCTCGCCAACAACTACGGACCTCCCTACGGCTCAGCCGAAGAAAACTTCGGCACGATATTGCGTAAGGACTTTGGTCTGCGCAAGCATTCTCGCGGCCTGCGCAACGAACTCATCATCTCCTCTAAGGCCGGTTACGACATGTGGCCTGGACCATATGGCATCGGCGCCTCGCGCAAATACCTGCTTGCTTCACTCGATGACAGCCTCCAGCGCATGGGCCTCGATTACGTCGACATCTTTTATGCGCATCGCCCTTGGAAGAACTGCCCCCTCGAAGAAACCATGGGTGCTCTCGTCACAGCCGTGCATGAGGGCAAGGCTTTATATGTTGGTATCTCTTCTTACCAGCCGGATCGAACACGCGAAGCCGCGAAGATCCTCAAGAGCATGGGAGTGCCGCTGCTCATTCACCAGCCCTCGTACTCCATGCTGAATCGCTGGATCGAGAAAGGCCTTCTCGACGCGCTCGAAGAAGTTGGCGCTGGCTGCATTGCCTTTTCGCCGCTGGCCCAGGGATTGCTCACCAGCAAGTACCTCAAGGGCGTGCCCAAAGACTCGCGCGCAAAGAGCGAGGGCTCTTCAATGTTGAAGGAATTCCTGAACGAGAAGAATCTCAAGCATGTTCGCGCGCTCGACGAGATTGCACGCGGCCGGGGTCAGACCCTTGCGCAAATGGCAATCGCCTGGGTGCTGCGAGATCAGCGAGTCACTTCTGCCCTCATTGGCGCGCGCAACGTCGAGCAGCTTGACGACTCGCTCGACGCACTCAAGAAGCTGAAGTTCACCGCCGCTGAACTCAAGGAAATCGACCGTTATGCGCAGGAGGGCAACGTTGACTTGTGGCGCAGAGGTCGCGAAACGATGGAGTAGTCAGCCTGAAGAGTTGGGTCCGGATTTGTCGGATCCGAACCTCTAGCTTTTCCCGTCCAGCACGTCCCGCAGCGCGAAGCTCGTTTCCAACCGGATCACGCCCGGTAGCCGCGAAAGCTCGTTCTGGTGCAGTCGATTGTAGTCGTCAATTCCGGCCACTCGAGCCACCAGAATGTAGTCGTACTGGCCGGCCAGCAAATGGCAGCTCACGATATCGTGGCAATGACGCACCGCGGCCTCGAACGCGTTCAGCACCGCGGCCGACTGCCGCTCCAATGTCACGCGGATGTAGACCGTCATGTGTTTGCCCAAAAGCCGGTCGTCGATGATCGCGCGATACCCGCGGATCGCTCCCGACGATTCCAATGCCAGAATGCGCCGCGAGGCAGCCGAGGCCGACAAGCCTACCGCTTCGCCGACTTCGTAGTTCGTGGCTCGTCCGCTGCGCGCCAGAAAGCGCAAGATGGCGGCATCGAGTTCGTCCAATCCAGGCGCCGATCCCGCCGGAACTTTCGACTCAACCGGCTTCTCAAGTGATTGTTGCTCTAGGGTGGTATTGAGATCACGATTCGTGCTCATTTCAGTGTTCTATCACAAAATTTGCACACATTGGAACCAGTTTGCGCCGTAGAATTGCTTTCAGTCGACGGCTTGGCGAGCGCTCACATCACAAAGCCCTCCCACTCAGCGCGCTAGTCTTGTCGCACTGCGGCCCTCCCCCGAGGGCGCTTGGAGCCAAAGGGAGGCCACTCCGTTTGAGGAGGATCAGCCATGATTGTCGGCGTTCCCAAAGAGATCAAGGACAACGAAGCCCGGGTCGGCGTTACCCCAGCGGGCGTTAAAGAACTCACCGAAGCTGGCCACAAAGTGCTCGTTGAAACGCAGGCCGGCGCACAATCCGGATTTCCCGATGCGGACTACCAGAATGCGGGCGCGGAAATTGTCGGCGATGCAGGCTATGTCTGGGGCAAATCGGAGATGGTCGTCAAGGTTAAAGAGCCTATTGAACAGGAGTATGTTTATTTCCGCGAAGGGCTAGTTCTTTTCACCTATCTGCATCTGGCGCCGCTGCCCGCGCTCACTGACAAGCTTCTTGAATCAAAAGTTATCGGCATCGCCTACGAGACGGTCCACGACCGGCAGGGCACATTGCCTCTGCTCACGCCCATGAGCGAGGTCGCTGGTCGCATGAGCGTCCAGGTGGGAGCCAGCTATCTCGAAAAAGAGCGCGGTGGGCGTGGCATCTTGCTCGGCGGCGTTCCTGGTGTTCCACCCGCGCACGTGACCATACTCGGCGGCGGCATCGTCGGCACCAATGCCGCCCGTATCGCCATGGGATTCGGCGCAAAAGTGACTCTCATTGACGTGAACCTGAACCGGCTGCGTGATCTTGACGACATCTTCGGCGGTCGCCTCTACACGCTCGCCTCGAACAGCTACAACATTTCCCAGGCCACTCGCGAAGCAGATCTCGTCATCGGCGGAGTGCTGATTCCCGGAGCAACGGCGCCAAAGTTGGTTACGCGGGCCATGGTAGCCCAGATGAAGAAAGGCGCAGTCATCGTTGACGTGGCCATCGACCAGGGCGGCTGCGTGGAGACGGCGCGTCCCACCTCGCACTCCAACCCCAGTTTTGTGGTCGATGGCGTAGTACATTACTGCGTGACCAACATGCCGGGCGCGGTGCCGCATACTTCCACGCTGGCGCTCACGAATTCGACATTTCCTTATCTGCTGCGGCTGGCCAACCTTGGTGCGCGCGAGGCACTCCGCCAGGATGCAGGATTATCCGAAGGGCTAAACACATGGCTCGGAACACTCACCCATCGCGGAGTTGCCGAAAGTCAGAAACGAGCTTGGACCGCCGCGACAGCCCTCATCGATTGATTCAACGACTCTGCCGAAATCCCGCAGTCGCCACGCCGCCAGCCGGTGTCAAATTGTTCTTGACACGCTTGTTGCGCCTTTGTTAGCTTCCTCTCGCGGAAAAAGACTTAGAGAAATCCACCGCCAAATACTGCTTCCCTGAACCGACTGACGCTGCGCGTCTGCCGGTAGAGACGTTCGTGTTTGGAGGTGGATTTTTGTCTTTGGCAGACTTTTAACGCTGTATTCCTCGAATGTTAACGGAAATGGCCAAGGATGGCTTTGAATCGTCTCGAACCTAATGACGCTGGGCGCTTTTTCAGGCCCCGGGTTGATCGGATCCCGCGCCTGCCGCGGCGGGTCAAAGGGTGTTTCATCCCCGTGGGCCAATTCGTGTCTGCGGGACCTGGCTTCACTATCCATCCCAATTGAGCAATCGGGTTCTCCGATGACGGTGTCTTCGACAAGTCAATAGCCCTGGCGAACAGGGAATAAAGTTAACAGCATTCGAAACAGGAACACTGGGAGGCAATATGAATCCGTCGAACCGATCTGTGGACCAACAAGCCGGAACCGTCTGCGCGTCGAATTGTGAAAAGTGGGGCTCAAGGTGGCTCCTTTTGGCCATCGCGCTTCTGTTATTGCTTCCATCACGCGCCGTATTTGCACAATACGACACCGGCGGACTGGTCGGGACCATTCGTGACTCCAGCGGGTCCGCTGTGCCCAACGTGACCATTACAGTCACCAACGACGCTACCGGAGTAGCCACGGTTGTCAAGACGAACGATTCGGGTGACTATGAAGTTCCATCGCTGCACGTAGGCGTTTACACCATTTCGGCAAGTGCCACGGGTTTCGCCATCGCTGAGGCAAAGTCAATTACCCTCTCCGTTGGCGCGCGCGAGCGCATCGACCTCACGTTGAAAGTCGGCGCGGCACAGGCCACGACGGTTGAAGTTAGCGATGTGGCGTTGCAACTCGAAACTGAATCGAGCCAGCGTGACCAAACCATCACGGGCTATCAGAGCTCAGCTCTTCCGCTGGTGAGCCGGAACTACACCGATCTGCTCGCTCTCGTAACCGGCGTGCGCCAGGCTCCTACGCAGGCCACGACCACCACCAACATCAACAGCCCCGTCCGCGCAGGCGCGTACAACGTCAATGGCCAGCGCTCGATGTTTAATAATTTCCTGCTCGACGGCATGGACAACAACGCTTATGGCGAGTCCAACCAGGGCTTCGACAATCAAATCATTGCCGTACCGCCGGACTCCGTTGCGGATTTCAGCGTGGTCACTAACAATGAGAGCGCGGAGTATGGTCGTGGTTCGGCCGCGACCGTCAACGTGGCCTCGAAATCGGGCGGCAATCAATTCCATGCACTGGTTTATGAGTTTCTCCGTAACACCGACCTCAACGCAGCCGGCTTCTTCAAGCCCACCACGATCGGCACCAACGGGCCCGTTCCGTTCCGAAAGCCAACGTCGAACCGCAATCAGTTCGGCGGCAACCTCGGCGGTCCCATCCTGCGCGATAAGATGTTCTTCTTTCTCGACTATGAGGGTTTGCGGGCCATCACCAAGCCCCTGTATGTGTTAACTCTGCCCACCCAGAATGAGCTGAACGGCAACCTTGTCGTACCGGTCACCAATCCCGTCACAGGGACCAGCTATCCCGCCAACACGCCCATTCCGTCTAACGCATTCGATCCCTTGTCTGCTCAAATCGTGGCAGCGTTTAAGAACATCACGGGCTTGCCCCTCTCGGGCTCCGCAACCACCGGCCAGAATGCCGCCGACTACTCGGTGCTGATACCCTTCCGCGACTACTCAGACAAGGGCGACTTGCGCCTGGATTATACGCAGAGCCCCTCTGCGCGCTACTTTCTGCGCATCAGCGACCATAAGGAAACGGCCATCAACTTCCCCACCATTCCCGAGCCGCTGGAGGGCCAGGTCGGCGGGTATCAGCGCATTCTCGACCAGCAAATCGCCCTCGGATACACGGGCAGCTTCGGGGCCAGCCGGTTACTCGATCTGCGTCTGGGTATCTCCCGGACCAAGGCGGGCAAGACGCCTATTGGCGAAGGAACTGCGCCTGTCCTGGTGAATGGTGCGCCGATTCCTGGTCTCGGAAGCTTGCCGACCAGCTTCCAGGGAGGGCTCCCCGCTGTCTCCATTGGCGGCGGCTTTTCGTCGTTTGGCCGCCAGACCACGAACCCGCAGTTTCAGAATCCTGCCATGATTGATCCCTCGGCAGGCTTCACCTGGATCAAGGGCAAGCACTCGCTGAAGATCGGATATGAATACGAACATATCTGGATGGGAGTCTTCGACAACAACCCGCCGTACGGCTCATTTAGTTTTTCCGGATCCTACAGTTCGCCCACCAAAGTTGCCGATGCTTACTGGGCGGATTTCCTCTTCGGTACAACCAACGCGTACACTCTCGCAGCTGCCTTCGAGGCCCATCTTCGCCAGTCTCTCGACAGCGCCTACCTGCAGGACGATTGGAAGGTGTCTCCTAACCTGACTTTCAACCTCGGTCTGCGCTGGGAATACGGCTCACCCTATTCCGAGTTGAACAACTATGTTTCCAACTGGGATCCGGGCTCGCAAACCGTCCTCACGATTAATCCCAAGGCAACTTTGGGCAACGGTATTACGCCCACAACAGGCAGCGGCGTCTACGGCAAGACATTGATGAATCCGGACCTCAACGATTTTGCACCGCGCGTCGGCTTTGCCTGGGCGGTCACGCAACATACGTCCATCCGTGGCGGATTCGGCACGGGCTATGTGCACTATACCCGCGCCGGCTCTGGTGACATCCTCGCCATCAATGCGCCGCAGGCGCAATTCGCCGCTGTTACCCAGATTGCGCCAACCACAACCAATCACTGTTCCACGCCGCTGCCTGCCCAGATCATCGCCACGGGAACCACAACGCCAACCTGCTACGCGACTGCGTCCCAGGGTTTCCCGTCCGGGCTGGTTACGAGCTTCAATCCCGCCACCGATAACATCACATGGGCGCCCAAGAATACGCGGGATAGCTATGTGGAGAATTATTATCTCGCAGTGCAGCGCCAACTAGGGAAGAACAGCCTGGTCGACATCGCTTATGTTGGCAATCACGGCCTCAAGCTGCAGGCGTTTCTGAACGGCAATCAGCGCAACATCATCGACTCGGCCAGCTCGAACACCTACACTTACTCGCGTCCCTTTGCGAGCTGGCCTTCGGATATTACGGAAGCACTGGACGAGGCTCATTCCAATTACAGCGCGTTGGAGGCACGGTATGAGCAGCGCATGGTCGGTGGGCTGACCTTGCTCAATAGCTTTACCTGGGAGCACTCGCTCGACAATGCCAGCGCGTCGCTGGAAGGCAACACGCCTTCGCCGCAAGATGCGAATAACCTCAAGGCCGAATACGCGCAATCGGACTACAACTTGCCGGTTGCCAACATCACCAGTCTCGTTTACGATCTGCCGTTCGGGCGCGGGCGCAGATTCGGTCAACACCTCAATCCGATCGTGGATGGGGTCCTGGGCGGATGGCAGGTGAGCGCAGACAACACGGCGCAGGCAGGAACGCCTTTCAACCTCACGTATGGGCCGAACTCCGCCCAGCTCGCTTCCACGCAGATCGTGGCCAACTACCGGGGCGTCAACCTCTACCGCCCCAACCGCGTCTCCGGCGTGCCGCTGACTCAAGGACGTAGCGTGGTGCCTTCGACCACCACGGGTTATATACAGTACATCAATTACAAGGCCGTCGCGCTGCCCGCAGTCGACAACGCCAATGGCGCTGTTCAGCCGCCATTCGGCAATATGTCGCGCAACCCGGGCCGCACTCCTCCCCTCTATCAAACCGATCTCGACTTCAACAAGACCTTCAGTACGCCCATTGAAGGCATGAAGATCGAGTTCCGTTCCGAGTTCTACAACATTTTTAATCACACCAATCTCTACCTGCCGTCCACCATCAGCGGCACGCAGGGCGCGAATGCGTCGACCGGCGGCCTCATCAGCAGTACCTTTACGCCGCGCGTGATTCAGTTCGCGTTGAAGGTCAGTTACTAACCCAAGCATGCGGATGCGCCAGTCACTTCGAAGTGTCTGGCGCACCGCGCTCGTTTTCGAATTACCTTCGTGCGGCGCTCAGGCTGCCCGTGCAGAGAAGCCGAACTCCACACTGGTAAAATGGAAGCAGCAACACGCTTGCAATATTGGTTCGGCGCTGTTGCGCAAGAGTCCGCGGCGATTCGACTCGCGGATAGCGCCCACTGAGAGACCAGAGCCTGGGCGGAAAAACAGCCATCTACCTTGATCGAAGGCGCGTTTCGGTTCGCGACGCAAGTCCTCTTGTGTCCACTCGTGGCCCGCCATCGACCGTGCTATTTTCCGTCATCCACTCGCTATGAAAGGAAGGAATAGGCGTGGTCGCAAGAGAGGGAATCCTCAGCCAATTGGGTGCTACTGCCCAACCTTGGGATGTGCTAGTGATAGGCGGCGGGGCTACTGGCCTGGGTGCTGCCGTCGAAGCTGCTGCTCGCGGCTACCGCACCCTGCTCGTGGAACGCGCCGATTTTGCCAAGGAGACATCGAGCCGCAGCACCAAGCTTGTCCACGGCGGCGTCCGCTATCTGGAGCAAATGAATCTGACGCTGGTTCTTGACGCTTTGCGCGAGCGCGGCCACATGGTACGCAATGCGCCGCATCTGGTCCACGATCTATCCTTCGTCGTTCCGGCTTATAGCTATTTTTCGCTTCCTTACTATGGCCTCGGCCTCAAGGTTTATGAACAACTTTCAGGAAAGTTGTCGTTGGGCCACTCGGAGTTGCTCTCCCGCAACACCACGCTGGAAATGCTGCCCGGAGTAAAGGAAGATCATCTTCGCGGCGGCATTCTCTATCACGACGGCCAGTTTGACGACGCCCGTTATGCCATCGCCCTGTTGCGAACCCTCCAGGATCTCGGCGGAACCGCCATCAACTACGTTGAAGCCACAGGTCTGATTGAGCGGGGCGGAAGAATCGCGGGTATCCAGGTCCACGACCGGGAAGACGGCACCGTCTTCGACCTTCAGGCTAAGGCAGTCATCAATGCCTGTGGCGTTCACGCCGAGGAAACGCTAGCGCTCAACGGTCGTCCGCGCGATTCTTTTCTGGTCGTCAGCCAGGGGTCGCATTTCGTCCTGCCCCGCACCTTTCTCGCTGGGAATACGGCGCTCATGATTCCCAAAACCGAAGACGGGCGTGTCCTTTTCGCCATCCCATGGCTGGGCGCATTGCTTGTCGGAACCACGGATGTACCTGTTAACACAAAGTCGCCTGAGCCGCGGGCTCTCCCGGAGGAAAAACAATTCCTTCGCAATCACATCGCCCGTTACCTGGGTCGTGCGCCGCGGCCCGAAGAAATCCTCAGTGTGTGGTCGGGTCTGCGTCCGTTGGTCCGCAAGAGTGGCGTAAAGACCTCAAAGCTCTCCCGCGATCACGCCATCATGGTTTCTGCCTCCGGACTGATTACCGTCACGGGCGGAAAGTGGACGACCTACCGCAGAATGGGTCAGGACACGATTGATCGCGCCGCGCAGGTGGCAGTGCTCCCCAAACGTTCCTCCCCAACCCTCGAATTGAAGCTTCACGGATGGACTTCCGAAGCAAGCTCTGCGAATTCCACATGGGAGAGTGTCTATGGGTCCGATCTCCCCGCGCTTCGCGCTCTTTCTACCCAGAACTCTAGCCCCCAACATTCGAATCTTGACGCCTTGTTGCACCCGCGCTTGCCCTTTCGGCTGCGCGAGGTCGTTTGGGCAGCGCACTACGAAATGGCGCGAACGGTCGAGGATGTGCTCGCCCGGCGCACGCGAGCGCTATTCCTCGATGCGCGGGCCGCCATCGATGCCTCGCCCGTTGTCGCGGATATTTTGGCACGCGAGCTGAATCGCTGCGACGGCTGGAAGCAGAACGATCTGCGAAGTTTTCAGGAAACCGCGAAAGGCTATCTCTACGAGGATTAAGCCATCCGTCGCGAACTCATCACGGCTGCACGCCCGGCGGAATCAAGAGCGTAAGCGAGTGCGGAACGACTTCGAGCCGCACAGGCAGGCAGCCCAAGACCTCTCCATCTGCTTCGACAAAGAGCGGACCCGCCGCGCCGTCGAACGCTCGGCATTCAATCGACGGCGAATCCATCAACTCCACTGAGCGGTTGAATGTGTGCCTGCCCGCAATAACAGCGAGCAGAAACGATAGGTATTGCAGCCGGCTTTGCGTCTTGAACGCCAGCATGCTCAGGCTGCCGTTGCGCAGGCTCGCGCCCGGAGCAAGCGTACGTAATACACCCCCGAATGAGCGCACTCGCACTGCCAGCAATTGAGAAACTTCTACCACACGCCCGCCGCCATTTCCGTTCGACGGCAATTGTGCTTCGAACAGCGGAAACGACGAAGTTGCCCAGATCCGAAATGCCTCAATGAGATAGAGAACGTATCCCAGGCGTCGCTTCAAACGGGTATCGAGTCGTGACATCAGCAGTGCATCCGCGCCGACCCCCGCCGCGACGACGAAATACCGTGAGCCCGGATTCCCATCTCTGTCCGCAAAGTGAATGCGCCCTACTGAAACCCGTGCTCGTGCCGAATCGAGCAAGATGCGCGCTACCTTGGCCGGCGGTGCAATCAATCCCAAATCCGCGGCTAGCGCGTTGGCGGTGCCCAGCGGGACCACCCCCAGCGCCACGTCGGTGTCCACAAGGCTCTGCACAGCCTCATGCACCGTCCCGTCGCCTCCGCACGCCAGCACTGTATCGTAGCCGTCTCGAACTGCCTCTTTTGCAATGGTTGTGGCACTGCCGGGGGCACCGGTTTCGAATGCCTCTGACTCGACACCAGCTTCACTGAGCACAGCCTTGATCTCGCCAACGGCCGGTTTTCTCCGAGAGGAGTACTGTCCTGAAGCCGGGTTGTAAATCAGCGCCACGCGGCGCATTGCGGGTTTCACTTGGGCGGTGGGTCCTATCTGTTCAAAGTGCCCAGCTGGCACATCTGCCTATCATCGCAGATTTGTAGATGGAATTGCAGTTTGCCTGCTCCAGATCCCACAAAATGTGTATCGGGTTATTCTCAAGGAGAATGCCGGCGGGCACGAGATCCTTAACGGCACTTGTTTCCTTGCAGCATCCAAATTCCGGCAAATGTGGAGGCCGGCCTCTTCTCCTGGGATGCCTGCATGACTTACAGCCGAAGATGCCACACAAACCAGATGGCATACAGGCCCAACGCCGTTACCCCTTCGATTCCGATTGCCCAACCGACTCCCTTTCCCAAAAGACGAAGATTGACTGCGGCCTCGGAATGCCACTCTGCCTGCGCACGAGGGTCGCGGCTCACGATCGCTCGGGCGCGCGCCAATGTGGCAGCATAACTGACCATTTGCAGTTGGGATGCGGCCGGGGATGGCGAAACTGCCAGGAGGTGAGCGACTTCCAATCGTTGGGTTGCCATGGCGGCATCCTCCTTCGACTCCTATCGGCATTGCGCCGCACGGAATAAGTCGAAGTCGAAAACTAAGTTGCCCGGCAACGGGCGTAACTTCGTAATCGATGCCTCATTATCCTCATGGGTCAATTGGATGGCGCGAAATTTGAAGCATTCCCGAGCCACTCGGTCCCAAGGTGGTAACTGATCGACCGCACCGGCCCACTTTGGCTCACTGGCGGCCTGTGGCCGTTGTCACACGCCCATCACCCGGCCCGGCTATCATGCCTGTCAGAGGCATCTTCTCTCATGAATCCAAGTGCCAACACCATTCTCATCACAGGCGGCGGCTCCGGCATTGGCCGCGGCCTCGCTGAGTCTCTCCACGCTCTCGGTAACCAGGTCATCATCTCCGGCCGCAGGCGGCACGCCCTCGACGAAACCACCGCCGCGAATCCCGGCATGAAGTCACTAACGGTTGACATGCAGGATCCTGTGTCGATCCGCGCCTTTGCCGCACAGGCCATTGCTGAATTCCCAGCGCTCAACGTTCTTATTAACAATGCCGGCATCATGCGCCGCGAAAACCTTCTTGAGCAGCATCCCGGGCTGGCTGATGCGGAGGCCATTGTCGCCACCAATTTGCTTGGCCCTATCCGCCTGACCGCGGCAATGCTGCCGCATCTTCAAAAACAGCCGCACGCCACTATCATCAACGTCTCGTCGGGCTTGGCATTTCTGCCCATGGCGCGCACGCCCACCTACTGCGCCACCAAGGCCGCCCTCCACTCCTACACGCTTTCGTTGCGTGCCCAGCTCCGCGACACGAGCGTCGAGGTCATCGAGTTGATTCCGCCATACGTCGCCACGCACTTGATGGACGGCTTCAACAACCCGCGCGCCATGCCGCTCGATAAATTCATCGCCGAGGCCATGGAGATCCTCAAGACTCAGCCGACTCCGCCGGAAATCTGCGTCGAAAATGTAAAGACCCTCCGCTTCGCCGCCGAAACTGGCAATTTCGATACGATCTTCGCGCGGCTCAACGCATCGTAGGTTGAGATCCAGCGCACAGCCCACGGCCCGAAGGAATTCATTTCCAAGGTTTCCAGATACTTTCCGTCTTTCTCACAGCCGTTAGAGCTTGCCGTCGGAACCCGGAAGCCTCAAACTCAGAGAAACTCCTCTCGGCTCTCGGCCGGGGGGGAGTCCAACTACCACCGATATGGCCACCGTCCCCGACCTCACTCTCGAAGCCGGCTTGCCCGCGAATCTCGACGCGGAAAAGACCATCCTGGGCGCGATCCTGCTCGACAATGCCGCCCATGCCGAGGCTGCCGAATCGCTGAAGTCTGATGACTTCTCGCTCGACTCCCACCGGCGTATCTTCCTGCGCATGACCGAATTGATCGATACCGGCCGCACGGTGGACATCGTGACTCTTTCCAACGAGTTGGCGCGCTACAAGGAAGTCGAGTCCGTTGGTGGCGTAGCCTACCTCGCGTCGCTCACTGAGGGTTTGCCGCGCCGTCCCGTCATTGAGGATTACATCCGCATCGTCAAAGACAAGAGCATGTTGCGCCGGCTCATGGGCATCTGCTCGGCCGCCATCGCCAAGGCCGCCGACCAGAGCCAGGACGCCATTGGCGTTCTCGATGAGACCGAGTCTCAACTGCTGGACGTAAGCCAAGGCAGTCTCAATCAGGGCCTGCAGCCCATTGAAATCATCATCCGCGACTCCTTCGGCTCCATCGACAATCTCTACAAGCAAAGCCGGGAAGTCAGCGGCCTGGCCACGGGCTTTACTGATTTCGATCGCATGACCAGCGGACTGCAAAAAGGCGAGCTCATTATCATCGCGGCTCGGCCCTCCATGGGCAAAACCGCGCTCGCCATCAACATCGCGGAAAACGCCGCCCTGCGCCACGGTTCCGTAGTGGCCATCTTCAGCCTGGAAATGAGCCGCGAATCCCTACTTCGCCGCATGTTGGCGTCTCAGGCGAGCGTGGATCAGCAAAAAATCCAGAAGGGATTCTTCGGGCGCGTCGAGCAGGAGAAATTGCAGGCCGCATTGAGCCAGCTATTGGAGACGCATATCTTCATCGACGACTCTGCGGGAGCCACCGTGTCCGAAATGCGTGCCAAGGCGCGTCGCCTCAAGCAGAATGCCGGCGGGCTCGACCTGGTCATGGTTGACTATCTCCAGCTCATGTCTGCTACGTTGCCGGGCGCCAGTCGCAAAGGCTTCGAAAACCGCGTGCAGGAAGTCTCGGCCATCTCGCGCGGCCTCAAAGCCATGGCCAAGGAGCTCCAGGTCCCCGTCATCGCGCTCTCCCAGCTCTCGCGCAGCAACGAAAAACGCGACGACAAGCGGCCCATGTTAAGCGACCTGCGTGAATCGGGCTCCATTGAGCAGGACGCCGACGTCGTTGCTTTCATTCACCGCGAGAGTTATTACAACCGCGACGAGAATATGGCCGATGCCGACAAATCCAAGGCGGAAATCATCATCGCCAAGCAGCGCAACGGCCCCACCGGCATCGTTCAGATGCACTGGAACTCAGCCTTTACGCGCTTTGACGGCGTGGATACAGGTCACCAGGCGGGATAACCCTACTCGAGGAGCAGTTCGCCTTGCATCCGTTTCACCCCGTGACTATCTTTGTCGAAGCATCGTAAGCAGCATTGTCGACCCTCATGGAAGTTCTCAAACGGCTCTTCGAGCAGCACTTTCAGTCGTCGCCAAAGCGCGTTCAGCCGCTCCAGGGCCAGCTCGGCGGCTCGGGCCGCATGATTGTCCGCCTCACCGGCGACGGAAAGAGCGCAATTGGGATTCTCTACTCGGTGCGCGAGGAGAATGTTGCTTTCCTCGAGTTCTCCCGCCATTTTCGCCGTCATGGCTTACGAGTGCCGCAGATTTATGCGGAGGATTTGAATCGCGGTGCATACCTCGAAGAAGACCTGGGCGACACTACGCTCTTTGAATTTCTCAGCGCCAATCGTTCCGGCGACACGATCGCTCCGCCTGTCGTCGAGGCTTACCGCAAAGTCGTCTCTATTCTGCCGCGCTTTCAGGTCGAAGCTGGCCGCGATCTCAATTACAAGGTCTGCTATCCGCGCGCGAGTTTCGACCGCCAATCCATCGCCTGGGATCTGAACTACTTCAAGTACTACTTTCTCCGCCTGGCCGGCATCCCCTTCAATGAGCAGGCTCTCGAGCTCGATTTCACGCGCCTGACCAAATTTCTGCTTGGCGCCGATCACGACTACTTTCTCTATCGCGATTTTCAGTCGCGCAACATCATGCTGCGCGACGGCCAACCCTGGTTTCTCGACTACCAGGGCGGCCGCAAGGGCGCGCTGCAATACGACGTCGCGTCGCTCTTGTACGACGGCAAGGCCGATCTGCCGCCTGCCCTGCGCCACGATCTGCTCGAGCACTATCTTGACGGTCTGGCCGGATTCATCGATCCCGAACGCGACGGATTCATGGAGCACTACTACGCCTTCGTCTATGTCCGCATCCTGCAGGCGTTGGGCGCGTACGGTTTCCGCGGATTCTATGAGCGCAAGGCACATTTCCTGCAAAGCGTTCCTTACGCGCTGAAGAACCTGCGCTGGCTTGCGGAAAACGTCAAGCTGCCCATCGCGCTACCGGCGCTTCTCGATGCGCTCGAAAGAACGTCATCCAGCGACAAACTCCAGCACAACGCCGCGCCCGCCACCGGCCTCACCGTCCAAATCTTTAGTTTCTCCTTCCACCACTCCATGCCCCTCGATGAATCAGGCAACGGAGGCGGATTCGTCTTCGATGCCCGCAGCCTTCCCAACCCCGGTCGTGAAGAGCAATTTCGTTCGCTGACTGGCCGTGACTCGTCCGTGATCGAATATCTTGACCGGCACGAGAGCGTCCACGAGTTTCTTTCTCATGCGGTCTCGCTGGTCGATGCCAGCGCGGCGAGTTACCGTCAGCGCGGCTTCACCAGTTTGATGGTTTCTTTTGGCTGTACCGGCGGTCAGCACCGCTCGGTTTATCTGGCGGAGCAGTTGGCAAAACATTTGCACAGCACCGCTGGCGTCGAAGTCGTCGTCCGTCACATCGAGCTTGAAAAGTTGGGTATGTCTGGAGAGGCCGCTTAAATGAAGGCGATGGTTCTTGCAGCCGGACTGGGCACGCGTCTGCATCCGCTCACCGATGACCGCCCCAAAGCGTTGGTCACGGTTGCCGGCCGCACGTTGCTCGAGATCACCCTCAGCCGTCTGCGCTCTTTCGGCGTCAACGAGGTCATTGTCAATGTTCACCATTTCGCCGACAGCATCGTCGATTACCTTCAGGCCAACCACAACTTTGGCATGCGCATTGTTGTTTCTCGCGAGGAGGTCCTGCTCGATACCGGCGGCGGCATCGAGAAGGCCTCATGGTTCTTTCTTGAAGACGGCGGGAGCAAAAACCAACCCTTTCTCGTTCATAACGTCGATGTTCTCAGCACCATCGACCTGGCCCGCATGGTACGCTTCCACACCGAGCACAACGCGCTCGCCACCCTGGCCGTTCAGCAGCGCGACACTTCGCGGCCCTTGTTATTCAACCAGCAGGGCCAGCTCTGCGGCCGCCGCGCCGGTCGCGACGCAGAAATCGAGTGGCCCCCCCCCGCGCAAGAGTTTCACGCGTTAGCCTTCTCTGGAATTCACGTCCTTTCACCGCGCATCTTCGCCAATCTTTCAGAGGAAGGCACCTTTTCCATCATTCCCGCCTATCTGCACCTCGCCGCTCAGGGTGAAGCGATCCTCGCCTTTCGCGCCGACGAATCCTACTGGCGCGACCTCGGGCGACCTGAGGACATTGCTGAAGCCGAAAGCGATCTGGCCAACGCAAAGTCCCCCTCAAATTGAAGCGGAAACGCCCGGCCTCGACCTCTTTGTGTATTCGCGCGGACCGTTACTCATAGCTCATTCAAAATCAGCGCAATCCTTCCCACCAGCAGTTCGTTGGGAGATTCTCCGGGTTCCACATCGATCAGGTCCACGGGAAAGGCCAGGTTGTGGGGACGCTGCACAAGACGGCTGGCAAGAAAATCCGCGTATCGGAACTTCAGGTGCGCGCCGTCCCGAACCGCGTACAGATTCGCGCGATCTGGCCGGTAAGCCAGCAGCGAATTATAGTGCCGGTCAATGAGTGTTATCGCCTCTGGTAGTAGCAGTGGATCCATCGCCGGAGCGTCGACCGCAGGCACGCGAACCGCAACGAATCGCTCCCATGCGCGGCGGGTGCCCGATGCACGCGAATGAACCGATTCGACCGCAACAGCAGGCAGGTACAGGAGTGACTGAATGGCAGATGGCCGGATCACAGGCTCGAAAAGCGCCACAGCGTGCGAAACAACTGGGACCGCGCAGACGCCATCGCCCCTGGGTCCGGGTTCCAACTGCTGAGCGGAGGGCAGCAAGTCGGCGACCGTAAGATGCTGTGCGGTCAGGATGCGATCCATGGCCTCGAGAGAGAGTTGTCTCCGTCTGTGCAGAAAATTGGATAGATGAGCCTGTCCAAATCCGGTCTGGCGACCGAGCAGCGAGACGCTGACCGTCCCCCGCTGTATTCTGCGCAGCAGCTCCAGGCGAAGGCGTTCGTGCATCTGTGTAAAGTTCATTTGTGGAAAATTCGCCACCAGCAATGAAACGAAACCTCATCTCATTGCTCAGGGAAAAGTTATTTGGACTTATCTGCCTTAATTCTGAGCGTCTCGTCGCAGATTTTGAAGGCAATGACCGGAAAGTGGTAGTCCAGCATTGACGCAAAGGAAGCATGAACCTACATTGGCCTTACTAAATAATGCATTGACTTGTGGGAATCTTTTGGGAAACGCTTTGTCGCCATCAGCTTAGGGGGAGGCAGAACTCTGCCTCTTGCGAGAGCGATTGAGCGTTGCCGGAGGAGTTTAATTTGCCGGCATCTCCGTTCCCACACCGGAGCGCCTTATAAGGGCGCCGAAGAAAGGTCATTCAAGGAAATTCCAGGATCTGCGCGCCGATGGTCATGACAGAAAACACGAGAACCCAGGCGGCAATCCCCCATCAGAACACGAGAAACCTGAGTTGTCCGGCCTGGTTCTCTACACCCCGGGGAACAACACGCATTACAAAATTCCGTCGGGAGAAGAAAGATATGCGGAGAATCGGTCATGGAAGTGCGCGTGCAATTGAAGATTTGCGAAGGGTGTGGTTGCCTTTGGTTTCGGGCCCAGGCTCAAGGGACTGCTTACTGCAGCGAATGTGAATCCAAACTGAGAGATTTTCCATCGCCGGGAAGTCGCAGGCCGCGCGGGCGTCCGCGCCTCACGCAACTTTCCAGAGTTTGGGCGGTGGATGAGGCAACAGGGGGTGTGCAATGAGCGCAGCCTTTCAGTTGCCGATGGAATGGGAACCCAGCGCCGCCGAGGCAGCCGGGCAAATCGAGCAAAGGAAATCGAAACGACAAACCGCGGAGCGGCAGCAATTAGGGCTTGAGAAGCACGGCTACAGGCCTCCCGCCAACCTTGCGTTCTACAGGAAACACACGGAGAGCTTGCTGCGGCGTTATCTTTACGCGTCCACGCAGGTGGGCAGGGCGCCTTCGATTCTGGGCGATCCCGTTGGGCGCGGTTGGGCCTCCAGTCGTCCCATTCGAACCTTCGAAGACGCAGTCATTTTCGTCCTCGATATTGAGAACTGCCTGAGTCAGCTCAGTAGTCTTGATCGGGAACTCCTGAGCCGGGTCGTGCTTCAGGACTACACGCAGGAAGAAACCGCAACCATACTTGGCCTGGGCATGAGGACCATTGGTTACAGAGTCCCTTTGGCCCTGGACCGGCTCACGGAAAAACTGCTTGCAGCCGACTTGCTCGTCTTACCGCATTAATACGCAAATCAACTTCCGGCATAGGGGAGCGCGCACTGCGCTCCTCTCTACCGTCACCAGGGTCGCAGAAAAATCACTTGAAGACTGCGCGCCTCGCGCTTTGTGCGCGACTATGATCGATTCGCCTCTCTCAATAGGTCGACGCGTGGGGATCGCCTTCAACCTCAGTGGACGTTCTTCGCCCCGTCGTGACAGAATCCGTATCTGTTGGCAATCTCCCTGGAAGGTGCCGCGCCCATGTATCCCGCACTCCGTCCTCCCCTCGCCGTTGTTCTGTTCGTAACGGTGTCTCTCGCTGCCCAGCAACCCGCATCTACCACCGCATCTCAGGCGCCCAACACTGACACAAGCTACATTGACGCGCAGGGAACAGCTCACGTGACCCGCGTGGTCCCGGTTCCGGCCACGATCAGCTCTGAAGCGCAACAATGGTTGGGACAAGCCGCGCCAGATCAGGCGCCGCCGGAGTCTCTCGCCGAGCGCCGCGCGCGAACGGATGCATACACTGCCCAGGCACGCATAGCCTGGACTAAACTCTGCCCCAATCAGATCGTCGAGGACAAGATCGCCGGGGTCCCAGTGCACATCGTCACCCCGCCTGAGATCCCAGCGGCCAATCGGGACAAAGTCTTTGTGAACCTGCATGGCGGTGGCTTCAACTCCGATTCAGGTTCTTACAGCGAATCCATTCCCATCGCCAGCTATGCCAAGGTCAAGGTTGTCGCCGTGCTCTATCGTCTCGCACCGGAAAACCCATTTCCCGCGGGCGTTGACGATGCAATCGCTGTCTACAAAGAGTTGTTGAAGACATACAAGCCCTCGCATATTGTCATTTATGGGACCTCGGCCGGCGCCATTATGACCGGCGAAGTGGCCGTGAAGCTGAAGCAATTGGGTTTGCCGATGCCGGCTGCTTTGGGCATCTTCAGTGGCATCGGCGATTTTGCGCGCGCAGGAGATTCGGCTTCCATTTTTTCACTGCGTGGCTTCTCCGGACATCTCGATCCGCCGCCGCCCGGTCCGCATGATCCGTACTATATTGGCAACACCGATCCGAAAGATCCGGTGCTTTCGCCGATCTATGCCGATCTGCACGGTTTGCCGCCCACGCTTTTCGTCACCGGCGAGCGCGATGCCCTGATGAGCGGCACAGTAAACCTGCACCGCGCATTTCTTCGCGCCGGGGTCGATGCGCATCTCGTTGTCTTCGATGCGATGCCTCATGCCTTCTGGTACAACGCACAGTTGCCTGAGTCCATCGAGGCAAGTCACATCATGGCGGACTTTCTTCTTGCTCACGTAAGCCAGTAACTGCGGCACAAGCTACTCCGATACCCCTACACCACGGCGTTGCGTCGAATCGCTTCTCGATACCACTCCGCACTCAGCTTCGGCGTGCGCTTCTCCGTCTTGAAATCCACGTAATGAATTCCGAAGCGCTTGCTGTATCCGTCAGCCCACTCAAAGTTATCCAGTAAACTCCACAGGAAATAGCCCTTCACCGGGAAGCCTTCTGCCGTTGCGCGGTGCAGATGAGTTAGGTGATTGCGCAGGTACATCACGCGATCGGTATCTTCAATCCGGCCGTCCGCTGTTACCACATCGTCGGCCGAACATCCGTTCTCCGTGATGTAAATCTCCCTTGGGTGCCAAAGTTCGCAAACGTTGCGCACGGCCCAATACAACACCTCTGGGCCGACGGCGATCCATGGAGAAGCCATGTGCGGATACGATGCCTGCCGCGGCACTATGGCGTATCCCCGCGGGGAATCATCCGCGCGCACATAAGACGGCGCGTACACATTCAAGCCGAGAAAGTCGATCGAGCTTCCGATGGCTTTCATATCGCCCGGCGAGACTCGCGGCGCATTCTCCCCTTCACGTTCCAGGTAGCCCTCGGCGTATTTCCCTTCCATCACCGCCGTCAGAAACGGGGCGTTTTCCTCGCGCGTAGCCCGCCGCGCTGCATCGATGTTCTCTTCGTCCTCAATCACCGGTACAAAGGCCGTCGCATTCTCTGCCAGGCCAACTTTCGCCGCCGGCGCGCTGGCGCGGATTGCTTCGACACCGAGTCCGTGCGCAAGTACCGCGTTATGCCGCACCAGGTCGGCCTCGGCTGCCGGCAGCTTCAGTCCAGGGGCAAAAATGCCCGTCTTGTACCCAAGGTTGGTGAAGGAATCGAACTCGTTGATGGTCATGAAATGGCGCACGCGGTCGGAAAGCTGCCGCGCTATATAACCGGCATAGTCGGCATAAGCCTTTGCTGTGTCGTGCGACTGCCAACCTCCTTCGAGCGCAGCTGGAAGGTCCCAATGAAAGAGAGTGACGTATGGCGTAATTCCGTTTGCCAGCAAATCATCCAAAACGCGCTTGTAGTGGTCGAGACCAAGGGGATTCGGTTGCCCCGTGCCATCGGGAAAGATGCGCGGCCAGGAAATCGACAACCGGTATGCGCCCACGCCGAGATTCTTCAGCAGGCGCGTGTCCTCTCTGTACAAATGATATGAATCGTCAGCCACGTCGCCCGTATCGTCATGAACGATCTTGCCCGGCGTGTGTGCAAACACATCCCATATCGACGGCTTGCGTCCATCCTCCTTCACCGCGCCCTCAATCTGGTATGCAGCTGTGGCGCAGCCCCACACGAATCCCTTTGGGAATTCGAGGTTCTGCGCGACGGTCGATTGGCTCGCCAAAATCTCGGGCATTGCAATGTTCGCGAGCGCGGCAGTCGCGGCTACAGTTGTGCCGAACTGGCGGCGGGTCATACCTTTCATCGGGAAACCTCTTTGTCTGAATCAGGAAGAACTTCAGTGGACGAGTAATCCAAGAAAGCAACAGAGTCAGAATCAAGCGGAATTCTATCAGAGAGATGCGATAGGTACGGGGAGCGAAGCGGGCTCGGCCGCGCGAAAACACGCGGCCCAATGAAGAGTACGAGCTTCTAAGTGTGGTGACCTTCAATGCTGCGTTCTCATGAATCTTCCGTGAAAAGCCGGCATCTCCGATTGACGTATCCAGGGATCGTTTCTAACTTCACAATCATGGAGAATCCAGATTTCGACCAGTTACTGAGCACTTACAGGCAGGCAGTGGATCGCTGGGTCGATGCGATTCGCGCCGAGGAATCTCTCGCGACAGCAGACCACTCCATGGTTCAGATGGAGAAGTGGGATGACGCGGGATTCAAACTCCACGATGCAGAGCTCACAGCCAAGAAGGCGCGCGATGCCTACAAGAATGCCCTACGAAAGAAGAACTACGGCTTTTAGATAATCTGGGTGCTCTACCAGCCTTCAGCGTTTCAGTGCACGCAAAAAGGCCGCAGCTTCTTTTAGAAGCTACGGCCTATGACGGCTGGACTCTAGCCGAGTGGTTACATCTCCTTCACGCCTTCAACAAACGCCTTCAGCTTGCGGCTCCGGCTCGGATGCCGCAGCTTGCGCAGCGCCTTCGCTTCAATCTGCCGGATGCGTTCGCGCGTTACCTGGAAGCTCTGGCCTACTTCTTCCAGCGTGTGCTCACTGCCATCTTCAAGCCCAAAGCGCATCTTAATTACCCGTTCTTCGCGCGGGGTCAGCGTGCGCAGCACCTGCGAGGTGTACTCCTTCAGGTTCACCCCGATCACGGCTTCCGAAGGCGACACTGCCTGGCGATCTTCGATAAAGTCGCCCAGGTGCGAGTCCTCCTCTTCGCCGATCGGAGTCTCCAGCGAGATGGGCTCCTGCGCGATCTTCAGCACCTTGCGCACCTTGGCCACCGGAATGTCCATGCGCCGTGCAATCTCCTCGCTCGAAGGTTCGCGCCCTAGTTCCTGGACCAGTTGACGGCTCGTGCGAATCAATTTGTTGATGGTCTCGATCATGTGCACCGGAATGCGGATCGTGCGTGCCTGATCCGCAATAGCGCGTGTAATCGCCTGCCGGATCCACCACGTTGCATACGTCGAAAACTTGTAGCCGCGCCGGTACTCGAACTTGTCCACCGCCTTCATCAGGCCGATGTTGCCCTCCTGAATCAGGTCGAGGAACTGCAGTCCGCGGTTTGTGTACTTCTTGGCAATCGACACTACGAGCCGCAGGTTAGCCTCGATGAGCTCGCGCTTTGCCTGCTCGGCGTCCATGTCGCCCTGGATCATCTCGCGTTGCGTGCGCTTCAGTTCCACAATCGACACGCCCGCGTCGCCTTCGATCTTTTCCAGGTCCGTTCGGCAATTCTTCTGCTGGCGCCGGTACTCCTTCTTCATGTCCTCGCTCTTAGAGGCTTCGTACTTCTGCTCCAGCGAGCGAATCTGGCGCTCCAGCGTGCGCATGGTGTCAACGGTCTTGTTGACCTTGTCCAGTAGGCGCTTGCGCTCTAGCGCCGTGTACTTCAGCTCGCGAACGATGCGCGAGATGAATACCTTCTCGCGGCCGACCGCCCAGCGGAGCCGCCGCGCCTCCTTCACTTTCGCTTTGTTGGCCGGCGAGATCGCAGCCTGTTTCTCTTCAATCTGCGCAACCTTCTTCTGGTGCTTCACCAACGCGTCCGTGCGCGCGACCGTGGCCTTCACGCGGGTCAGCACCACCTCTTCGGTGAGTTCCTCCTCGTCGAAGATCACCACTTCTTTTACATTGCGCACGCCGCGCTTCAGGTCTTCGCCCAGCGCGGCTACTTCGCGGATCACGATCGGCGAACGAGAAATCGCCTTGAGCACGCGATTCTGCCCGCGCTCAATGCGTTTGGCGATCTCTACCTCGCCCTCGCGCGTTAGCAGCGGCACAGTTCCCATCTCGCGCAGATACATGCGCACTGGGTCGTTCGTTTTCTCGAGCGTTCCCGGCGTCAGATCCAGCTCGACGTCTTCGCCCTCCTCCAGCTCAAAGTCCTTGTCGCCGGGGAATTTCGGAGTGTCGAGCAGATCAATGCCCTGTGTGCCAATCGTCGTGATCAGATCAT
This sequence comes from Occallatibacter sp., assembly GCA_049518955.1. Lineage (GTDB taxonomy): Bacteria > Acidobacteriota > Terriglobia > Terriglobales > Acidobacteriaceae > Telmatobacter. Next base: position 30,449 of record JBEKRG010000039.1, read on the forward strand.
CCAGATCGTCGGGAGAGCCAATCTCATCCGGCAGCGCGTCGTTCACCTCGCCGTAGGTGAGATAGCCCTTCTCCTTGCCTGTCTCGATCAGACCATGCACGTCCTCTTCGAACTTGTCTTCAATCGCCAAAATATGCCTGCTCTCTTTGGCAAGACCCGCTCGCAGTGAGCGTCTCGCCCGATTTCATTCCCAGCTCCGCGTCATGACAATCAGCCGTGCCAATTTACGCGCGCATTGTCCCGCGTCAGTCGCAAACCCGCACCGCGCCCACTTTCAGACACGCAAAATGAAGACTCCCGAAAGGGAATCCTCGCTTGCATACACATCCGCAAGCCCGCACAACGCGGTGATAATTTTCTCGGAACAGGATGGCAGCGCTTCAGGTTTCGCCTGGGTCGCCCGCGAGCCGGAGCTCATGTGTGGGGCAAAGGGGCGCGCATCCTCACTGAGATCAATAGATTACCACAACCGCACTCACCAATACCAGCAAAAACCCGGCGGAAAATCTGCCCCGTCCCGGCGGCCTCGATCGGCTAGTCAACCGCTTCCAGCCACCCGATCCCGGTCCCTTACACATTACTTAGACGCTCGAAAGGGCCTTCTCGACACATGATTTGACCGCATGAAAGCCTTTCCGGCCCGCGCCCAAAATCCTTACCGTCCCTGCGCCTTCTGGCCGTGCAGCCGCCGCAGTATCTGGTCCAGTTCCAGCTTCCTCTGGGTCAAAAGCGCCAGCCCGGCAAAGTCGCCATTCCGCTCGGCCTCGGCAATCTGCGTCCGCAGATCCCGCAGCCTACCTTCCATGGCACGCTCCTGAACCTCCTGCACCGCGCTCTCTACCTCGTTTGCCTGCGGTGCTCTGCTTTCTCCCAGCAGTGCTTCCGCCAGTAGCGCCTTCTGGCTGGGATCCTCGACCGCGTCCATCGGGTCCTTTGCCGCGCGATCTGCTAATGCTTGCATCGCCTTGAATGCGCCCAGGTGCTCGAACCAAGGCGCATTGTTTGTCAATGCCTCTGCTGCCAGCAGTCGCGCCTCCGCCCCATCGGGATCAGTCACAGCCAGCGCCCGCATCAGCACCTTTTCCACTTCGCTCAACCTCGCTGTTCGCGCTTCTACACGATCTCGGCGCCGCAGCGCCGCCAGTCGCACCTCCTCGCGCAGCACCGCCGATCCAATCCCCAGCTTCTGCGACGCGTCCGCGGCAAACTGTTCTCTTGCGAGCGCCTCTGGCATCCGCCGGATGTGCGGCAGTAGAAAGTTCATCGCTTTCACCTTCTGTTCCGCACTCGCACCCGGAAAAAGCATTCGTGCCCGCTCAATCAGGTAATCAGCCTGCCGCCGCGACTCGCGTAACGCTTCCTTATAAGACTCCGCACCCCGCTCCCTGATGTACCGGTCGGGATCGAGTCCCCCATCGAGCGTCACTATCTTGATCGCAAATCCCTCTTCAGTCAGCAGCGCGATCGACTTCTCGGCCGCATTCGCGCCTGCGGTGTCAGGATCGAAGTTCACAATCACGTTCGACGTGTGGCGCTTGAGGATCGCCGCCTGCTGCTCGGTAAATGCCGTCCCGCTGGTTGCGATCACGTTCTGAATTCCCGCCAGAAAAACGCTGATGCAATCCATCTGGCCTTCCACCAGCAAGGCAAACTCCATAGCGCGAATCGCCGGCTTCGCCTTGTCTAGATTAAAAAGTACCTGGCCCTTCGAATAAAGCGGCGTCTCCGGCGAGTTGATGTACTTCGCTCCCGCTTTCTCGCCCGTCTCGAGCGTCCGCGACGTAAACGCAATCACTCGGCCACCTTCGTTGCAAATAGGAAACATCACCCGCTTGCGGAATCGGTCGTAAATCGGCCCTGGCCCGCCGTCACCTTGCTCTTTCGAGCTGAACAGGCCGCTCGCGCGCAGCGTCTCCTCATCGGCCACGCCTCCCAGGCGCTCGTGGAGGGCGTGAAAGCCGTCCGGCGCGTACCCGATTCTGAACTTCTTGATCCCCTCGACCGTCAGTCCGCGGCCTGCAAGGTACTCCCGCGCCAGCGCTCCGCTTGGCCCCCGCAACTGCTCTTCAAACCATCCCGCAGCCGTCTCGTGCAGTTCCAGCAGCTTGGTTCGCTGCCGTGCGCCGGCCGCCTCTTCCGGCGACGAAAACTCCCGCTTGGGCAGCGGAATGTCGCACTTCTGCGCCACAATTCGCACCGCCTCGGGAAAGCCCACATTTTCAATCTTTCCCACAAAGCTGAACACGTCGCCCGTGGCCTGACAGCCGAAGCAATAGAAGAACTGTTGCCCCGCGTGCACGCTGAACGAGGGCGTCTTCTCCTTATGGAAGGGGCACAGCCCTGTAAACCGCTGCGCCCCCGCCTTGCGCAGCCGAATGTAGCTCTCGATCACCTTCACGATGTCGGCCTGCTGCTTCACGGATTGGGCAAAATCGCTCATGGGAAGGTCTGTTACCAAGCATAAGGCCTCCCTCCGAGCGACCAGCAAGGAGTCCCCGCCTAATACTTGTTGCAACGAATATCTCTGTGCTGCATCCAAGACAGTGAAAGGAGCAACCCACGATGACGCCTACGACAGCCACTTCCACCTGGAACATCGATCCCGCCCACTCCGCGGCCGAGTTCAAGGTCAAGCACATGATGATCTCCAACGTTAGAGGTAAGTTCAGCGGAATCAGCGGTGTCCTGCACCGCGTCGATGCCGATCACACTCAATCCACCCTTGAAGTCTCCTTCGACACCAGCACCGTCAACACCCAGGACGCGCAGCGCGACGGCCACCTCAAGAGCCCCGACTTCTTGCACGTGGAAAAATTCCCCGCTATGACATTCAAGTCAACCCACATCGAGAAAAAGGGCGACGGCTTCGCAGTTACAGGCGACCTGACAGTTCACGGCGTCACCAAGCCAGTAGTTTTGAACGTCGAAGAAGTAAGCGAGCCCGCGAAGGATCCCTGGGGCAATACGCGCATTGGCCTTACCGCAACCGCAAAAATCAACCGCAAGGATTTCGGGCTCACCTGGAATACGACTCTTGAAGCCGGCGGCGTGCTAGTGGGCGAGGAAGTGGCCATCACACTCGATGTGCAGTTCATCAAGGCCGCCTGAGTCGCGATATCGGCTGAAGATGTTCAGACGCCGGAGTCTACAACCGCTGCTTGCAACCGGGCTATTGCACGCGCATCGAATAGCAGTACGATCCACCGCGAATCCAAATGGTTTTTCCGGGCGGGCGCACAAGTTGCCCGCCGCGCCCTTTTGGTTTCAAGAACCGGAGGTCCACCATGTCGCTCAGAAGTGTCAAAGAGATCTACCAAACCAAGCCCACCATCGAGGGAGCGGGTGTCAAGCTGCAGCGCGCCTTCGGCTTCGGCAAAACCGCCGAATTCGATCCGTTCCTCTTGCTCGACGATTTCCGCAACGAGAATCCCGCCGACTACGTGGCCGGCTTTCCGTGGCACCCGCATCGCGGCATTGAAACCATCACCTATGTTCTCGCCGGTGAGGTCGCGCATGGCGACTCGCTCGGAAACAAAGGCCGTATGACCGCCGGCGACGTGCAGTGGATGACCGCGGGCAGCGGAATCCTCCACCAGGAGATGCCCAAAGGCGATGAGCGCGGACGCATGCACGGCTTTCAGCTCTGGGCCAACCTGCCCGCATCGCTCAAAATGACTGACCCGCGCTACCAGGACATCCCGTCCAGCGCCATCCCCGAGGTTACAGAAGATGACGGAACCAAAGCGCGCATTATCTGCGGCGAGTTTTGTGGCAAAACCGGCCCCGTTGAGGGAGTCGCTGCCGACCCACGCTACGTCGACATCTCGGTGCCGCCCTTCAAGCGGAAGCGGATCAAGGTCGAGACCACGCGTAATGCCTTCGCCTACGTCTTCGCCGGCTCAGGAACCTTTAGCGACGCGTCCGAGCCGCAGGCCGTGCTCACCGAGTCAGCGGTCGATCCCAATGCAGAAGCGGTCTACGACGCAAAGAACCACTCGCTCGTCCTCTTCGACCGCGGCGACGAGATCGTGGTCCAGGCCGGCCCTGAGGGCATTCGTTTCCTGCTGGTCTCCGGCAAGCCTCTCGAAGAGCCTGTCGCTTGGTACGGACCCATCGTCATGAACACGCAAGAAGAGCTGCGCCAAGCGATGGCCGAGCTCCACAACGGCTCGTTTATCCGCCACGGATAGATCGAGGCATCCTCGCGCGTCCGGCCCACGCACGAACACCCGTCCATCTATTGTTTGACGCCGTGATATGCTCAACCCAGATTTAACGCGGTTCTCCAGTTAGAATGTGGCATTTCCATTTCGGCTTAGGCGGCTTTTTCTTTAGAAAAAGCCGCCTGGCAGTGATGGCTTCGTCCCGCGGCAACTGGAGATCCGGCACAGGGAGCATCGTCCATCACCGCGCCATGGCCTCTCAAGAGTCAAGTTCGCCGCCGCGGCCCCGCCTGCCCCCGCGGCCCCGGCTTGTTGTTCAAATCGGCGTGACCGGCCATCGCCCCAACCGGCTATCGCCCGAAGTCGCCGCAAGCCTACCCGGTCAATGCGAACAAGTTCTCAAAGCCATCGCTGATTTGACCTCGCACGCACGCGATCCTTTCCTTCATTCGCCCGAACCACCGCTTCTGCGCATCCTCTCGCCGCTCGCCGAGGGTGCTGACCGCATCGTCGCCCACGCGGGTCTTGCCTTGGGCGCGGATCTGCAATGCCCCCTCCCATTTCTCGCAGCCGAGTACTGCCACGACTTCGAAGACGCTGCCTCCCGCGACGAGTTCCAGGATCTCCTCGCGAAGGCCTCCGCGGTTTTTCAGATTGAAGGTTCGCGAGCCAGGGAGGACGAGTCTTACGAACGCGTCGGGCGCATGGTCGTCGACCAGTCCGATCTGCTGATCGCCATCTGGGATGGCGAACCCGCAGCGGGCAGGGGCGGCACCGCGCAGATCGTGGAAGAAGCCCTTGCGCAGCACACGCCAGTCATCTGGCTCAATGCGTCCGAACTGAAGGATCCCTGCATTCTCCAAGCCGATAAGGCGGGCAAGCGCCAAACCTGCGCATTGGACGAGCTGAAGCCGATCTTAGCCGCGCGCTTTTCCGATCGCGAAGGCAGCGAGACCTCCTTCAACTTCAGCCACGCCTATTTCGCCGAGAAGCAGCCGAACTTCGATCCCGGCCGGATCTTCCGTATCTTTCGCGATCTTGTCGCCCGCGGCCGTTTTCGATTTCAATCGTGGCGCGTTCCGAATTTCGAGAAATCGTCGCGCGACGGATGGGAGAGGATGATTGACAGCTCCCCCGGCCTGCCCCAAGACGCGCGCCGCTACTTGCTTGACCGGCTCTGCCCCCACTATGGCTGGGCCGACGGACTGTCTACTTACTATGCCGGAGTTCTTCGCTCGAGCTCGCTCGGGACCAGCCGCATGGCCGCATTCTCTGTCCTGGTTCCCATGGCGGATTACGTCTGCGGAAGACACGGCATCGACCTCGGCAGAATTCCCGCGCTTACTGAGTTTTCTCTAATCGTCATCATTCTCGCCATTACCTGGCACGGCCGCCGGAGACGCTGGCATGAGCGCTGGCTCAACTTGCGTCAACTAGCCGAGCTCTTGCGCCAATACTGCTACCTTTCCCTGCTCGGCTGCGCGTTGGCCTCGCCGCCGCCCCCCGCTCACTTCCGATCCGGTTTCGACCGCTCCTGGGTTGACGGCATGTTTCGCAATATTGCGCGCGACCTCGGCTTGGTAAACACCGTCGTCAACCAGGCCTATGTCTCCTCTGTCGCCAAACTGATCGCGGACATCCTCGAGGGCCAGGTAAAGTACCACGAAGGCAACCACGAAACGATGCACAAGCTAAGCCATCACCTCCATCTCATCGGCACGGCGTTGTTCATCGGAACGTTGCTTGCCTGCGTCTGGCATGTGATCTTCGGTGAATCGCCTTGGCTGCTTTTGCTGGCGACCGTCCCGCCCGCCTTCGGTGCCGCGTTCTATGGCATCGCCAATCACGGCGAGTTCTCGCGCAGCGCTGACCGCTCCCTGGCCATGGCGCGCGAGCTCGAGGCAATTCGGTCGGCCGGGCTGGACAAGGCGCTCGCTTCGTCTCACGAGACTTTCGCGGCGCTACGCCAGACCGCCGAAAAACTGGCAAGCGTTATGATTGCTGAGACCATGGACTGGAGCTTCGTCTTCCGCTATCGCACGTTGAATCTTCCCGGCTGATCGTTGCCGCTGATTCCAGGGATGAACATGGAAAAGCGCTTTGACAGAGTCGTGCTTACCGCTTTCGCTGTGCTTGCAGTCGCGCTCGGCGCTTGGGGGTACGCCAGGGCGGGGTGGGACTATACCGTCGACTCGGGTATTCCTTTCAACCCCCACCATGTGTATGCAGCATTTCAATCGGGTAAACCATTGCTGGAGGCCCTCCGATGCGTGATCTCGTCCATCGGCCTCATACGGCTCTATGACCTGTACCAGCCCGGCAGGGACCCTTGGCAGCTCGTTATTGCACAGGTGCTGGTGCCCAGTATTGCCCTCCTCTCAGCCGCCCAACTGTTTCTCACCGGTGTCAGAAAAAACATCCGCACCGCT
>JBEKRG010000040.1:0-36934 GCA_049518955.1 Occallatibacter sp.
TGTGGCATTGTTGCTGATGCGACGCCACAGGAAGCGCGGCTCCATGAGCAGGTGCGGGCTGACCACCCAGGTATCCCCGATCTGCACATCGTTGCTCCAGTTCAGGCCGCCGGTGGCCTGTTGGGGGAGAACGAGCGCGCCAACGCCAACTCCCTGCGCCGAGTACCTCGTGTACTGATCGCGAATGCTCATGAAGTTGTTTTTCGTGATCGTGAAGTCGACGCGCGGAATGAGATTGAAGTACTCCATGGGCGCGGGATAACCCTCGATGATGTTGGAATCGAGCGTTGCGGGATTGAGAGCATTCACGATGGATTGGTTCTGGCGGTGAATATCATTGGCGTTGAACAGCCACGAAGCAGTCTTGGAGATGGGGCCGCCGATTTCGTCCCAATTGCCGATCTGCCAGTAGCTGAGCTGGCCAGCGAGAAAAGGATTGGCCGTGCCAAGAGCGGAACTGGTGCCCCAGCCTCCGATGCTGCCATGGAACTTTTGCGAACCAGGCTTGGTGATGATCTCAATGCGGCCGTAGCCAATACGATCGTATTCGGCGGAGAAGGGATTTTGATTGACGCGGATTTGGAGGATGTCGGATTTGGGCGGGATCTGGCCTCCTTCGAAGCCGTCGATATAGATCTGGCCGCCGTTGGGGCCGGCGGCGGGGCCGGCCAGCGCCTGTAATTCGTTTTGCAGTTCGGTCGGGTCGTCGGAAAGCACGTCCAAATCGCTGCCCTTGATTACAGTGGCACCGGCGTTTTGATCTGGCGCGATGCCGACGGACTGCGTATCGCTTTGGACCTCGACTTGCTGGTTTTGAACCGCAATGGCAAGCGGCAGATTGAGCGATTTTGATTGGCCCGCGGTGACAGTGACCCCTGAAATGTTGAGGGGAGCAAAGCCCGAGGCGGTGACGGAGACCGTGTAGGAGCCGGGCGCGAGGCCGCGGATCGAATACTCGCCGTCGGCGCTGGATTGAGTCTGGATGGGCGCGGAGCCGCCGGCGAGCGAGATTGCAGCGCCGGGGATCACCGCGTCGCTGGGATCGGTGACCTGGCCGTGGAGCGTAGCGGTTTGCGCGAAGGAGGCAACGGGCAGAAGCAGGGAAGGAGCAACCAGGCAGAATAGGGCAAAGCGCGAAAAGGAATTCATGTCCACCCTTGGGAAATAAACGGACAAGATGACGATCGTATCGTGCGCTACAAAGCGTAATGTTACACATGGTAACAGTAAAATTCAGAGAAGTCAACGGCCTTTTTGGGGGGAAGGTTGTGCGACGTATGGATTCACTGTTGGTTAGACCTCCAATGGCTGTTCAAGGGAAGCAATGAAATGGTTCTGTAACGAAGACGTGGAGTCGGCCCCATGCGCTCTTCGGAAATTACGCAACACGATTTGCGAATTTTCCGCATGGCTCTGTTGAAGAGTTAGACACCACAAATTGCCAGAGGGTTCCCGAATGTGTTGAATCGAGCCGCAAAGGCTCTCAAATGTTGTTCTGTGTCGTTGCGCGGTTTGGAATGCAGGATCCGGCGTGAGCAGGCGCTACAAACGTTTGATGAAGGCAAGGGCTTCAGAGAGTTGAGGGAAGCGAGATTCGTCGGCCTTGAATTCGGGAGAGTGGATGCAGCGGCGCAGGCCGCGCGCCTTGATGGGGTGCTTGAGGTGGAGCATCTCGTGGTAGAGCAGGTACTCGATGGCGTAGCGAGGGCTGGAGGGCCGGTCGAAGACGCGGCTGACGACGATGGTATTGTGGGCGGCGTCGTAATGGCCGAGCGAGCGCTTGGCGTGATGCTCGCTCCAGGTGAGGTCAGGGCGGCCAAGTAGCCCCCCGAAGAAACGCATGTTGAGCGAGTCGAAGACCTCCTGGAGATTGAAGAATCGGCCTTCGGGGCCGAAGTAGCGTTTGGTGCCGCGCGCGTGGCGGATGATCTCCGTTTGGCGCGTTACGGCGGCCGAGGAGGCGAAGCGCTTGTAGCGCAGGTTGTGGACGGCGTCGATGGACTTGCGATAGAGCTTGGCTAGGAGAATGTGCGCAATGGCGTGCAGAACCGATTCCGGCGCGCCTTCAAGCAGGTCGGAGAGGCTGGCGTAGATTTCGCCGTTGCGCAGACGGATGGTGGTGTTGAGCGAGGTGAAGCGACGGAAGCGAACGTGAAAAGGCGGCATGGGCGCGCGCGGGCGAAGGGCGCGGTACTCGAATTGGAAGATGGGAGCGAGGTCGGGGGCCACGAAAAGCAGAATAACAGTGCTCGGTGATCGCCGGTTTCACTTCGGCTCGTAGCGGTCCTGTCCCTTTTCATCGGGGTGGGCTGTGAAATAGGCTTCCTGGTCGGTTGTGATTTGCCGGACCTGATCGGAGAGATCGCTGACGCTGTCGAGAGCGTCCTTGAGCGAGAGTTCGAAGCCTGGCTCGCTCGGCAGGCCGTGCAGCGCCTGCTGCCAGCGCGCGACGCCCTCTGTGAGGGGCTTGAGCGCTTTCCTGATGTCGGCCTTGCGCTCGGAATAGACGTCGAGATTATCGCCGAGCTCGTCCATGAGGGCGGAGAGGTTCTGGAGCTCACCGTTCAGACGCCGGACCCGCGCCTCTGTATGCGCGCGTAGGATGAGTCCCTTGATGGTCTCAGAATGTTCGTCGAGAAACTTGATGTAAAGACCGACCCGAGCGACGGGAAAGATGCCGGCCTCCGCGATCTGGTCCTGCTGGGTCTCAGTCAGCGGCTCGGGTTTATCTTTCTGCGCAGCGAGCGGCGCGGAGATCAGAACTGAGACGAGAATTGCCGCGAGAGCGCGCATGGCAGAAAGACCCCGACGACTTTATTCAAGCACAAGACAAGGGTTGCGAAATGTGAATTGCAGACAAGGGCCAGTGGACCGTGAACAGCGGATCGAGGCTCAATGCATCGGGGTGCTGAACGCGAGAGTTGCCCTATACGAGTGAGACGGACGAAGGCGGGCAAAGTTAGGATGCGCAAAGACCGGCAGTGATAGAGGGATTGGCTGATGGTCAGGGGTCGGCGAGCTACTTGCGAAAGACCTGCATCAACGCTGCATTCTTGGCGTCGGTGACCTGGGCCAGGGTTTGCTCGACGAGCGGACGGTCCTCAACGCTGCTTGCCTGAAGCATTTCGCTGAGCCGGAACGCCGTGTGGCTCAACATGAGCTCGGCGTTTTTGAGGCGCTTGTCGTCATCGTTGACAGAGAGGTGAATTTTTTTTGCGATGCGCTGAATTTGCTGAAGCAGGCCGGTCGCCTTGGCCACCTCACCTGCTTTGTACTGGCGGATGCTCAGCTCCGTCATCTGCTGAACCACCTGCGAATAGAGGAAGCACTGCTCGCGCGGCTGCGCCAGATCGGCTCGGGCCTCCAGGGCGTCAATGGACTGCTGATCGGGTAGGGAACTGTTGGGGGAGGCGGCGCGCACGGGGCCGATGTTCAGGCTGAGCACGAGGAGCGCGGCGATGGGAAACACAGTCCGCATAGGGGAACTCCTGTTACGCGGTTCTGCCCCCAAATTGACCCTATAGTACGCACAATGCGCAACGAACCGCAAGCACTATGATGCAGGATTTTGATCCGGCGAATAGCGCGGGTACCCAAAAAGACCTCAAATTCTTGGAATGGAAGGACGCCAAGGGACGGCCGGGAGAGCGTTCGGCTTCATTTTTCCAGGACCTGGAGGCGCTGGCGGGCCTGCCATTCCTGATTGGGAAGCCTGCCGCCGGAAGCGTCGATGAAGCGGTGATAGTATGCGGCGGCCTGGGTCTTCTGGTGCAGAGAGTCATAGGCGGTCGCCCAAAGGAAGAGGGTTGACGAGTTCTCCGGGAGATAGCGGGAGCGCATGGCGAGCGCGTGCACGGTAACGTCGGGATGGCCGAGACGCGACGCGGTGAAGGCCAGGCCGCTCCAACCATCGACATTGGCCGGATCGATTTGCGTGACCTTGCCGAAGACTGCATAGGCTTGGTCAAGCTCGCCCTCGTGGACGAGGTTTTGAGCATGGGAGACGAGCAGTTCGGGATCTTCAGGCGATGTGGTAAGGAGATGGAGAAAGAGCTGGTCAGAACCGGCAAAGTCTCCCGCGTCGGCGAGGACCGCGGCTAACATGCGGGTGACGGCAGGGTCGGTGGGATGGGCGGCGTGAAGCTTTTGAAGAAGCGGAAGCGCCTCAGCTTTGTCCTGATCGGCGAGCACGGTGGCGAGCTGAGCGGTGAGCGTGGGGTCTTCTGGGTTCTTGGCGATCGCTGCGCGCAGGAGGGTCTCGGCCTCGGGATACCGCTTGCCGGCGATAAGCAGATGAGCCAGGCCGGCGGAGGCGGGCGCGGAGGCAGGGTCTTTATCGAGGACACGGCGATAAGCGGCCGCGGCGGCTTCGAGTTGGCCGGTTTTTTCGGCGAGCTCGGCTGCGAGGAGCGTGTCGGAGGGAGTCTCCGGCGTGAGCTTGAGCGCTTGAAGCAGGTCGTTGGACGCGGCAGAGGGATCGGAGTCGCGATCGATGCGGGCGAGTGCGCGCCATGCGCGCGCCTTGAGAGAAGGATCGGCTACGCCTGGATCGAGAGTGGTGGCAGCGAGTAGCTCGGGACGGGCTTCGGCGAGCTTGTCTTGGCGCGCGAGGAGCAGTCCGAGGGAGATGTGAGCCTCAAACGAATTGGGGTCGGCGGCGACGGCGCGACGGTAGAGAACGGCAGCGTCGTCGAGGCGGTTTTGGGCGTCGGCGACATAGCCGGCGTCGAAGAGGGCGCGCGCGTCGGTCGGATGGGCGGCGAGGTAAACATCGAGTTTGGCCTCAGCGGTCTTCCAGTCGGATGCGGCGATAGCCGATTCGGCCGAAGCGACTGCGGCAGAAAGGGGCGGAGAAGCGGGTGTGGAGGCAGCGCTGTTTGCTGGCGGCACGGAGGATGAGGAACCCTGGGCAAAAGCTGTGGTCGAGCCGGAAAGCAGGGCTGAAAACAAAACGAAAAGAGCGAATCGAACCACAAATTGCCTCGCATAAGTAGTTTAACGGCCGTCTGAAGCCGGGGAGCCAGCAAGGACGCCGATCTATGCCGCTGGCGCGAGCCGAACGAGAAACAACTGAGTACCGGAAAGCGGCATCCATTTAGACAGCAGGGGCGCCTCGGGGTCACGTGCTCCTACGCCCATGATCAGCAATAAGACTATTCATATTCAGGTGCCCTAATGAAGTTGACTCATATGCAGCACATCCCCCTTGCGTCTGCTTACCTGTGCCCGGACTGCAACTGCATTGGCAACTGCGCGAGCCAATGTCCGGCATGCGCGTCGCCCGTTCTGCTGGCACTGGCCAATGTTCTCGATCGCAAGCCAGAGAGGGATTCAGTTCTTCCATATGCATATAATTATCGACACTCTAGCCGGAGGGCATTTCTTGTAGCCGGGAAGGTCAGGGCAGTCCGTTCGCACGCTTCTACGCCTACACCAATCACGATCAAGGCCGGCAATCGTATTCATGCGCCGTGGCGGCCGGCGCAACGCGATGTGGACGAAGGGATTATCGGAATAGGCGAAGGCGCCGCAGGTTAAGCAAATTTGATCTTCAGGCAGATCCCCCAAAACCAATATTCATTTCGAACTCGACCCCATTCAGTAGCAGCCCGCCCAAAATTCAGCGTCCAAGAGACGATCGTGAATCAGCTCAGGGAGAGAGCCTCTCAGGGGGATGATTCCCGGCCCTCGCCTGCCTGGTTCAAAAACAGGGGTTGCAGCGCAATTTATAATCAAGGATGGATGGTTGCGTCCTAAGGCTCACAGAGAGCACTGTGGCGCGACCGAAAGTTCTGTTCGGTGCCTTCCCTTTGAACGATGCCATCATCATCCGCAATGCGCGGACGCACAACCTGAAAAACCTCTCGTGCGAGATACCCCACGGCAAGCTGACGGTGATCAGCGGCGTGTCGGGCTCGGGCAAGAGCTCGCTGGCCTTCGACACGATCTATGCCGAGGGACAGCGGAGGTATGTGGAGTCGCTGTCGGCGTATGCGCGGCAGTTTCTGGAGCGCATTGAGAAGCCCGATGCGGACGAGATCGACGGAATGGCGCCGGCCATCGCCATCAAGCAGAAGAACACCACGCGGAATCCGCGGTCGACGGTGGCGACGGCGACGGAGATCTACGACTACCTGCGGCTGCTGTACGCGCGCTGCGGAGAGGTGCATTGCGTTTATTGTGACGGGCTGGTGAAGCGCGATTCGGTGGATGAGGCTGTCGAGAAGATTCTCGCGCTGGGCGAGGGAACGCGGCTGAATGTGCTGTTCCCGGCAATGAGTGCGACAGCGCCGCGAGGGGATACGGAAGCCAAGGCAGGGAAGGCCGCGGGACGCGTGGGGAAGACCGTGTCGAAGCCGAAGGGCACGGGGAAGACGAGCGAGGGATTGCACGCTGAGACAGTGAAGGCGCGTCTGGCGGAGTTGCGGGCGAGCGGATTCAACCGCTTGTGGCAACTGGGAAGGCTCTTTGAGTTCTCGACGCCCGAGTCGCTGATTGATCTGGACCTTTCAGCTCCGGTATTCGTGCTGCTGGATCGAATTGTTGTCAACGCTGAGAACCGCGCGCGGATTGTGGATGCCGTGGAAACGGGGTATCGCGAGGCGGGCGAGGTGATCTTTGAGGAGGCCGCGCGCGAGGAAATAGCGGCCCCCGCACGTCTGCGTTTTTCCGGGGCTTATGAGTGCACGAATTGCCACCGGCCTGGACGCGAGCCGGAGCCTCGACTGTTCAGCTTCAACAATCCTTTTGGGGCTTGCCCGCGCTGCCAGGGATTCGGCAACACCGTGGATTACGATCTGGGCTTGGTGATTCCCGACCAGAGTTTGAGTTTGGCCGGCGGCGCGATCGATCCTTGGAACCGGCCAAAGTACAGGCCGTGGTTTGGCGAGTTGCGCAAGCGCGCGGCGGAGCTGGGTGTGCCGCTGGACGTTCCCTGGCGCGAGATGACCGAAGCAGCACGCGAGACGGTGCTGCGTGGCCAACCCGGCGCGGCGGGAAAAGACGGATTCGGCGGCGTGTACGGCTTTTTTGCGCAACTGGAGCGCAAGAAGTACAAGCTGCACGTGCGCGTGATGCTGAGCAAGTATCGCGGCTACGCGGAATGCCCGGATTGCCGCGGACAACGGTTGCGGGCGGAAGCGCGAGCGGTGCGCATCGCGGGGAAAAACATTTGCCAGGCGACGGCGCTGACGATTGCGCAGGCGAAGGAATTCTCCGACGGGTTGAAGCTTTCGCCGATGCAGGAGGAGATTGCAGGGCCGATTCTCCTCGAGGTGCGGCAGCGGCTGACCTTCCTGGTATCAGTGGGGCTTGAATACCTTACGCTCGACCGGCTGGCGTCGACGTTGTCCGGCGGCGAGGCGCAAAGGATCCAACTGGCGACTTCGCTGGGATCGCGGTTGGTGGGAGCACTGTATGTGCTGGATGAGCCTTCGATCGGATTGCATACGCGCGACACGGCGCGTCTGATTCATATTCTCGAAGAGCTGCGCGATCTGGGTAACACGATCCTGGTCGTGGAGCACGATGCCGACATTCTGCGCGCAGCGGATCATCTGCTCGATCTGGGACCGGGAGCGGGTGAGTTCGGCGGAAAGCTGCTGGCGGAAGGCGTGCTGGCGGAGATAGAAGCCAGCCCGGCGTCGCTGACAGGGCGCTATTTGAGTGGCAAGATTGCGATTCCGGTGCCCACGCGGCGTCGCGCGCCGGGGCGCGAGAAACTGGTGCTCCGCGGAGCTCGGGCAAACAATCTGCACGGGCTCAACGTGGAGATTCCGCTGGGAATGCTGGTGGCGGTGACGGGAGTGTCAGGATCGGGGAAGTCGACGCTGGTGCACCAGGTGCTTTATCGCGCGGTGGCCCGGGCGTTGGGGCAGAGCGATGGCAGCGATCCTTCGGGCGTGTTCAGCTCGCTCAGTGGCGTGGAACGGCTGAACGATGTAGTGCTGGTGGACCAAACGCCGATCGGCCGCACGCCGCGCTCGAATCCCATTACTTATATCAAGGGGTTCGATCTAGTGCGCGAACTGTTTGCGGCGCAACCTGAAGCCAAAAGGCTTTCGCTCACGCCGGGACACTTTTCGTTTAACGTGTCCGGCGGGCGGTGCAACACCTGCGAAGGCGACGGAACGGTGACGGTGGAGATGCAATTCCTGGCCGATGTGGAGTTGCCTTGTGAGGACTGCAATGGCACGCGCTACCAGGCGAAGATTCTCGGTGTTCAGTACAAAGGGAAGAATATCCACGAAGTGCTGCAGATGACGGTGAAAGAGGCGCTGCGGTTCTTTGCCGGACAGACCAGGCTGGTGGAGAAGCTGGCAGTGCTCGATGAGATCGGGCTGGGCTATTTGCGGCTGGGGCAATCGGCTACGACACTTTCTGGTGGCGAGGCACAACGCGTGAAGCTGGCCGCGCATCTGTCCGCAGTGCGCGCGGTGAACGCGACGGCGAAGCCTTCGCAGGCCAGCCGCGTGCTTTACATTCTGGACGAGCCAACAACGGGACTGCACTTCGACGACGTGTCGAAGCTGCTGACGGCGTTTCGCAAACTGATCGACGGCGGCGGTTCGTTGATTGTGATTGAGCACAACCTGGACGTGATCAAAAGCGCGGATTGGGTGATTGATCTGGGGCCGGAGGGCGGAGAGGGCGGCGGGCGGATTGTTGCGGAGGGTCCGCCGGAGAACATTGCGGCGAATCTGCACTCGCACACGGGAAAGTGGCTGGCGCGGGTGCTGTGAAGAAAGTGCGGGCGGGACGAGCGTGAGGATTATTCAGGAGCGGCAATAGGCGCGTGGCGCGAGAAGCACCAGCCGTCGCCGTGAAGCCAGCAGGAATCGTCTTTCTCGTGGAAATCGCAACGCAGAGAACGCACGCTGAATCCGTGGTCGCGCTTGAGTGCTCGGTTCAGTTCATCACTTACAGAGGGGTCGCGCGCTCCCTCAAAATCGACAAAGAAAACTGAACCGCAAAGTGTAGCCGCGGAGAGAAGCGCGCACTTGCGCACGACGTATGCCATGGCGCCGGGCCCACGAGTCGGAGTGAGTGGGAAGAGAAGCTTGCCTTCGGGCTTGAGAGCGGCGAGCCATGAATGGAGAGGATGCGTGGCGCCAGCGCTGACGACGATCGCATCGGCTGGATCGAATGGGCCCCGCGCTCCGTCGGCATGAACGACGATGACCTGAGGCCAGGGCTCGAGCGCGATCCGGGCACGATCTGCGAGGGATTCGTCGATTTCGACGGCGACGACGCGGCCATGCGGGCCAACAAGCTCAGCGAGGATGGCTGAATAATAACCTGCACCACAACCAAGATGAAGGACGTGGTCGCCGGGATGAACGTCGAGCAGGCTAAGATGAAAAGCCCAAAGGCTGGGCTGGCCATTGTTGAGGTGCTTGGCCGCGTCCAGAACGATGAGCGCGTCCTGATATACGTTTCGGGGATCGGCGCTTTCAGTGAAGGTTTGTGCACCGCTGACCTGGATCATCCATGGGCCGGGACCGACGAAATGTTCGCGAAGAACGGAGGAGAATGCGGCGAGAATGGCGGGCGAGGAGATGCGATTGGTCCTGCACAGTTCCTCGGCGAAAGAGCGCCGCGCGGATTCGAGTGAAACGGTTTCAAGGGGCTGCATCGCGTCGACCGGCATTCATTCCGCGAAGATTCGCGAGAAAGAGACCGCCCTACGCACGGATTATAGGCGCGTTCGAGATGAGTGGGGAGCAGCGGGGGTGAAGCGAGCGATTTGCCAGTAGAGCCTCGGAATCTGTACAAAGTTGGAAGCCTTTCAAGAGAAGAGACAATGCCGAGCAATGAAGACATTGAAGCCCGATTGATTCCCGCCGGACGGCTGTTGCCGTTCATGGCGGTGACGGTTCTTTTTTTTCTGTGGGCGATTCCCAACAACCTGAACGACATTCTGATCCGTCAGTTCATGAAGTCGTTCAACATCGACCGGTCGAGTGCTGCGGGAATACAAATCTGGTTTTATTTGGGCTATTTCCTGCTGGCCATTCCGGCGGGACAGTTGATGCGGCGGTTCGGTTACAAGACCGGCATTGTGACCGGATTGTGCTTGTTGGGAAGCGGGTGCCTGCTGTTTTATCCGGCCGCGCGGGCGGGCTTGTACGCGTTCTTCCTAGTGGCGCAGTTCGTGATCGCCAGCGGATTGTCGTTTCTTGAAACGGGATCGAATTCATTCATTGCGCAACTGGGACCAGCGGGGTCGAGTGAGAGGCGGCTAAATCTGTCGCAGGCATTCAATCCGCTGGGATCGATCAGTGCGGGACTGATCGGAACGGTATTCATTTTTTCAGGCGTTAAACTGAGCGACGCGCAGGTCTTGGCCATGCAGGCGGCAGGAACCTACCAGGCGTATCTTCACTCGGAGACACTGCGAGTGGTCGCGCCGTACCTGGTGCTGGGTTGCATTGCGTTTTTCTGGGCACTGTTGATTCTGATGACGAAGTTTCCTGAGATTGGGACGGAGGATACCTCAGAAAGCGCGCCGTCTGGGGCGATGCACGTTCGGCTATGGCAGCCGCACTTTGTGTTCGCTGTCGCAGCGCAGTTTCTTTACGTAGGCGCGCAAGTGGGCACGTGGAGCTACTTTATCAACTATGTCGAGTCAGCGACGGGGGTGGGCGACAAAGCTGCAGGCTATATGCTGACGGGCACGCTTGCGGCGTTCGCGATAGGACGATTCAGCTCAGCGTGGTTGATGAGGCACTTTCATGCGCGCCTAATGCTTGTGGCCTATGCGGTGATCAACGTTGTGCTGTGCCTGGTCGCGGTTGCCGATCCAAGCTGGATGGGAGTGGGCTGCTTGCTTACGACCAGTCTCTTCATGTCGATCATGTTCCCAACCATCTTCGCGCTTGGACTGAAAGGCATGGGCGAAAAGACGAAGACCGCAGGATCGCTGCTGGTGATGGCGATTCTGGGCGGTGCGGTGCTGACGAAACTGATGGGAGTGCTGCCCCTGCGCGCGGCCTACCTTGTGCCCGTGGCGTGTTACGCGGGAGTGGCGCTTTACGGATGGCGGTTCGCAACGGCGAATGCGGGCGAAGAGCGCGAAAGCGAGCCCGCGAGTTAGCGATCCGGCAAAGCAGGGCGAGTCAGAGCGGCTCCGCGGCGACGATTACTTGCGCGCGTCGGCGAGGACCTTCAAATATGCGCGGGCAGCTTCGGTGATGATCTCGGGATGGCCCGAATCAATGGCGGCGAGATTGACGAGGTCGCTGCCGACGCCGAGGGCACGCGCGCCGGCTTGAATAAAGCTCGCCGCAGTTTGGAGCGTTACGCCGCCCGTGGGTATGAGCTTGAGATGCGGAAAGGGAGCGAGGAGAGACTTTAGATAGCTGGCGCCGCCGACGGCGGAGCAGGGAAAGATCTTTACATAGTCCGCGCCGGCGTCCCAGGCGGTGATGGCCTCGGTCGGCGTGAGCGCCCCGGGGCACGATATCTTTTTATTGGTTTTGGTCACGCGGATTACGTCGGGGTGAAGGCTTGGGCTGACGACGAACTCCGCGCCCGCGTCGATGGTGGCTTGGGCCTGATCGGCATTGGTGACTGTGCCGGAGCCGAGCAGGAGGTCCGTCGGACTGTACTGGTTTCGGAGTTCCTTGAGCAGATCGATTGCTCCGGGAACAGTCATAGTGACTTCAACGACCGTGACGCCGCCGGCAATCATGGCATCGACGATGGCGCGGCCCTGGGCGACGCTCTTGGCGCGGAGAACGGGAATGAAGCCGACTCGCTCGATGATTTGCTGTGTGGTTTCGGACATGAAAAGAACCTCGGGAACAGACGAGTTAGTAAAAAGCGAGTTAGCGAGTCAGCAAGTGAGCGAGAAGCCGCATTCTGGGGGATGCATTACCGAGAGATGCGCGCGGAGCCTCCTTTGATGATGCGCTCGACTTCGGCAAGTGTGGCCATGCTGGTGTCGCCGGGGGTGGTCATAGCGAGCGCGCCGTGTGCCACTCCGCACCTGACGGCCCAATCAATGCCTTTGCCTGCAAGCAAACCGTAGATGAGGCCGGAGGCGAAACTGTCGCCGCCGCCCACGCGGTCGAGAATATCGATGTCGCGCTGTGGAACGTGGACGATCTTGTCCTCGTAGAGAGCGATGGCGCCCCATGAGTTTCGGCTGGCGGAATGCACGGTGCGAAGCGTGCTCGCGACCAGCTTCAGATTGGGATATGTGGCGGCCACCTCGCGGAGCATCTCCTCGTACCCGGCGATCGGCAACTCGGCGAAGTCGTCGGTGACACCTTTGATGGCGATGCCGAGCATGGCGGAGAAATCTTCTTCATTGCCGAGCAGGACGTCGACTTTACGTACGATGTCGCGATTGACCTCCTGAGCCTTGGCTTTGCCGCCGATCGACTTCCAAAGCGAGTCGCGGAAGTTGAGGTCGTAGGAGATGGGCGTCGCGTATTTGCGCGCGGCGTCCATGGCTTCAACAGCTACGTCGGCAGTAGAAGCGGAAAGCGCGGCGAAGATACCGCCGGTATGCATCCAGCGTGAACCGTTCTCGCAGCCGAATATCGAGTCCCAATTAAAGTCGCCGGGCTTGACCTGGCTGATGGCCGTATGACCGCGGTCGGAGCAGCCAGCGGCGGCGCGAACGCCGAAGCCACGCTCAGTAAAATTGAGGCCATTGCGGACGGTGCGACCGACGCCGTCGTAGGGAACCCAGCGAATAAGCGAGGTATCGACGCCACCGTTGAGGATAAAATCCTCGACGAGGCGGCCGACAGGATTGTCGGCGAGTGCGGTGGCGATGGCGACGCGCATGCCAAAGCAGCGGCGCAGACCACGGGCGACGTTGTACTCGCCGCCGCCCTCCCACACTTGAAATTGGCGTGCAGTGTGTATGCGGCCTTCGCTGGGATCGAGACGAAGCATGACTTCGCCGAGGCTGAGGCAATCCCACCGGCGGTCGGAATCGGGAATCGAGAGCGGGTTCATGGTCAATGAATACTTTAGCTCAACCTAGCGCCGCCGGTCAGTGAGCCGAGGCGCGGAATTCCGCGGAAGGGAGATCATTTAGGCTAGGGGTGTTTGAGAATTGGATTCGACGCCGGAGTTTGAGTGCCAAAGAACGAGTTGTGGGCGCGTACGGCGGGAGGAACGATTGAAGGGGCAAGAGCTTTTTGAACTGGACGGTCGGATAGCGGTAATCACTGGCGGGACGACCGGCCTGGGACGCGAGATTGCGCTAGGTTTTGCCGCCGCGGGCGCGGACGTGGTGGCGAGCTCGCGAGGGAAGGAGCATGTGGATGCGGTGGCTCGAGAGATCGAGGCGCTGGGCCGGCGCACGCTTCGGGTGGTGTGCGACGTGCTGGACCGGGCATCGATCCAGGGATTGCACGATGCGGTGATTGCGGCGTTCGGCAAGGTGGACATTCTGGTGAATGCCGCCGGGATGGCGAAGAAAGTGCCAACGCTCGACGAGGACGAAGGCGAATGGTTGAAGATTATCGATACGAATCTGACGGGAACCATGCGCGCGTGCCAGATTTTTGGGCGGACCATGGTGAATGCTCGCTACGGACGAATCATTAACGTTGCGTCGTCGACGGCATTTCGCGGGTCGTACCAGCTCGCGGCGTATGGCGCCAGCAAGAGTGCAGTGGCCTCGCTGACCAAGACACTGGCGATTGAATTGGCGGAGTCAGGCGTGAATGTGAACGCGATTGCGCCAGGTGTGTTCTCGACTGACATGAGCGCGCCAATGGTGAAGAATACTCTGCGCGGCGAGGAGTTGCTGACGCGCACGCCGATGCATCGTTTTGGGAAGCCGCGAGAAGTGGTGGGGCCGGCGATTTTTCTGGCGTCGGAGGCAGCGGGATTCGTGACCGGCGAGGTGCTTGCTGTAGATGGCGGCTATCTTGCCAGCGGAGTGAACGTTTGAAGGGCAGAGACCAAGAGAGCAAGGGCGCAAGGGATCAGGGAGTAGGGCGGGAAAGGGAAGTGATGGCGGGAGAACGAAAGCTGCGCATGGGGATGGTAGGCGGGGGACCGGGTGCGTTCATCGGGCCTGTGCACCGCATCGCGGCGGAGCTGGATGGAAAGATCGAGCTGGTTGCAGGAGCCTTCTCGCAGTCGGCGGAGCGCTCGCGCGAAGCAGGCGTGAAATTCCACGTCGATCCGGCGCGCGCGTACGCGGACTACGCGCTGATGATCGAAGCGGAGCGCAAGCGGCCGGACGGGATCGACTTTGTGGCCATCGTAACGCCGAATCATTTGCACTTGCCCATCGCTTTGGCGGCACTCGATGCAGGGATTCCGGTGATGAGCGACAAGCCTGCGACGGCTACATATGAAGAGGTACTAAAGCTTGAGGTTGCTGTGAAGAAGGCGGATCTACCCTACGGGCTCACGCACACCTATGCGGGGTACCAGATGGTGCGCGAGGCGCGTGCGATGTGCGCGGCGGGCAAGCTGGGGAAGATTCGGAAGGTGGCCGTCGAATATTTCCAGGGATGGCTGAGCCGGGCGATTGAGACGAGCGGCCACAAGCAGGCAGAATGGCGGAGCGATCCGGCGCGCAACGGCCCTGGAGGAGCGATTGGCGACATCGGGACGCACGCGTTTCATCTGCTCGAATACGTGAGCGGCCTGGAAATGACGGAGATCAACGCGACACTGCGCTCGGTGGTGCCGGGACGCAAGCTGGACGACGATTGCAGCGCATTTGTGAGGATGAACAACGGCGCGGCAGGGACACTCGCCTGTTCGCAGGTGGCGGCAGGCGAGATGAACGAATTGCTGCTGCGGATTTACGGCGAGGATGGATCGCTTGAGTGGCGGCAACAGGATCCGAACCGGCTGATTGTGAAGGGTCTCGACAAGCCAGAGGAGATTTACCACGCGGCAACGAGTTACCTGGGCAACGATGCGAAGGCCGTGGCGCGCACCCCGGCGGGTCATCCTGAAGGGTATCTTGAAGCCTTTGCGGTCCTCTATAGAGAGTTTGCCAATGTGCTGATCGCCTCGAAGCAGGGGAAGTCTGCTGCGTTGCCGGGTACACTGCCCGGCATTCGAGCAGGTGTGAGGGGAATGCGGTTCATAGAGCGCGCGATCGAGAGCAACCAAAAAGAAAGCTGGGTCGAGTTTTAGAACCGGCCAGCACCTTGCGCGATGCCGTAAGGAGGAACGATGAAAACGATCAAAGGACCGGGGATTTTTCTGGCGCAGTTTGCCGGCGATGAGGCGCCCTACAACACGCTCGAGGGCATGGCGAAGTGGGCGGCGGGGCACGGGTATGTGGGCATCCAGATTCCGAGTTGGGATCGGAGGCTCTTCGATCTGGAGCGCGCGGCCGAGAGCCAGACGTACTGCGACGAGGTGAAGGGCATCGCCGCCCAGGCCGGGCTTCAAGTGACGGAGCTTTCGACCCATCTGCAGGGCCAGTTGGTCGCGAGCCATCCGGCGTTTGACGTTTTGCTTGAAGGTTTTGGGCCACAGGAATTAAAGGGTAACGTGAAGGCGCGGACCGCATGGGCCGTGGAGCAGCTGTGGTGGGCGGCGAAGGCAAGCCGCAATCTGGGATTGGAAGCTCACGCAACATTTTCAGGCTCGTTGGCGTGGCCGTTTTTCTATCCGTGGCCGCAGAGGCCTGCTGGGCTGATCGGCGAGGCGTTCAAGGAACTGGGGCGGCGCTGGCTGCCGATTCTGAATGCATTCGACGATGCAGGAGTGGATGTGTGTTTTGAGCTGCATCCTGGGGAGGATTTGCACGACGGCGCGACCTTCGAGCGTTTTCTGGGAGCGGTGGGCGATCATCCGCGCGCGAACATCTTGTACGATCCGAGCCACATGGTGCTACAGCAGATGGATTATCTTGCTTTCCTCGATCTCTATCACGATCGTGTGCGGGCGTTTCATGTGAAGGACGCGGAGTTCCGGCCGAGCGGACGGTCTGGAGTTTACGGCGGCTATCAGGAGTGGATCAACAGGCCGGGGAGGTTCCGCTCATTGGGTGACGGGCAGATCGATTTTCGCCAGGTCTTCAGCAAGATGGCGCAGTACGACTACCCCGGATGGGCTGTGGTGGAGTGGGAGTGCTGCATCAAGCATCCTGAGCAGGGCGCCGCGGAGGGTGCGACGTTCGTGCGCGACGAGATCATTCGGGTGACTGACCGGGCATTCGACGACTTTGCGGGCGGCGACGCGGACTTGGAAAGCAATCGGAAGATTCTGGGGTTGTAAAGCGGCCAAAGAAATCAATCCGCAAGTTCCGCTGAGTCGGCAATCAGCGAGGGCGTTTTTCCTGGCGCGACAATCCCGTATTTCACATCGAGGAATTCCTGTAGCGCTTGAGGTAGAAGCGGGGCCAGCTCCTGCCAGGTGAGAACTTTCAGACGCGTACGCAAGTCGGCGCTCTTGACTGCGGCCATGATTTCAAACCACTCCTCGCGTAAATCTGGACGCCGCGCGTCATGGATGACACAGAAGCTGCACTCGGCAGCATAGGCGGCAAGCACACTGCGGATGAGCTGATAGGCGGCGTAGCCCGGCTCGCCGGGCGGGCGAAAGATCGTGTCGATGTTGGAAATAATTGCAGGATCGGCGACGACGCTCTCAAATTCCTGCGAAGCATTCTCAGGGAATTCGCTGGCCCGCAACCAGCGCGATGTGGCGATTTCAGCGCGCGGGAGACGACCGCGATCGAAGACAGTTTCGAAGTCGCGATAGGCCTCAACGATGGCTGCGGCGCGCGTTTGGAAGCCGACTTCGGTGAGTTTTGCTTCGACCAGCAGGGAACCGAAGCGCATGTCGATCTCGGTGCGGTCGAAGCGGCTGTTGGTGAGCGGAACGCGGGCTTTCCAGCCGACGATGGGGACGGCCTGGGCGCCGATGCCGAGCGCGTATCGGATCGCGGCAGACTCGGCGACACCAGGCGTGCAGAACACATTCATCAGCAGGGCGTCAGAGCTCATGGATGAGTCGAGCTCGCGCCAGCGCCGTAAGAAATCGATTTGTGGCTTGGGCAACGAACGCGCAGCCTGGGCGTGGACTTTATCAAACCGGCGCATCCAATCGGGATTTGAAGCGATAGCGTTGTACGCGGCGTCAAGGAAGTTTCCGTGGCGGCCATCTTCGGGCTCGTACACGATGACCGGCGCGCCGCCGTAGCTCTCCACATGCGCTCGGCCGCGCGCATAGATGCGATTGCGCAACGTGAGCTCAGCACGAAGCTGCGCCGCAAGCGAACCGAAAGGCATCACGTCAGCACGGGAATGTCGGCAACGCCAGCAACGCCAAACACGCGCCGATAGCGTTCGGCTTCAGTGGGATCGCCGAGAGCCTTTGAGAAATTGTCGGAGAGCTTGATGGCGGGCCTGCCGTCAACCTCGCTGAGCTTGCAAACGAGGCCGATGGGATTGAAACCATCGTTGTCCTGAGGGTTGCAACCGCGAAAATCATTGGTGAGCAGGGTACCCCAGCCTGCGCTGAAGCGAATGCGACGACCGGGAATCCAGCGGCCCGGATCGTGAAAATCAGCAGCAGATCGGAAGTCGTCGGGCGAGGCGCCGTTGAGCAACTTACCGGCGAAGTAGGCATGAAGGCTGAGAATCTGCTCCACATCGAGAGCATCGCTGGCGATGAGGCGCTTCTGGCGCGGGTCGCGGCCACGGCGCTCAAGCCAGGCGATGTACTCATCGCCGGCGACATAGGCATCCTTGCTGTCGATGCGCTGGCCGGTCCAGTTGGCCACCCAATCGGGAGCGCCGCGCAGGAATTGAGTGGTGCCGAATGTGTCAGGGAGCAAGATGAGCAGCTCGCCTTGATAGCTTTGTTGCCAGAGTTCGAGGAGCGCGTACTGTGAGTTGCGCAACTCGTCGTCGTCGTGGGCGAGGGCGGCCATGGCCATGGGCAACTCGTGGCCGTTGGTGCCGATGGCTTCAAGGTCGTGCTTGTAGGCGAGGTAGGCATTGGAGGTTCCGGAAAAGCCCTCGCCGATGGTGTCGCGCATGGAGTTGACGACGTACTCATGCCAGAGAAAGCTGTGCCTGCGGCGAGTGCCGAAGTCGCTGATCCTGAGATCCGGAACGCCGCGCAGGCGCTCCATTTTCTCCCAGAGCCGGGATTTGGCGCGCGCGTAAAGAATGTCGAGCTCAAGTTCGCTCAAGGGCTTGAGCGCGGCGCGCGTCTTCATCTCGCCGATCTCGGAAAGCGCGTAAATCTCCCACATCGAAGTTCCGGACCAGAGCCCCTCAAAGCGAAGCTGAAGCTGGCCGTCGTGGACGGAGAGCTCGTATTCGGAAAGCTGGAATTCGTGCTCAAGCCAATCGAGAAATGCGGGCTCGAAAATGCCGCGACGGCCAAAAAACGAGTTGCCGGCGAGCCAGACCAACTCAGATTTTCGGAATCGCAGCCGGCGCGTCTCTTCGAGCTGCTCCCGTAGTTGAGAGAGGCCGACTACGTCGCCGAGACGCACGGAGGAGGTGCGATTGATCAGCGTGAAGGTGGCACGAGTGCGCGGAAAATTCTTCCAGATGAACTGGAGCATGAGGAGCTTGTAGAAATCGGTGTCGAGCAAGGAGCGCGTGATGGGATCCATCTCCCAGTTATGGTCATGCGCGCGCCTGGCGAAGTCGATAATCACCGTGACTTTACTTTACCCGAGTGGCGGCGAAAGCAGAAAGCGCCCTCAAGGCATCCGCTTTCGCCGATATTGGGGTCAGTAGTTCAACTCCAGCACATTCACCGAGTAGGGCGCGAAAGTGTGCGTGAAGTTGGGGCCCGCAACGGACACGGTTTGCGAAACCGGCACGACAGCTTTGGGGTCGGTGATGGAGTTTGTCGCATTGGGCGTTTTGCCGCTCATGGTTGTAAGCGTGGCACTCCTCCCCACCTTGCCAGCGCCGGCGAGGTCGATGGCGATGGATTGCGCAATCGAAGTCGCGTTGACGACTTTGACGAAGAGCTTGTGCGTTGCGTCATTGCGCGTGGCGGAAGCGAAGACGCGCGGAGGAGCGTTTGTGAGCGCAGCGGGTATAACTTCGGTTCCGAGATGCGAGGAGAACATGACCTGCGTCCAGTAAGCTGGCGAGCCGTAACTTGAGAGGGCGTTATAGCCAATGAGATCGGGGGCCCACTGCATGCCACCGGGATTGACATTGACGAAGAGCGGCGCATAGCTGGCCATGATCACCAGATCACTGTTGCGCTCGAGGCCCGTGAGCCAGGCGGCGTCGGCCAGAGCAGCTTCGAGGTCGGGCGTGGGGTCGCCTTCGCGCGTGGCCCACTCGCCGACAAAAATCTTCGGTCCTTTGCGGTCGGCGGCGTCATAGTGATGCGCCTGAGAAAACGTCTCCTGCGCCGCCATGTAGAAATGTTCGTCGAGCACGTCGGGGGTGATGCCTTTGACGGGTGTTGTGGCGATGATCTGAAGATCGGGATAGCGCTGCTTGATGGCGTGGTAAAACTGCGCGTAGCGGCCGTCGTAAGAACCGGAGTGATCGAATCCGTCTTCGTTGCCGACTTCAATATAGTGGAGCGGGAACGGGGCGGGGTGGCCATCTTTGGCGCGCTCGGCGCCCCATTTTGTATCGTTGCTGCCGCTGACGTATTCAATCTCGTCGAGCGCATCGTGCACGTAAGGCTCTAGCGCTGGGCCTGGATCGACGTGCTCCCCAGCCAGTGAATAGCCGGCATAGACTGCAAGCACGGGCTGCATTTTCAGGTTTTCGCACCACTCGAGGAACTCGAGCAGGCCCATGCCGTCAGACGAACGATAATGCCACGGGCTCATGTGCGTGGGGCGGTCGGCCCATGGGCCAATGGTCTTCTTCCAATCGAAGCGCTCGGCGATGTGATCGCCTTCGAGATAATTTCCGCCGGGAAAGCGCAGAAATTTTGGCTGCATGGCGGCGAGGAGGTTCATGATGTCCGCGCGATCTCCGCCGGGACGATCGTGGTAGGTGGGAGGGAAGAGCGAAACGACATCGAACCAGACTGTTGCGGGCTGCGCGATGGTAAGAATCAGATGGTTGCCGGATGATACAGGCACGTTCCCGGCAGTGCGCAACGTGTAACTGTACTGCTTCCATTCCTTGGTGAGACCTGGAATGACGGCCGAAGCGGCGACCGCTCCGCTTTGATCATTCTGGAGCGTGACGGTTACTGGAAGGCCCGCCGTGTCGGACTTGGCATAGAACGATCCAGAGTACGTGGTGTTTGGCCGGACCGGAATGCCCCAATAGCCTGCGTTCTCCACTCCGGCAGGCGAGCCGGCAGATGCCTTCGAGACCGTAATACGCAAGCTGCGGGGTTGCGCCTCGCTCAGTCCATCGGATTCGTCGATGGAGATATTGACCATGGAGTCGCCACGCGCCACCATCGGCCACACTCTTGTCGCATCCCAGGCGCGAAGCGGCGTGCGATCGCGAATCAGCTCAGCATAGAGGCCGCCGTCGCACGAGTAGTTGATCTCCTCGGTCATGAGGCCGTAGAGAGTTGGACTGACCGTTGCGGTGGGGTGGTCCACCTGAATGGTGAGCGACGGCGACTGCGCGAGGAGGCTTGCAGACAATAGAGGAGCGGCAACAATGGCGATAAGGTGGAGAGGTCTTTTCATGACCTCGCAATCCTACTGCGGGAGCCGCGGTTTGACAATCTGGAAAACGCTTACTTGGCTGATGGGAGTTATGGTCGTTTATCGGCTGGATTGGGTCCCATCCAGCGGTAAATGGAGCAGTCCTCCCAGCCCGGAGCAGCGTATTCAGCACCGGGTTGGCGCTTGAGAATGGTGCGATCGGCGACGGCATCCGGATGCGAACGCCTGATCGGTCCGTGAAACAGCCGCTCGAATTCCGGCTCGCGTCTGAGCACGCTCTCCTGTTCATTGTTGACATACAAGATATCCAGTTGCGCCGGGCGTTCAGCGAGGGTCTGTCTCCAGGCACGCAAAAGGCGGCGCAAGACGGGCGCTCCAAAGGGATTGAAAAGGAAAACGACGCAGGGTCCGGCAGGAAGCGGAAAGGCCGAGGCATCGCGGCAAAACATGCGCATGGGTACGCGGGTGCGCCCGCCGGAACGCCAAAAAGCAAGATTTCTGCGCGCGATGCGCGCCAGCGTGGGATGCAGTTCTACACCGATTACGGAGCGAAAGGGATAGTCGGCTGCCAGCAGCATGGCGCGGCCCATGCCAGCACCAAGATCGATGAAGGTGTATTCATCGATGGGCGCGAGCGGGCGGCAGTGGCGCCAGCGCACGATGAGGTCTTGAAAAACCGAAGGAGCAACGGCGTAATAGGCCGTTACGTGGCGGTCGTTGCGGTGCCCGGAGCCGAGATGACGTCCTGCGACAAGGCCGCTTGTGCGCACCCCAAATTCGAGGTCGAATGGATGGCGGATCAGGCCGTCTTTTTCCGCCAAGCCGGGCAAGCGGCGCCTGGCCGAATCGATTTTCTCCCTTTCCCCTTCGCCTGACGCACCAACGCTCACGCTTGAACGTTAGCACAGCCTGCGAGGCGAGAGACGACGAATCGCCGGGATTCGAATGGCGGATTTTTCCGGGTTTACATCTGGAGAAGACGCAGTGCTTCGGGGGTGTACGCTTTCTTTTGCGGCCAGATTTCTTCTTGACTCCGGCTGAGTGTGTCTGCAAAACTGCGTGGGCGCGTTCTGCCGGCATCATTGAATGTCGCGATGGATTGGGGCGCGTTTTTGATTCCACCGGGCCCTAGCCAGCGGCTGGCGTGGGTTGCCGAACACAGCGGCGTCCACGAGAAACTCTCCCGACACGATCAAGGAGGAAGCATGAAGAAATACTTTGCGGAGCTGATAGGCACGTTCATTCTTGTGTTGTTTGGCGTTGGAACGGCGGTGATTGCCGGCGACAAGGTTGGCATTGTTGGAATCGCCCTCGCCTTTGGTCTGGCGCAGGTCGCGGCGATCTACGGGATCGGGCCCGTCTCAGGTGGCCACGTGAATCCTGCAGTGAGCCTGGGCGTCTGGGTTGCCGGCAGGATGAAGTTCGGCGAGATGATCGGTTACTGGATAGGGCAGTTTGTGGGCGCGATTCTCGCGGCTTGGCTGGTGCTGATGATTGCGGTCGGCACAACGGGTTACAGCCTCGCGGTGAACGGACTCGGCCAAGATGGCTGGGGGGCGGGCTACCAGGGCGGATACAACGAGCCTTCGGCAATCCTGTTTGAATTCTTCGCAACCATGATCTTCGTGGTCGTGATTTTGGGGTCGACGCAGAAGAGCGCGCCGGCGGGATTTGCCGGACTGGCGATCGGCATTACGTTGGCGGTAATTCACATTTTTGGCATTCACATTACGGGCGTCAGCGTGAATCCGGCACGGAGCCTCGGGCCGGCAATTTTTGCGGGCGCCCAGGCGTTGAAGCAATTGTGGCTGTTTCTTGTCTTTCCCAGCCTGGGCGGGATTGTGGCGGGCTTGTTCTTCCGGACGAAGCTACTCGCTGCGGACTGAACAACAGAGTTAGAGCGTTGGGGGGCGGCGAGGTCGAGGACATACCTCTGGTTCATCGAGCCCCTCAGGCTCTTGCGATGAAACGCAGACGGACATAGTCCGCGGTCCAGTGGCCATCGTGGGCGCGAAGAACCGGAGCGAGCAGGGCGACGGTTTCTTCGACCGCAGTGTTTCGCAGACCTTCTGGCAGAGCATCGAGCGCGCCGCGGTAGAAAGTGTTCAGCCAGCCTGCCATGCCGCTTTCGTTCAATGAAGTGGGGCGAGGGAAGAGGACGATCTTTTCGACTGCGAAGCCGTGCCGCTCAAGGCGGCTGCTATAAGAATCCGAAGTGGGATAGTAATTGCCACGTTCGCCAAGGCTTGCAAATCCGTGGCGAGCGAGGACGGCGGCGAAGGCGACGCGAATGGCGGCGATGTTGCCGTGGCCGCCCATCTCCGCAACGAAGCGCCCGCCGGGACGGAGCACGCGGCGCACCTGCGAAAGCGTCTCATCCTGACCGCGAACCCAATGCAGCGCCGCATTGGAGAAGACGGCTTCGAACATTTGATCTGGATAGGGCAGCTTTTCGGCGGGACCCAAGTCGGCTTTTATCCCACGAGTGCGTGCTGCCGTCACCATGGCCGGGGAAGAGTCTATGCCGACGACGCTGGCGCCGGAAGCGGCAATGCGCTGCGTCAGTTGGCCGTCGCCACAGCCGAGATCGAGAATGCGCTCGCCGGGCTGAGCTGCGAGCCACTCGAGCACGCCCCCGGCCAGTTCGTGAACAAATGCCCCATCGCGGCCGTAGGTCTCGGGATTCCAGGTCTGCGGCATGGGCCGACTCCAGATGTTCAGAAAATTCGCAGGTCATGTTTGGACGTTGAAGTTTTTAGTGGAAGACGGCAACGGAACCGGCGGCACGGTCCGAGATCAGTTCAATTCTCTCACGGCAGCCGGTTTCGGCTTCAAACAACAGTGATGCGAATGCCAGAGGCTCGGGGAACGAGCGCGGCAAATACTCCGTCTTTAATGTGGCCGGACTTTGCCACTCGCGCGATGTGAGCTTCGCGGCTCTCGAGTGACGGTGCGTTCAAGGTATCGATCTCCACCGCACCGGATTTGGCCGCGCCAAAGTCCAGACGGAGGGCAAGATCGTTTTCCATGTCCTTGTTTAAAACGACAACGGAAGTTTGCCCGCCCGAGAGCTTGGCGGCGTAAGCGGTCGCGTTGACGCCCGCAGCCTGAAGCTTCGCGGTGAGATCGGCATGGATGAGAGTGCCCCCAGCCATCAGGCCCGCGAAAATGAGCCCATAAGCCACTGGCTCCAAAACGTACGTCGAGCCAAACTCCGCAATCGGCGAATAGTACGCGTGGGGGTGCGTGGCGATCTGCTCCGACGTTGCGCTTTGCGCTTTGAGAACCGCGTCGCCAAACATCACTCCGCCAAGCCCGCTGGCGATGATGGTGCCCGTACCGCCATGCAAGTTGATGCCGGAATAGCTGTTGGCGGCGAGGAGGAGCGAGTAATCGGCTGACCAGAGAGCTGCAGCAAAGACGTCGGAGACTCCCGGCTTACCGCCGCGATAGCAGGTGTTGCCTTCGGTCATGCGAACACGGATGCCCATTTTGGCCGCAGCCGCTGAAGCTGTATCCGCCATGCCCTGAACCTTCACCATGGTCGCGGGTTTGAGCAGATTAGGAATGTTGACGTCGGGGTTCGATGGCGGTCCACCAAAGTAATAATGATGAGTAAGCCGAGTGACATGCGGAGGGTTCTCGACTGAACTCCACGCGTTAGCGATCTGCGGCAGCCAGGAAATGTCGTCAGTGACATCCGGCATTCCGAACCGGGCACCGGGAACGCGGACGGCGATGGCGCGAGCGAGAGTGAGCCACTCGGCCAGGTAGGTCTGCGCGGACCAGGTTTGCGGATCGCGCAGGTGGCGGCCAAACAAATTCACTTCATTGCCGATCTGGAAGTATTGCAATCGCGCGCCGAGGGTTTTGGAGACAAATTGAGCTTCGTCGGCGGCGCGGGCGGGGGTGTTCGTCCCCATATTGATGCCGTAGAGACAGGTCCAGCCGGTTGCTTCGAGGAAAGCGGCCAGGTTACGAATCGCATCAGGAGTTACGGCGTAGTAGCTGGCCTTGGGCTCTCCCACTACCTCGCGAGTGTGCGGATGCTTGGGCTCGGGAGAGTCGGGAGTGGGTCTCCACCAGCCGAATTCGCTGGTGTTGCCGCCAAGGCGAAGTACGCCATGCGAGGAAACTTGCCTAAACGCGCGAATCAGGCTCGTGTTCTTCGCCGAAAAGAATGCGGGATTGGTGAGCTCCTGAACCTCATAAGAAAGTCCCACGAAGTCGGCGGGGATGTGCGGCCCTTTTGCCTCCGGAGGAATGATGAGATTGGCCTTAATCTGCGTTTGATTCTGCGCGCGAAGTCGCGTGGCGGCGAAGGTCAAAGCGAAAGTAGCCAGAAACTTGCGGCGGCTGATCGGATTCATGAAGACAACCCTTCTGGGACAATGACGCCATCCATTTTAGATCGATTGAATGGGCAAGAGGGTGAGATCGTCGATTAGGCCGACTTCTTTCTGCACGAAGGGCTCGCCGAAGCGAACGCCGGCGAGAAGGCCGTAATGGCGCGCCTCGGCAAATGTGCGTTCGCGAATCTCCTCTTCGGGAACGAAAAGGCCTGTGCCCGCGGGTTGGTTTGCGTACTGCGAGCGATAAGCCATTAGGGACATATGGCGCTGCTCGATGAACGGCGTAATGTCGACGATGAAGCTGGGGCGCACATCGGCGTAGAGGCTGGCGTAGACGATCTTGAATGGACGGTGCGGTTCCGCGCCGGTGTCGATTTTCTTCAGACCGGAAAGGAAGCAGGCTTCGGTGCCGAGCGTGGCAGTGATGGCGTGGTCGGGGTGACGCGCTTGCCAGTAAGGCAGGATGACTACGCGGGGGCGAAGCTGACGCAGAATATGCACGATGGCGATGCGATTCTCGAGATGGTTAGCGATGGAGCCGTCGGGCAGATCGAGCGCATGACGCCAGCCGACGCCCAGAATGCCGGCGGCTTCTTCAGCTTCGCGGGCACGCTCATCCGCAGTGCCGCGCGTTCCGGCTTCGCCCCGAGTCAAATCGAGAATCGCCGTTCGCAGGCCGCGCGCAGCCATGCGAAGAAGGGTTCCTCCGCAGGTCTGTTCCACGTCGTCGCGATGGGCAGCGATGGCGAGAATGTCGGCTCGGAAGTCGATTGCCTCTGCAGGCATCGGAATCAATAGACGGTGTTGTTGGCGTCGGTGACCGCGTCCATGTAGGCAACGTCGTACGCCGTGCCTGTAACGGTCACATACTGGTTGTCGATCGATGAACCGTCAGTTGTGGAGTAGATGTAGACCTGCCCGCCTTCAGCCGTGTAGATCTTGTGCAACCCCGTGACGGCTGCAATACCGGTGGCGTCACCGAGGTAGGGCTCGAGCAAGTCGACGGATTTCGTGGCGGTGTTGAACATGGTAAGGCAGCCGTAGCCATCCACCGGGTTGGTGGCGTAGCGAACCCCGACAGTACAGCCGTTCATTCCGATCCAGAGCGTGTTGTCATCGGCCTCGATCATGCGGCTGATCGCGCCAGGTTGGCCATCGCTGATGGCGATGGGGCTGCCGGCGGTGTTGTTGGCCAGGTTCACCACAGTGAGATTGCCGGCGAAGAGAGTTTGTCCCTGGATCAACTGCGGTTGCTGGCCCACCACATACATCGTGGTGGAATCGACCAAGGCATTGCTGGCTCCGCTTGGCAAGGGGATATTCGCCATCGGTGCATCGTTGGTGTCCGGACACGAAGACACGGAAGGAAGATTACAGGGCAGCAAGCCGGACTGCTGTCCCTGAAGAAAGATGAGCGGCGCAATCGGCACAAGGGAGATAGACGCCTTGGACCCACCGCACTCCGGGCCGCAGCTCAGGATGTAGGCGGTGCTTCCATCCGCCGAGAAAACCGCTTTGATGGGGCGGTCGAAGGTCAGAGGAGCGCCGTAGTAGTTGCCGGTTGCATCGATGTGGTCGGGACTTTCCATTTCGAAAAGGCACCACGAAGGCGCATTTTGCGGCTCGCAGTCAGCGGCGGCTTTAGGCCAGGTGGCCGGCCCTCCGGAGAACGCGATCGATTGCGCGGTCGAAAGCTGGCGGGGGTAATAGGCGTAATTGGAATTCTGGACGAATGCCAGCGCGACAGAGCCACCCGGGTTCACACTGACGCGGTACACGCCGGGAAGGCTGAGAGCTGTGGATGAACCGGCACTCGCATTCACCACAGTGAAAACAGTAGAGGCCTGGCTGGCTGCGAAGACGTAGGCCCCGTTGCGGGTGATGAAGACGCTGGACGACATGCCATTCAGGCCGCCGACAGAAGCGGTAGAGGTCTTTTCGCCTTGGTAGTCGATCAAGGCGAGGGTGCCGTCGCCAGACCCGTAAACGGCTCCGAGTTGTTGTTCCGGCATGTTCTGGATGGAACTGGGCAACGCGCCACCGTAGCCGGTAATGGAAAAGAAGCCCGGTTTGCCGTTATAGCCGCTGCGGGTGTCGTAAAAGGCGTCGACGATTTGTAGTTCCCCCTTGCTCAGGGTGGCGGGATTCTGGATGGCGATCATGACGCGATTTTGCAGCCCACTGGGGGGCAACACGCGGCCGGCAAAGTAATACGTCTTGCCACAACCTGCCAGCGCGGCGGCTACCGCCAAAGCAACGCCGACGCTCACGAGAAGACTTCTGTTCTTCAAATTTCAAACCCTCGGTTGATCGCGCGGAAAAACCCGCAACGTCGACAAATAAATGGCGTTATTGACACACGGAGGGGCGTTGGGATGCGCAAGCCCGTACCGATTCCCATGCAGGCGATAACTTCCGAAGTATAACAAAGCGGCCCGGCCCCTCGGCGCGCAGCGAGCGACAGCAAAAGCGCGGATCCGAGAAACGTCTGTGCCCGGGTGGGGCAGGACGGGCAAACATCAGATGGATGGCGCGAACAGTGGATACATCCCTGCTGGCGATGCGTTAGCATGACAACAGAATGAGCCGGTTCGCCGAAATCTTTTCCGACCGCGCCGTGCTTGCCGACGGCGCCATGGGCACGGTGCTCGAAGCTCGCGGTGTGTTCACAAATCGCAGCTACGACGAACTGAACCTGTCGGATCCCAGTTTGATCGTTGCCGTCCACGAAGAATACTTGCTTGCTGGTGCGGAGATTCTTGAAACCAACACATTCGGTGCTAACCGCTTTCGATTGTCCCGGCACGGGTTGGGCGCAAAGGTAGAGGAAATCAATTCGGCAGGCGTGCGCCTGGCGCGCACGGCAGTGGAGCGCCTGAAAGAGAAGCAAGCCGGCGAGGCATGGGTGGCTGGCGCGGTGGGACCACTGGGTGTGCGGCTCGAGCCGCTGGGCAAGACAGGCCTGGATGAAGCGCGCGCGGCTTTTGCCGAGCAGATTGGCGCGCTCAAGAAAAGTGGCGTCGACCTGCTGATCGTGGAGACGATGCCCGCCCTGAATGAGGCGCGAGAGGCACTGGAAGCGGCAAAGGCAGTGGCGCCGGAAATTCCCGTCCTGGTGATGGTGACGGTGGACGATGAGGGCGAGTGCCTGGACGGTTCGTCGGCAGCGCAGGCGGCGGCATGGCTGACCGAGTGGGGAGCCGACGCCGTGGGAGTGAATTGCTCGACGGGCCCGGCAACGGTGCTGACGGCAATTGAGGAGATGCGCGCGGCGACGAATCTGCCTTTGGGCGCTATGCCCAACGCCGGCATGCCGCGAGCGGTCGAGGGGCGGAACATTTATTTGTGTTCTCCCGAGTACATGGCCAGCTTTGCGCGCAAGGCCATCGCTGCCGGAGCGCAGATGGTGGGCGGCTGTTGCGGTACGACGCCGAATCATATCCGGGCGATGCGGCAGGCCGTTCGGGCAATCGACGAGCAGGCGCACGTCGTGGGAAAAGATGCGGCGCCGGCAGTGAGCAAGGAGACGCCGCCGGCTCCGCTGGCGCAACGTTCGCGCCTGGGTTCGCTGATCGCGGAAGGCAAGTTCATCACGATGGTGGAGTTCGTGCCGCCGCGCGGCATCGATTGTGCGAAGGAGATCGAGGGCGCTGCATTGATGGCGCGGCTGGGCGTGGACGCCATCGATGTCTACGATGCAGCGCAGGCATCGGCACGGATGAGCGGGGAGAGCCTCTGCATCCAGATTCAGCAGCACACGGGGATTGAGACGATTCTGCATTACACCTGCCGCGATCGCAACCTGCTTTCAATCCAGTCGGATCTTCTGGGCGCCTCGTCGATAGGGCTGCGCAACATCCTTTGCGTGACTGGCGATCCGCCCAAGCAGGGAAACTATCCTGACGCGTCTGCTGTCTTTGACGTGGACTCCATCGGATTGGTAAACATCGCGCGGCGGCTGAATCACGGCCTCGATATCGGATCGAATTCGATTGGGGCGAGCACGAACTTCACCATCGGCGTGGCGGCCAACCCCGGCGTGCCGGACCTGGAAAATGAACTGAAGCGGTTGGCCTACAAGGTTGAGGCAGGCGCGGAATACTTCATCACGCAGGCGGTCTTCGACCTGCGCCTGCTGGAGGAATTCCTGGAACGAATCAAGAACCTCTTGGGGGACCACCGGATTCCGGTGATCGCGGGCATCTGGCCCCTTACCAGCCTGCGCAACGCAGAGTATATGAAGAACGATCTGCGGGTCGCGATGCCCGAGGAGATCATGCTGCGCATGGCGCAGGCGGATACGCCCGAAGCGGCGCGGGCAGAAGGCATCAGAATCGCGCAGGAGATGATGGCCGCGGTGCGGCCATTGGTGCAGGGCGTGCAGGTGAGCGCGCCGTTTGGAAACTATGAAACGGCGGCCGAAGTGATCGCCAGCGCGCTGCCGGCGGGAACAAACGGGAAGAGGTGAGCGCCATGCCATCGTTTGAAGAATCGCTCAAAAAGCTGGAAACAATCGTCGAGCAACTGGAAAAAGGCGACCTGGGGCTCGAAGACTCGTTGAAGCTCTTTGAAGAGGGCGTGGGATTGTCGACAGCTTGCAAGCAGGAGCTGGATTCAGCCGAGGGTAAAGTACAGATGCTTGTGAAGCAGCGCGACGGATCGGTGAAGCCGGAGCCTTTCCTGACAGACAAATCCCTCTAGGCCAGTCTTTCAATCGCAGTCAACGTCAATCGGATAAAGCAGCCTTTTTGTGTGCGCCGATCTCTGCGGCGAGCGCGAGCAGCGACTCGTCGTTGCCGCGGGCTGCTGCCAGTTGCATGCCGCCGTACGCGCATGGGATTGCGATGGTCGGAACGCCAGCGAGGCTGAAGGGCGCGGTGTACCGCAGCAAGCGCGCGCGGGTCTGGCTGTGGTCTGCGCCGACAGCCAGGCGCGCCACGGGAATCGATGGCAACAAAATGAGCTGGTGCGCGGCAAAGAGTTCGTCCATGCGCTGTCGGAAACCGCCGTGGCGCAGACGCAATGCGGATATTTCGCTGGAAGCCAGGCCGGCGCCCCACTTGAGTCTGTCGCGGATGGCCGGTTCAAAGCGATCGAAGTTGCCGTCGTGAAGGCGCGCAGCCTCAGAGGCCTGGAGGGGCGCGAAGATTTCAACGGCTTCCGACCACCATTCCGTGTCGATGACTCGACCCTTCAGTCCGAGAGCCTGAAGAGTTCGAATGACGACGCGAAAACTCGCGACCACGTCCGGCTCGCAATCGTGGAGAAAGCTGTCGGCGACATAGGCGAAGCTGGCCAGGCGGCGAGTCGGAGCGGTTTGCGCAGGCGCAAAGGGCACGGCAAGAAACGGCGCGTCCTGAAGATCGCGGAAGAGCCAGCCGAAAGTGTCGAACGATGCCGCGAGATGAGCGCCGCCGCGCCAATCGCCACGACCGAGCGTGGCACGATATCCGGCGAGGCCGCAGAGCGCCGCGGGCGCGCGCACTGAGCCTCCAGTGTCCGTGCCGATGGCGGCCACCGCCGAGCTCTCCTGCACGCTGGCAGCGGCGCCGCTTGAGGAACCGCCGGTGAGCGCGCCGGGGTCGCGAGGCTGTGCGCAGTCGCCATATTCGGGATTCTCGCCTGTTATTCCGTAGGCCAGTGGGTGGAGATGAGTCTTGCCGATGATCACTGCTCCGGCGGCGCGCAGTTGTTCCACGAGCCATGAGTCGTGCGCGGCAACGCCGTCGCGATCACGGTAGAAATGGATACCACAACTGGTGGGCGATCCGGCAAGGTCGAAGCAGTCTTTTACCGAAACTGGTATACCCCAGAGTGTGGGACGGCCGTCGCCGAAAGGACCACCGCTCGAGTGTGGCATCGATTCGACGCGGCATGCTTCAGCGCGCGTCCATGCTGCGTCCTGCCAAATGTAGGTGTTGTGGCTGGCGTTTCGGTTGGTATTCGCGAGCGCGGATTCGGCAAGTTGAGATGGGCTGAGAGATCCGGCGGCAAGCGCAGCGCGAAAACCCCGGATGGTCCACGAGGGGGCAGTCATAAAGTCATTCTAGAAGCCGCCGGCGCACACAGTACGTTGCACCAAAGATTGCAACCATGCAAAGCAGAAGGGTGGCTCCATGCGGACCGCCCCCCTGGGCGGGGAATCGCGTGAATCAGAAGTCCAGATGCAACGACATCTGAATCTGGCGCGCGCTGCCAATGGTGTGCTTGGTGATGCCCAAGCCTGATGGAGGATTGTAGAGCGTATCTCCTCCCACGGGTACGTTGTTGAATCCAGCGTTCTGGTTCACGTTGTTCTGGGGAACGTCGAAGCTCGATGTGTTGGTCAGGTTGTACACATCGAACGTGTAGTGCAGGCTGTATGGTTCGTGAATCATCAGATCCTTCACCAGAGAGGCGTCGGCTCGCCGCTGCCATGACTGGCGGAAGATGTTTCGTTCGCCGGAGATGAAGTTGGTCTCGTAGGTGTCGCCATTGGGAACGCCCATAGTGCCTTGCGCGATCAGCGGAAGCGTGAAGCAACTGGCTTTGAGCGCTGCGCCCTGACCGGTGTTGATGTTGTAGAACGCGCCATTCTGGCCTGTAAGCGCGTTCTTTCTCGTGCATCCGGGAGCCAGAGGAACGATGGGGTTGGTAATGCCATTGAAGGTGCTGTAGTAGATGCTGCCCACAGCTCCGGAGTAATCGATCATGCTGTACGGCTGGCCACTCTGGATGATGGCGACGCCATGAATCGCCCAGCCGTCCACCACTCTGCCCCCGAGCGTATCCTCGCTGGCAAATTTTGGGAATGTATAGCCGTAGGTGAAGTTGAGAACATGAGTCCGGTCGAAATCCGATGAGCCATATCCGCTGCGCAGATTGTCGGGATTGTTGCCGTTGTAGAACAATCCCATGCCGCTCTGCTCGTCGGTCGCGTGCGAGTAAGTATAGGAAACTCCGGCCGTAACGCCGTGACTCAACCGTTTCTCAAGATGCGACTCCAACGCGTTATACATCGCGATGCCAGCCGCGGTGTACGCCTCAGACTCCGACGAGTAACCGATATAGGGCACACGAAGATCCACATTGCCACCCTCGTAGTTGTTCAACATGGTGCCGTAACTGCAATTGGTCTCCGTCGGATCGTTGACGCACTCGGGGAAAAACGTGTTCGGATCGAGCACGGTATAACCGTAGCTGAAAGACTGCGTGGCAACGCCACCGGGATGTGTGGGATTGCCCGTCGTGGCGATCTGGGCCTGATTAAAGGGAATCGGAATCACCTGATGGCGGCCGAGATTGCCCACGTAACCGATTTCGATCATCAGGTCGTTGCGCGGCTGGTACTGAAGGTTGAGCGTGAAGTTCATGCTATAAGGCAGCTTGT
Organism: Occallatibacter sp.; assembly: GCA_049518955.1. GTDB lineage: Bacteria > Acidobacteriota > Terriglobia > Terriglobales > Acidobacteriaceae > Telmatobacter. Next base: position 32,294 of record JBEKRG010000040.1, read on the forward strand.
TGGCGCGATTGTAAACACCCAGCGTGTACGGCTGGCCGCTGTTATTTGCGCCGACCGTACCGTCGATGATGGCCGCGGCATTGGGAAGATAATTTGCAATGTCAGAGGCTTTCGGATTCGACGGCGGCGCCGATCGCGTCGGACCCCAGGGCGTGGCCAGGTTGAACTGCGAGTTGTCGACAACGCCTGTGATTCCGTTCCCGCCGCAAATTGGGACGTAAAACAAGTACAGATAGGTCGGATTGGCGGCGTTGTATGACGAGCTATAAGGACAATGCTGCTGCGAAACAAATGGTTCTGTTTGCGATGAACCGAAGGGACCGCCATCGATTTCGCCTGCGGCGTAGCCGGGCGAGAGATAAGTGAATAACTCGCCGCGATCGTAATAGAAGCCACCGCCTCCACGAACGACGAGTTTGGAGTGGAACATGGACGGCTGCCAAGCGAGGCCGAGCCGTGGCGCAATGCCCCACTGGCGGCCTGTGAGCGTTGTCTTGCTCACTCCTTGGGTTCCGTTCTTGTTATTGCCTGCGATAAGGAATCCGGAGCTGGTGATGGTGTCGGATGCAGCGTTGTAGCTGTATTGCTTGGGATCGAAGTTGAAGATGTTGCCATATTTCTCCGTCAACCCGCCATCCCAGTCGTAGCGGACGCCGAGGGTGATGCTGAGTGTAGGCGTCGCTTGGAACTTGTCCTGCGCAAAGAGCCCGGTTTCGTTTGCGCGATAGTACCGATCGGCGTTGCCCTGCAGAAAGCTTGTTGCCGTAAATAGCTGTGTCGTATAAGGAGTCACCCAGTTATTTGCGTAGGTCACAAAGTCTGGCGTATCCAGATTTCCCGTGCCAGTGCGATGATCGCGAGTGTTCAACTGGGTGTAAGTGTAGCTGGCGCCGAAGCTAACCGAGTGGCGCCCTTTGGCCCAGATTGCCGTACCAGAAGGCATGATGCGGTTCTGGAACATGCCGGTGTTTGCTCCCTGATACTCGGAATCAGGACCAATGGCCAGCGACGGAAACACCAAGCCGTAGAGCGGGCCGCCGGGCGCATCGAATTGATCGCCGATGGCATCGTTGATGGTGACGCCGGGAAAATAATTGCCGAACGCCGAGCTCATCCCGATTTGCGAAGGGGTGACAAGCTGATCGTTTGTGGCATATGCCTTCTCGCGGAGAATGCCAACGGTCTCAGAAATACTGAGACTGTTTCCGATCGTCTGCACATTGTTGATAGAGCCTACCTGGGAGCCCGTGTCCATATGCGCGGTAAATCCGGGGACGTTCGAATAGGCGTAAGGCGACGAGTTCGGATCGTGCTGATAGTAGTATTTGGCGGCGAACACGTCTTTGGCGCCGATGTTCCAGTCGAGGTCGGCAATCGCCTGATCGGATGTGAATCGTGCCGTGCCGGGCAGAAATGCGTTGTACGGTGAAAAGACGTTGGGAGTTCCGGGCGCATTCTGGTTCGGGACCAACCATTTCCCCGGCTCGCCGGGCACCGAAGGTAAATTGAAGAGTGCAAGGCCGATCGGATTTGAGCTCCAGTTGCCGGGATTGACTGTAACGCCGGTCGTTCCTTCGTTCGTGGTCCAGTTGTTATTCGCGATGTCCGTCAGACCATCGGCGGTACGACTTGTATCGCTCAATCCCGGCGGCACAACGAGCAGCTCATCGCCGGTTTCCTGGTCTGAAATATGTAGGTGCTGGTAGCTGACGAACCCGAAAAGTTTGTCCTTGATGAGTGGTCCGCCGAAAGTGCCGCCGGCTGTATAGCGGTGCAACTGTGGATTCTTGTATGCGGAGGGAATATTATCGTCCTTCTTGAAGAAGAAGGGCGCGGCGTTGAGAAAGTTGGTGCCGCGGTGGCCATAGACCGAGCCGTGGATCTGATTGGTTCCGGACTTGGTGCTCATGTCGATGTGCGCGCCGCTGTCGGAACCTTGCTGCGCGTCGTACATCGAAGCGTTCACGCGTACTTCCGCAATCGTTTCGGGAGCGGGTGTCGGAATCGCGTTGCCGATGGCCAAATAAACAGACGAGGCGCTTGGAATCACCCCTCCGGCGGCGTTGTTGGCCTGGCCGGTGTTGTTCACGATCCGGAATGAGTCCACCTGGCTTGTGCTCTTACCGTTGAAGAGATTGCTGGCGTCGACGCCGTTCAGAAGAAATGCGTTTGAAGTATCGCGCTGGCCATTGGCCCAGATGGGCGCATTGCCCAGACCGGAATTTGCTCCGGTGCCTCCGGGTAACTCGGCGTCGACACCAGGCGATAGGATCGCCAATCCGGTAAAGCTGCCGGTGGGAAGAGGCACGTTGTCGATCTGCTGCTGCTCCATCACGTAGCCGTTGGTAGTGTCGACGGCGTTCATCAGTGGCGCAGCTTCCACCTCCACTGTGGTACTCGTCTGGCCAACTTTCAGCGAAACATTTAAGGTAGCCGTGCGGTCGGCTTCCACTGTAATGTGCGGTGTCTTCTGCGCCTGGTATCCCTCTGCCGTGTAAGTGAGCGTATAAGTTCCGATGGGCAAATTTACAAACGTATATTCGCCCTGGTCGTTGGTCTTGGTGGTGCGAGTCACTGAAGTCTGTTCGTGCGTAAGAGAGATCGTGACGTTCGGAATCACGCCGCCAGAGGCGTCAGTGACTTCTCCAGTGATTCCGCCCAGCGTTTGCTGAGCTTGAAGCAAACCGGGACAGAGCGCTGCGGCTGCTGCGATCACAAGCAGCCCGGCAAATGAGAAGGAAGACGAACGCATGAAACGCTTCAAAGGACTGACCTCGAAATAGAAATTTCCCCCTGAAACCTGGGGGATTCAACGACTGCAGAAGTAGTTTTGAAATCTCGAGTTTCTTGAGCGTTGAACTGCTACGCGGTAGAGTGCTGGCCAACGCGCCCCGCGGTTGTTGAATGGCTGTTCCTGCTCGCGCTGCAGGTTACGGAAATATTAATTGCTTTGGCATAAAGTTCACGTAAGGAATTTTGGTGTGAAAGCCTGGATAAGGGAGGGCTTTTCCACAACACATCACACGGTTTGGGCTTTTCTTCGCCGCAGTGCATACCAGGCAAGCCCGGCGGTGATGTAGGCGAGATAGAGATAGGGAATTCGCGCGTGAACGGCGTCCTCGGCGGAGTTAAGGTCGAAGACCGCGATCATCAAGATGACGGCGACGGTAAGGACGCTGACGGCCGCGAGGAGCTGCGAGTGCTGCCCCACTGCGCGCCGCGCGAAGGGAAGCGCCAGAGCAACCAGTGCATACGCGGTGAGGAAGCCAAAGACGGAAAGCGATCCCAGCAGGTCATACATCGTCGATCCGGAATCGCCAAGAAGCGCCATGGCCGTGGTGGCGGCGAACATGAGGGCGATGGACAGAGCCACAGCTGCTCCCGGCGTTCCGTGGCGCGGACTGGTGTGTTGCAACGCGGCGGGCAGCAGCTTGTCGTGCGCCATGCGAAGCAAAACTCGCGCGGCCGCGGTGGCGCAGGCCAGCACGCAGGCGAACATGCTGACGAACGCGCCGCAGTCGATAGCAACGCCCAACGGCGAAACGTGAGCTTTTGCGGCGAGCATGTGCAGGGGGCTCGTGGAGCTGGAGAGCGCCGCGGCCTGGCCTCGGAAACCGAGCACCTCAGAGTATGCGCAGAGCATGAAGAATCCCCCGGCCAGGAACGCGCACTGCATTACCGCACGCGGAATGGTCCGCAAAGGATCGCGCACCTCGCCGCCCAGCGTGGTTGCACCTTCAAAGCCGACAAAGCTGAAGATGGAAAGCACCAATGCGGGCCCGAGGCCGCTGAATGAAACTCCCCTGAGCCGGAATTGACTTGTATCGAGTTGAAACCCGATGTGTACGGGCAACAGGACGAGCACGATTGCGATCAAGCCCAGGGAGACGGCTTCAATCCAAAGCATGACTTCGGCGGAAAGCTTGACGTCGCGGTAGGCGATGAATCCGGCGACCGCGCAAACGAGCGCCAGCATGGGAATGGCAGGCGGTGCCCAGTGGAAGAACTGCTCGGAGAGAACGGTTGCGTAGTACAGCGCTCCCCCGGCCACCGATGCGCCGGTGGCAACGTAAGCGAGCAGCAATCCCCATGCGGCGGCGACGCCGAATGCCGGCGGTAGTGTGTTTGCTGTATAGGTATAGAGCGAACCCGGCGAAGCGCTCAATCGCGCGAACCGGCTGACGCAGAATCCGACCAGCAGCATTGAAATTGTGGCCAGAAGATAGACGAACCAAGTGGCGTTGCCGGCGCGCGCGAAGACCAGCGGAATGGTGAGACACGCAGACGTACTGGGCGCCATCGCGGAAACGGACTGAGCCAGAGTCTCGATGGGGCCGAGGACGCCCTTACGTAGGCCGTAGCTTCCCGCGGCGTTGTCCTCCGCATACACGTTTCGCTCAGTGGTCGTGGTCCCGGTCACGGCTTCGCCCCTCGCTCCTAAAGCTAACGCTCGACGGTGGCCTCGATCGTACCATGCGGTTCATCGATGGGCACGAAGATGTGGTTGGGATTGTCCTGGCCGAAGTGGCTCAGATCGGCGAGCAAGTGATGTAGGTTGGGCAAGGAGAGATGGATGCGCGCGATCTCCGGCGCGGCTTCGAGCGCGGCTTTGCCCATATCAAAGAGCGTGTGCTGAACGCT
>JBEKRG010000041.1:0-36500 GCA_049518955.1 Occallatibacter sp.
CATGGCCGCCGCCGAGAAATGCAAGCCGAACATCATAGGCATGAGCGCGCTGCTCACCACGACGATGATGTATATGAAGACCGTGATCGAGGGCTTCCATGCGGCGGGCCACGCAGAGATCAAGATGGCAGTGGGCGGCGCTCCCATCAGCCAGATGTTTGCCGACGAGATTGGCGCCGACGGATACGGCGCCAATGCATCCGCGGCGGTGGATTTGTTCCTGCGGCTCGCTGGACAGGTGTAAACCAAATGGCCACCTACAAAATCCTCTATTGGCAGGAAATCCCGACTCAAGTCAAAGTTGATGACGGGATCGACGATGTGACCGTGCAGTTGGACGGGCGATTCATGGAGCAAATCGATCGCCTTGCAGCCATGCGCGGATTGCAGGCGGCCGATGACTACCTGGCCCAATGGGAGTGGAGCGACGAACAGGAGCGCGAGGGGTCCGCGCAGGATGTCGCAGATGCGCTGAAAGCAGAGCTCGAGGCGAAGGGATGGTAGGCACTTCCCGAAAATGGCCGTCAACCTAATCATCAACGGACAATCGACCGAGGCCGACGCGGCCCTTTCTCTCTTCGACCAGGCTGAAGCCTTGGGCATAGACGTGCCGACGTCGTGCCGCAAGCAGGGCAAATGCAAGGAATGCATGGTCGAGGTGGTCGAAGGCATGGACGCACTGTCTCCGATGACCGAGGCCGAGCGTCATCTCAAGGGAAATTTCCGTCTCTCCTGCCAGACCTTCGTCACCGGCTCCAGCGGCCAAATCTCGCCCAGGATCGTCCGCTGCCACACCATGCGCCGCGGGCACATGCGCATCGAGCGCCACGCCTATGGATTGCCCGGAAGCGGTCAGTCGTTTGCGCTCGATCCCGCTGTTACGCGCGATGGCGACCGCATTCTGATCGACGGAGTCGAAATCGAGCGATCCACGGGACCGATTCACGGCATCGCCATGGACCTGGGAACGACAACCGTGGTCGTGCGCTTGCTCGACCTTGAGAGCGGCGAGCTGATCGCCGACACATCCTTCGAAAACCCGCAACGCTTCGGCGGCTCGGAGATCATGTCGCGCATCGCATACGACACCAGCCATCTGGGTAGGCTGCTGATGCGGACACTGGCCGGATACCTGAGCCATGCCATCGAAAAGTTCCCCGTTGACCCGAAGACGATCTACGAGATGGTCGTGGTTGGCAATTCCACCATGCGCGATCTTTTCTTCCGGCAGAACGTGTACACGATTGGTCAGACACCCTACCGCTCGATCACTGAGATTGAATTGGGCGAAGGCAAGCGCACGACGACCAGCCTTCAAGAATCCGGGCTGCGCAGCCTTTTGCCGATTCATCCCAAGGCTCGGGTCTACGGCGCACCCATCATCAGCGGGCACGTGGGAGCCGATGCTGCCGCGTGCATGCTGGCCGCCGATCTGGCGCACGAAGAGCGCCTCATCGCGATCATGGACATTGGCACCAACACGGAATTAGTCGTGGGTAACAAGGATCGCATTCTCGCCGCATCGTGCCCGGCGGGACCGGCGTTTGAAGGCGGAGCCATCGCCAGCGGCATGCCCGCACTCGACGGCGCCGTTGAGGAAGTGGCGATTGCTGAGAACGGTCAATTCCGGATTCGCGTCATCGGCGACGTTGCGCCGGAAGGAATCTGCGGATCGGGCCTGGTGGATTTGCTGAGCGAGCTGCTGCGCACAGGCCGCATGAACGAGCGAGGACGGTTCGAGGACGACCTGCACCGCATCGATCTCTGCCACGGCGCTAACGGCGACGTCTATCTTCTCGAGAGCGACGTGAATGAGCTGGCTCAGGCCAAGGGCGCAAACGTCGCGGGGCTGCACGTGGTCTTCAGTACGTACGGCATCGACTTCGACGATATTGGCGTCTTCTATCTTGCCGGCGGATTCGGACGGCATCTCAATGTGGAATCCTCGCTGCGGATCGGGCTGGTGCCCAGCCTCGCGCCAGGCAAATTCGTGAGGGCTGGCAATCTTGCCATTGAAGGCGCGACCATCGCACTGCTTTCGAAAACCAAGCGCCAGGAACTGGAAGAACTGGTAAAACGAGTGCAACATTGCCGGCTTGAAACGCACCCGAACTTCTTTGATTTCTTCGTCGAGGGTTGCCAGTTCAAAGCTGTGGAGCCGATTCCATGCGCCAGGTAGCCGAATCCATCGAGATCGCGGACGCGCTCGCCGGCGTAGACGTACTGCAGCAGGAGTTTACGCGGCTGCTCGGCTACCCTCGCGGCTGGGAGCTTGAAGGGCGCGCGCGAGAGCTGGCGGATTTGGCGCGAAATTGGTATGGAAAGCATGGCCGTCCGTGGTTTTATGCGCGCCAAGTCGAGAGCCTTGAATTTGAGAGCGGCTCCCCCGCAGGCGACACAATTCGGCCCGACTTGATCAAAATTGACGGCATGGTCTTCAACAGCAAACGCCTGCACAGTGCCTTCGAGCAGGCCGGGGCGCACAGCGCAATTCTGGTTGCTGTTGGCGCCGGACCCGAAGCCGAGGAGGAAGCCCGTCGGCTCTGGAAGGAAGACAAGCCCGACGAATATTTCTTTCTCGAGATGTTTGCTTCCGCCGTCGTTGAGCAATTGACCACGATTGCCGGCGCCCGTCTTTGCGATTGGGCGGAACAGCGTGGCATGGCAGTGCTTCCTCACTCGAGCCCCGGCTATCCAGATTGGGAAGTAGCCGAGCAGCCGCGCCTTCTCGAATTAATCATGCAGACGCGGAGCGAGCAGTTCCCTTCCCGCGTGGACGCTTTTGATTCCGGCATGTTGCGCCCCAAGAAAACGCAACTCGCGGTCTTCGGCATCACGCGTCACAGGGACCGACTGCAACGGCTTACCAGCCTGGTCCCCTGTGAGAGCTGCTCGTTTGGACCTTGCCAGTACAGGCGCGCACCCTACAAACGCGCGCCGCGAACAACCGCCGAGCCATTGCCGGCGCCGACCTCTGTGCTCGACGCCGATGCGCAGTACACCGTGAATCGGAAAGCCTTGCAACGATGGGCCGAGGAGCGCCTCGCGATCGCGCTCCAATCCGACGGGTCGATGGTCGCCACATTCCGCTACGACGGAACCACCTGCACCAACATGGGTCGTCCGCTGGCCTTCATCTACAACGTGAGGCTCGGGCCGCGCGCCGATGAGTATCCCATTCTGGACGAGCGCTGCAGCCCGGCTGCAGGCGATACCGGCCACGAGTCAATGTGCAAATTCGTTGAGGATGCTGATCGCCTGATGACCGCGATTGACAGTGAGAAGCCTTTGATCGGACAGCGTCTGAACGCGATCCTCAAGTGGCGGCGCGAACCGAATGGCGCCGGCTGCTACTGCGAGGCGCAAAGCCGCATTCACAAATGGGGCCTGGTTCTCGAAACCATCCACTACGCTCTGGTACAAAAGGAATTGAGCGGAGAGACGGAGAACTCATGAAAAAGCTTTTGCATGAAGAGGTGCTTGAACGGCCTTTGCTCGGCGACGGCGCGATGGGAACGCAACTCATGATCGCCGGCCTGGAACAGGGCAACTGCGGCGAGGCCTGGAACCTCACGCATCCTGAGCGCGTTCTCGCCATCCAGCGCCGTTATGCCGAAGCCGGCTCCGATTGCATTATCACCAATACCTTTGGCGGGTCGCGCATCATGCTCAACCGACATGGCGAATCGGAGCATGTGCCAGAAATCAATAAGGCTGCAGTCGAGATCGCGCGACAGGCATTCGGCAGCAAAGACGGATACGTGCTCGGCGATATTGGCCCCTTCGGCGGGTTGCTCGAACCGTTCGGCGACTTCACGATAGCCCAGGTTCAGAGCGCATTTGAAGAGCAGGCGGCTGCTTTGGTCGCCGGCGGAGCCGACGCCATCATCATCGAAACACAGACATCGCTCGAAGAGCTCTCCATCGGCATTGAGGCGGCGCAGAAGGCGGGCGCAAAGTGCATCATCGGATCCATGGCCTATGACGTTACGCTCGACGGCTCCACTTTCCGCACCATGATGGGTGTCGAGCCTGAACGAGCCGCCGAATTCATGGAGGAAAGCGGCGCGCACATTGTCGCGCTAAATTGCGGCACCGGAATGGATATGCCGCACGCCCTCCTGGCGGTACAGCGATACAAGAACGCGACCAGCCTCCCGGTAATGGTGCAGCCCAACGGCGGAAAGCCCCGGTTGGTGAATATGAAGATTGTGTACGATGAGACCCCGGAGCAGATGGTCAAGGGCGTCCTCCCGCTGCTCGAGGCGGGCACGAATATCATCGGCGCCTGCTGCGGTAGCACGCCCGAACATATCCGTGAATTCAGAAAGGTTATGGACGCATTTCTCGAACGAAAAGGAATTGAACCCCTGGGGGCACAGCGTGAAAGTCAAAGTTTGTGATGTAAATGCGGATGCTGAAAACAAGCTTCCCGCCAAAACCGAAGACAAATCCGGCATCGGCGTTCATTACATCGACGCCTACATCAAGCCGATGAACACCAAGCTTGAAGATGGCACCGCGGTGCGTTGCAAGCGCCGCGGCTTGAAGATCACGCTTTCCGCGGGCACGAAAAAAGGCGAAGGACTGATGCGCCGCCTTGACGTTAGCCCGGACCCGGTTGTCATGCTGCGTGCTGCGCTCGAGGAAGCGGCCAAGGCCGCCGGCGTCGAACTCACTGTGGAGGACGGCGCAATCTTTCTGGCGCTTTAAACATCGCTGCTCGACTCCCCGCCTTCGGAGCCGCGAGTCGTTCCAAAGAATTGAAAAACCACCCAAAATGGGACGCTTTCCCGCGCCTCGCGCATTTGTGCAACTTTCTGCCGGGCTGATTCGTCTGTGCAATAGCGTGCCCATGTGCGCGCTCTGTCGATTTGCGCCTTACCGAACTCCGATTGCGGTATTCGCTTTGAAATCTGGCGGCGGCCGGCATGCGGATATTCATTTCAGCAAAGAGACTCCGTGACAAGCCTGGTTGCCCTGTGCATCCCGACCATCAATTCAATATGAGAAAATGTCCCTATCAAATCGAGCGCTCGTAACAGGAAATAAGAGAAGAAGAAGGCGATGGACCAACCTCTTTCTGTTTCAAATTCTGACCCTGGGCAGCCGCCCTTAGACTCGACAAAAAAACACCGCCACCTGTGGATCTGGGTGATCGTCCTGCTGGCTTTTGCGGTCCTGATCTTCGTGGTGTGGGAGCACAAGAGCACCTCAACCGCTGCTCCTGGCGGAGGCCGCGGCGCCGCGATGGGCGGGACGGTGCCAGTCACCGTCGCCACTGCGACCAAGGGCACCATCGGCGTCTATTTGGATGCCCTAGGCACCGTCACGCCGACATACACCGACAACATTACTGCGCAGGTCACGGGCGTGATTACGGCCGTCCACTACCGCGAGGGACAAGACGTTCGCAAAGGCGACCCGCTGATCGATATCGATTCCCGGCCCTACGAGGCGCAGCTCGCCCAGGCGCAGGGAGCACTCAGTCGCGACCAGAATTTGCTCGCCGAAGCGCAAATGGATCTAACGCGCTACCAGGACGCATGGGCCAAGAATGCGATCCCGCGTCAAACGCTTGAAGATCAGGAAAAACTTGTTCTCCAGGATCAGGGAACAGTGCAGAACGACCAGGGCACCGTCCAATATGACCAGGTGCAGGTCGCGTACTGTCACATCGCGTCGCCGATCGACGGGCGAGCAGGGTTGCGTCAGGTTGATCCCGGCAATCTGGTTACGGCCAACTCCGCCACCCCGCTTGTGGTGGTTGCGCAGATTCATCCCATCACCGTGATCTTCACGCTGGCGGAAGATAGCTTGCCCGAAGTTCTGAAACAGATGCACACCGGAAAAGCTCTCGAGGTCGACGCCTATGACCGCACGCAGCAGACGCTGCTGGCCAAAGGGAAATTGATCACTATCGACAATCTGATCGACACCGTCACGGGAACCGTGAAGCTGCGCGCGCAATTTGACAACTCGAATGGCCTGCTCTTCCCTAACCAGTTCGTCAACACCCGCCTGCTGGTCAAGACGCTCGATAACCAGACTCTCGTTCCCTCCTCTACGGTTCAGCACAACGGCGCAGTTGATTACGTTTATCTGATCCAGAAAAACAAGGCCCTGATGCGAACCGTAAAATCGGGAATCTCCGATCAGGGAAACACCGCGGTCACGGGCATCAATCCCGGTGACGTGGTGGCCAACAGCAGCTTTCAGAAGTTGGTCAACGGGTCGACCATCTCCATCTCCAAGGTCGTAATTCCGGCCACATCCTCCGATACGACCGAGGCTGCTCCATGAGCCCATCTCGGCCATTCATTCTGCGGCCGGTTGCTACCTCGCTGCTGATGGCCGCAATTCTCCTGGCTGGGCTGGTCGCCTTTTTTCAGCTCCCTGTGTCGGCCCTGCCGGAAGTGGACTACCCGACTATTCAGGTGGTCACCTTCTATCCCGGAGCCAGCCCGGACGTCGTTGCAACCACAATTACTGCGCCCTTGGAACGCCAGTTCGGCGAAATGCAGGGCCTCAGCCAGATGACTTCGACCAGCGCTGGCGGAGTCTCGGTCATCGTCCTCCAGTTCGGTCTCACGCTCTCGCTCGACGTCGGCGAGGAAGAAGTGCAGTCGGCGATCAACGGCGGTCAGACATTTCTGCCGTCCGATCTCCCCGTCCCGCCCGTCTACACCAAGACCAATCCGGCTGACGCCCCGATCCTCACGCTGGCCATCACATCTGACTCCATGCCCCTCTCTCAGGTTGAGGACATGGTTGACACGCGGCTGGCGCCCAAGCTTTCGCAGTTGGCCGGAGTAGGCTTGGTCAGCATCAGCGGCGGCCAAAAGCCCGCGGTCCGCATTCAGGTGAACCCCGTCGCACTATCCTCCTACGGCTTGAACATGGAGGATATGCGCACGGCCTTGACCCAGGCCAGCGTCAATTCCGCCAAGGGTAACTTCGACGGCCCTCGCCAGGACTACCAGATCGACGCCAACGACCAGATCAGCACCGCCGACGACTACAAGAATGTGGTCGTCTCGTACAGCAACGGCGCACCCGTTTTCGTCAAGGACGTCGCCGACGTGGTCAATGGCGTGGAGAACACCAAGCAGGCCGCGTGGATGAATCTGACGCCTGCGGTCATTCTCAATATCCAGCGGCAACCCGGCGCCAACACCATCACCGTTGTCGACTCCATTCAGAAGGTTTTGCCTCAATTGGAGGCGAACCTGCCCGCCGGCATCAAGGTCACGACGCTGACCGATATGACCACGAGCATTAATGCTTCAGTTCACGATGTAATGTTCGAGCTGGGGCTCGTTGTCGTACTGGTGGTGATGGTCATCTTCCTGTTCCTGCGCAGCTGGCGGGCAACCATCATTCCCACCGTGGCCGTGCCTCTTTCACTCATCGGCACTCTCGCCGTGATGTATCTGCTCGGCTACTCGCTCGACAATCTTTCCCTCATGGCGCTCACCATCTCCACCGGATTCGTGGTTGACGACGCCATCGTGATGATCGAAAACATCAACCGCTTCCTTGAAGAAGGCATGCCGCCGCTCGAAGCCGCGCTCACCGGCGCCGGTCAGATCGGATTCACGATTGTTTCGCTGACCGTTTCGCTGATCGCTGTACTCATCCCCTTGCTCTTCATGGGCGACGTGGTAGGCCGTCTCTTTCGTGAGTTTGCGGTCACGCTGGCCGTAACCATCGTCATTTCGGCCGTGGTTTCGCTCACCCTCACTCCCATGATGTGCTCGCGCATTCTGCGCCACGACCCGAAGCAACAGGAGGGCCGCTTCTACCAAGCGTCGGAACGCGTGTTCAACAAGCTCATCGCTTTCTACGGACGCACCCTGCGCGTGGTGCTGCGTTACCAAACCTTCACTCTTTTGGTCGCCGTGGCCACGCTCATACTCACCATCATCCTCTACATTACGATCCCCAAAGGATTTTTCCCGGTGCAGGATACCGGCGTCATTCAGGGCATCTCCCAGGCGTCGCAGTCCATCTCCTTCGACGCCATGAGCGAGAAGCAACAGGAACTGGCGAAGATCATTTTGAAGGACCCTGCCGTCGAAAGCTTGTCCTCGTTTATCGGCGCTGACGGCATCAACACAACGCTCAATAGCGGCCGCATCTCCATTAACCTGAAACCGATCAACCAGCGCGTCGGCGCCTCCGATGTCATCCGCCTCCTTCAGCAAAATTTGGCCCAGGTCCACGGCATGCATCTCTATATGCAGCCGGTGCAGGACATCACGGTGGACGACCGCGTCAGCCGTACGCAGTATCAGTACACGCTCGAGGATCCCGACACGGACGAGTTGAATGACTGGAGCAACAAATTCGTGGCGCAGTTAAAGAAGCTGCCCGAGCTGGAAGATGTGGCTACGGATCAGCAAACCGGCGCGCGCGCCATCCAACTGGCTATCGACCGTGTCACCGCGTCCAGGTTGGGCATCGCGCCAACCACCATCGACAATACCCTCTATGACGCCTACGGACAGCGCGAAATCAGCACGCTCTACACGCAGCTGAATCAATATCATGTGATTCTGGAAACTCAACCGGAGTGGCAAAAGGATCCGAAGAAGCTGAGCGATCTTTACATCCAGTCCAGCGCTTCATCTGGGGCAACCGGCGCGGGTGCGGCTACCTCGTACTCCTCCTCGGCCTCATCGTCGGCTGGATCGAACGCACTCACGTCTTCCGTGCGCTACACTCCGTCCTCGCAAGTCTTGACCTCGCCGGCTACGGTTCTTTCCGGCGGCACGGGGGCCGAGACTTCGTCGAACCTCAGATCTTCTTCCTCAGGCTCCAATGCCATTCCGCTCAGCGCCTTCACGCAGGTGAGTGACACAACGGAGGCGCTCTCCATCAATCACCAGGGACAATTCCCTTCCGTCACGGTCTCATTCAATCTCGCTCCCAACGCTTCATTGGGAACCGCGATAAGCGACATTGAGAAGACGGCTAAGAACCTTAACTTCCCCGCCAGCTTGCAGTCTGGTTTCCAGGGCACAGCCGCGTCGTTCGAGAATTCTCTCACCAATGAACCGCTGCTCATCCTTGCCGCTCTCGTCGCGGTCTACATCGTTCTTGGCGTCCTCTATGAGAGTTTCATCCACCCCATTACCATTCTTTCCACGCTGCCCTCCGCTGGCGTCGGCGCATTGCTCGCGCTCATCCTCTTCCGCGAGGATCTCAGCGTCGTGGGAATCATCGGCATTATTCTCCTTATCGGTATTGTGAAGAAAAACGGCATTCTGATTGTGGACTTCGCGCTGGAGGCCGAGCGCAAACATGGCAAGGATTCAACTGAAGCCATTTACGAAGCCAGCCTGTTGCGCTTCCGCCCCATCATGATGACCACCATGGCCGCGCTGCTGGCAGGGATTCCGCTGGCCGCCGGAACCGGCCTCGGCTCGGAGCTGCGCCGGCCGCTGGGCATCGCCATGGTCGGGGGGTTGTTGTTGAGCCAGTTGCTTACCCTTTACACCACGCCAGTCATTTACATCTTCTTCGACCGGCTCGCTGAGCGCGTCAAGGGCCGGCGTCTTTCGCGATTGCCCGCGGAATTCGAACCGCGGCCAGGTGCAGAGAACGCATGAACCTTTCGGCCCCATTCATCCGGCGGCCCGTGGGCACCACGCTGCTCACTGTCGCCATCGGCATTGCGGGAGCAGTCGCGTTCGTGGTGTTGCCTGTCGCTCCGCTGCCGCAGGTGGACTTTCCCACTATCAGTGTCTCCGCCGGCTTGCCCGGCGCCAGCGCACAGATTATGGCAGCCTCGGTGGCCACGCCCCTGGAACGCCAGTTCAGCCACATTGCCGGCATCACGGAGATGACCTCGTCGAGTTCGCTCGGCTCGACCAATGTGACCATGCAGTTCGACCTCAGCCGGAACATAGACGGCGCAGCAAGAGATGTGCAGGCGGCCATCAACGCGGCCCGCACCTATCTGCCGGCGAATCTGCCTTCCAATCCTTCCTATCGCAAGATCAATCCGGCCGATTCGCCGATCATGATCATCAGCCTCACCTCCAACAAATACCAGGTGACAAAGCTCTACGATCTTGCCTCCACCATCCTCGAGCAAAAGCTCTCGCAGATTCAGGGTGTCGGGCAGGTGGGTGTGCAAGGTGGCGGCACGCCTTCGGTGCGGGTCGAGGTCAACCCCACCAAGCTGGAGAGTTTCGGCCTCACTCTCGGCAGCGTGCAATCGGTGCTCAGCCTGCAAAACTCGCATTCGCCGAGGGGTCAGCTTTCCAATAGCGGGATTACCGAAGACATCATTACGAACGACCAGATCTCCGAAGCTGCGGACTATCGGCCTCTGATCATCGGCTATCACAATGGTGAGGCAGTCCGTCTGTCCGATGTAGCCGACGTCGTGGACTCCACGCAGAATATCCGCACCGCTGGATTCATCGACGGCACCAAGGGAGTGGTGCTGACCGTCTTCCGTCAGCCCGGCGCGAACATTATTCAGACCGTCGATCGCGTAAAGGCCCAATTGCCGTTTCTTGAAGCGGTGCTTCCGGCGGGCATCAAGACGACTGTGGATGTGGATAGAACCGTCACGATCCGGGCTTCGGTCTTCACTGTAGAGAGAACCTTGGTCTTTTCGGTTTGCCTCGTCATCCTGGTGGTCTTCGTGTTCCTGCGCAGCCTGCGCGCCACGCTGATTCCCTTCGTCGCCGTTCCAGTCTCGCTCATCGGCACCTTCGCCATCATGTATCTGCTCGGCTACACGCTTGACAACCTGTCGCTGATGGCGATCGTTGTCGCCACGGGATTCGTGGTCGACGACGCAATTGTTGTTATGGAGAACATCACCCGCCATCTCGAAGCCGGAATGGACCCGGTTGCCGCGGCATTACAGGGCGCGAGAGAGATCGGATTCACGGTCTTCTCCATCAGCATGTCGCTGATTGCCGTTTTTATTCCCATCCTCATGATGGGTGGCATCATCGGACGATTGTTCCGCGAGTTCGCGGTCACGCTTTCCACGGCCGTCGTCATCTCCATGATCATTTCCCTAACCACCACGCCCACCATGTGCGCTCACCTGCTCAAAGCTTACAAGGAGGGCGAGAAGCACAATTGGTTCTACCGAACCAGCGAAAAAGGCCTCAACGGCATGATCTGGGTTTACCGGCGATCGCTGGCGTGGGTCCTGGACAATCCGGGCCTGACGCTCGTCGTGCTTCTGCTCACCATTGCGCTAAATGTTCTCGTATACATCAGGCTTCCCAAGGGATATTTCCCGCAACAGGACACGGGCATCATCATGGGCCAGGTGCAGGGCCCCCAGGACGCTTCCTTTCCCTTCATGAATTTCTCCATGGTGTCGCTGATCAACGTGGTAAAAGCCGACCCTGCCGTGGCCCACGTTCTGGCCTACACCGGCGGTGGCAACGCCGGTTTCATGTTCATGGCTCTCAAGCCACTGGGCACTCAATGCAAAGAAGGCCCTAATTGTGGGGTGCGCCAGACCGCGGCGCCGGACGTGATCAACCGGCTGCGGCCAAAAATGAATCGACTTCCGGTTGCTTCGGCCTATCTGCAGGCTGCTCAGGACCTGCGCATCGGGGGACGCGGCAGTGCCGCGCTTTATCAATACACCATCCAATCCGACAACATCGATGACCTTGCGCACTGGGCTCCGGTTCTCTACCAGAATATGCAAAAGCTTCCCGACGTGACTGACGTGAATACCGACTGGCAGAACGGCGGCCTGCAGGAGTTGCTCAACTACGACCGGGTCACCGCGGCGCGCATGGGCCAGACGCCGCAATCGCTCGACAGTGCCCTCTGCAGCGCTTTCTGCCAATCTGAAGTCTCGGTGATTTACACGCAGCTCAACCAGTATTACGTGGTCATGGAAGTGGCGCCACAGTACTGGCAGGATCCGTCGGGACTGAATAACATTTACTTCAAGCCCCCCGGTTCCTCGTCCGGCGCCGGACTGAATACCGTTTCGCCGTTGCTCTCGGTGGCCAAACCAAGCACCAACACCACACCGCTGCAAGTCGCTCATACCGGTCTTTTTCCTTCGACCACCGTCTCCTTCAACTTGAAGAACGGCGCCGCGCTCAGTGATGCCACGCGCGAGGTAACGCAGATGGAAGAAAAGCTGGGCATGCCCGGCACGGTTCGCGGCTTTTTCGCCGGCACGGCCCAGGCTTATCAGCAATCGCTGTCGTCCCTGCCGATTCTGGTCATCACCGCGCTGCTTTCCGTGTTCATCGTGCTCGGCATTCTCTATGAGAGCCTGGTTCACCCTCTCACGATTATTTCCACCTTGCCGTCGGCCAGCGTTGGCGCCATGCTGGCACTCATGCTGTTCCACATCGATCTCAATATGATTTCGATCATCGGCATCATCCTGCTTATCGGCATTGTGAAAAAGAACGCCATCATGATGATCGATTTTGCGCTTCAGGCCGAGCGCCAGGGCGGCAAAAGCACGCACGATGCAATTTTTGAAGCCTGCATGCTGCGCTTCCGGCCGATCATGATGACCACGATGTGCGCGATCTGCGGTGCCCTGCCGCTGGCCTTCGGAACCGGCACGGGCTCGGAACTCCGGAAGCCACTGGGGATCACCATCGTGGGCGGCCTGCTTCTGAGCCAGGCGCTCACGCTTTACACCACTCCGGTGGTTTACCTGATGATGGACCGTCTTCGCCTGCGCGCGCTGGGTCGCACTCATGATGTGCTTCCAGCCACCGCGGAAGGAGCGGTGTCATGAAGGATATTGACCATGATTGAGCGAACCAGTCGAATTCCGGCCATACTCACCGCCAGCGCTCTCGGGTTTGTCGCGCTGCTGGGCGGGTGCCGCGTCGGCCCACCGTATCACGCGCCCGCGCCGCCGTCTGTCACCGCGCCGAATTACAAGGAGTCCACTGTCAACTTCCAGGACGCCGATGGATGGAAGGTGGCCAGCCCGCAGGACGCCATGATCCGCGGCAACTGGTGGGAGGTTTTCGGCGATCCCGAGCTGAACGCGCTCGAGGATCAGCTCAATATCAACAACCAGAACCTGAAAGAGTACTTCGAGAATTACATGGCGGCGCGCGCCACAATTGCCGAGGCGCGCTCGCAGTATTGGCCGACGATCACCGCGAACCCATCGTGGAACCGGTCCAAGAGTTCCGGAACTCTGAACAACTCCACCCAAGCCAATCCCGGCAAGCAGTCAACACTCTGGAATGCTCCGATTGACGTTTCGTGGACGCCCGATTTCTGGGGCAAGATTCGCAACGAGGTGCACGAAGCGGAATACGCCTCGCAGGTGAGCGCCGCCGATCTTCAAACGGAGAAGCTCACCGAACAGGCCAGCCTGGCGGAGTATTTCTTCGAGATTCGCGGCCAGGATATGCTGCAGCAGATTCTGAACCAGACCGTCGCGGACGAAAAGAAATCGCTGGACTACACTCAAGCGCAATATGACACTGGCGTCGGTGATTACATCTCGGTTGCCGAGGCCAAGACGACAGTGGAGTCCGCGGAAGCGGCGGCCACGAATGTGGGACTTTTGCGCGCGCAATACGAGCACGCCATCGCAGTGCTGCTGGGCAAGCCGCCGAGCGATTTTTCCGTTCCCGTGAAGCCGATGCTCTTCAAGCCACCTTCAATTCCCACCGGTGTGCCCTCCCAGCTTGCGGAACGGCGGCCCGACATTGCGGCGGCCGAGCGCACGCTCGCCGAGGAGAACGCCATCATCGGGATCGGCTACGGCGCGTTTTTCCCGCAAGTGACGATCAGCGCAACCGGCGGATTCCAGAGCTCCGCGTTAACCAGCCTGTTCAATTGGCCCAGCCGGGTCTGGTCGATTGGCCCATCGGTCGCCGAAACGATCTTCGACGGATGGCTCTATCGCGCGGAATTGCATCAATACGTTGCTCAATACAACGCAGACCTGGCCACCTACCGGCAAACCGTGCTCACTGCCTTCCAGCAGGTCGAGGACTCAATGGTGGCCACGCGAACGTATTCGCAGCAGATTCTCCGTCAGCAGGATGCGGTGAAGGACTCCGAGGACTATCTCAATCTGGAGTTGGTGCGCTACAACACCGGCGTTGATCCATATGTGGATGTGGTCATCGCGCAAACCACGCTGCTCAATAACCAGGAAACTCTCAACGCGCTTCAGGTCGAAGAGATGACGTCGGCGGTGCAATTGGTGCAAGCGCTGGGCGGAGGATGGGACCGGTCGCAGCTCCCCACCCCGGCCGAAACCGGCGCCAAGACGACCAAGGCTGACTACACGCTGCAGCAGTAGCGAGCAAGGAACCGGAAGGAGCAGGGGCCTCTAGGCCCTTGAATTCGGAGAGATGGCGTGACGGGCCTTCAGGCCCGGAGCCTTTCAAGCTTGCGCAAATCCGACGACCTGCACAATCGGAGATTTACTGGGCTGACCGGTAGCAGATGTTTTCGCCGTCCAGCCGGTATTCCGCCGAGCAGACGTCCCCGCCGCAAATCATCGGGTCGCCCCCGTAGAGCTGGCGGCGAGTGATCAGCCCCAGCGTCCCGCATTTCGGGCACGACATCACGGCTACATAAGGATTCTGGGCCTGGCCGAGCTTGGCCTGGTTCTCCAGAACAAAAATCGTACCCGGATCCATGCGTTCCGGGATCCACTCTT
Source organism: Occallatibacter sp. (assembly GCA_049518955.1). Classification (GTDB taxonomy): domain Bacteria; phylum Acidobacteriota; class Terriglobia; order Terriglobales; family Acidobacteriaceae; genus Telmatobacter. The sequence continues at coordinate 14,660 of JBEKRG010000041.1, forward strand.
CCAGAAAACTCAAGTCGGCTGACATCGTTCCCTCCGGGTCTGATGCATCCGAGCCGTGACTGAGTTCGCCCGGCTCCGTTTTCTTTCAAAAGCAGGCTTCGAAACACTTACAAGTATTAGATGCGTGCATCCGATTTAGGACAGTGTTGCCGGGCACAACGGCGAAGTCAATTCCAATCGAGGCCCGGGAGTAACAAATGGGATTCCCCCTCGGGCCAATCCAGCATCAAAGCTAGCGCGAGGCCTCTGTGGCCGTGCCGCCGTGCGTGCGGGCGAATGCGTCAATCGCTCTGTAGGTCTCCTCGTTGCGCAAAATGGCTTCGACGTACTCCCGCGTCTCGGTAAACGGGATCGACTCGACAAACTCGTCGATGCCCGAATAAGGGCCGGCTGCCTCCCAATCCGCGACGCGGTAGTCGCCCGCGTTGTATGCCGCCAGCGCATATTCCTGCACGCCGCCAAAGCGGTCGAGCATCTGGCGCAGATACCTTGTTCCCAACCGGATGTTCATCTCCGGGTCCAGAAGTTGAAAGGTCTGGAAAGAAGTAATTCCCTCTTCGTGCGCCATCTTTCTGCCCACCACCGGCAGTAACTGCATCAGGCCATAGGCGTTGGCATGGGAGATCGCGGAAGGATCAAACTCCGACTCCTGGCGAATCAGCGAGGCCACCAGGTAGGGATCGAGGTTGTTCTTTGCCGACTCCGCCTGGATCGTATCCCACCACGGCTCGGGAAACAGGATTCGCCAATAGACCAGCGGGATCGACTCAATCGAAGCGGATGCCGAGCCCGGTAAAGCCCGCTTGAGCGAGCGCACGGCGCGATAAGTCTCTCCATAAGAGGAATAGATCTGCGCTTCGGCCAGCGCGCTCCAGGAAGACGAATCGGGATCGGCCTTGATCTCCTGCGCGATGTATTCGTTCAGCCCCGCGTTGGCCAGCAGCCGCGCTTTGGCCAGGTGGGGGCTGTCCTCTGGGAATGTGTCCACCAGGTGAGGCAGCGGCACAGGCTGAAAGCGATCCAGTTGCGGATCGGATGCCGCCTGCGTCGCGCCCAGCGCCGACAACCGCTGGCGCGCCATCTGCGCATAGAAAAAATGCTGGTAGGCGTGGATGATCGCTCGGTAGTTGGCCGCAGCCGAGGCGGCACTATGGTCCTGCGTTTCGAAGAGGCGCCCGCGCCAGTAGAGAGCGGAGACCGTTTCCACGGCGGAAGGATAAGAATGAATCTGATCGTCGAAGATCTGCTCCGCATTCTTGTAGAGACCCGACCGGTAGCTCAACCATCCCGACCGCCAGTGCGCCGCCGCGGCATTCTTATCGCCGGGAAAGCGCGTGGCCAGCTCGCTGTAATATTGGATCGCCGTCGGGTAGTCGCGCTTCAGCAGGTACATGTTTCCGCTCGAGAAGAGCGCATCGGCCAGCCACGGGCTATGCGGAAACCGGGACTCCATCTCGGAGACAATTTGCTTCAGCGTATCGCTATCGTCGCGTCCACGGGCCAGTTCCATCAGCAGGTCAAGGCGGTGCGCTCCGTTCTCGTCGGGGCTATCGGGCAACGCCGTCGCCTCCGCCACGGTCAGCCGCTTCAACTTCAACTGGCACGCAGCTTCGGAGAGGTCAAACCCGTCGCGGGTCGCCTCGTCCAGGCCCGGCTCGCGTTTCAGAGCCTGGAATTGCTCCGCTGCCTCTTCGTAGCGGCCGGCGTTGTAATAAGCGTCCGCAAGGCTGCGTAGCTCCGTGACCGTCAAGGAGGCCTCGGCGCCCGTCGCGGTCAGCTTGGCGCGCGCCGTCTGCGCCTCCGGGCTCAGGGGATGCTCAAGCAGGACGCGTTTAAATGCAGCTTCCGCGGCCTGTTGTTGATCCAGGGCCTGCTCCACTTCGCCTTCAGCCAGTTGAAAGCCCGGACGGTCCGCAGCCGGAGACTCCGCAGCCGCGGCCAGAACCTGCCGAGCGGCCGTCAGCTTGTTCATCCCGAGCAGCACGTTGGCTTCAAGCTCCGGAGCCTGGTCGTCAAAGATGCTCTCAGGGTAGCGATCGGTGAATCCGTGCAGAATATTCTCGGCAGCGGTGTCGTCTCCCGCTTCATGGCTCGCCTCAGCGTCGAGAAAGTCTACGTAATCGTTAAGCTCTCCGTCGGCGCGGCGAGCCTCGGCCAGCGCGCTTTCAGCCTCGGCATCTCTCTTATCCAGCAGATAGGCGTGCCCGAGCGCGAGGTAAGCCGCCGCAGCAGCCTCGCCCGTATGGCTGTGCGCGTAGGCTGTCAATCCGGCGTAAGCCGCCGGCGTGCGCAGAGTGGCAAGCTGCTGAGCCATGGGTTGCAGCTCTTTTGATGCGACGAAAGCTTGTTTGAGGCGTGCTGTGCGCGCCAGCCGCGCCGCGCGGCTCGACGAATGGGACGACCTATGAGTCGGCGGCGTCTTCTTCGCCGTTGGCTTCGGCTTTCGAATGGCTCCCGCGCTCGTCGAAGCGTGCGCGTTTGATACGGGCAAGGTTGAGGAAGGCGCGCCCCCTGCGGGTGCTGGAGTGGATTGCGCCGGCGACAGGGACGTACTCAGCCACAGCAGTCCCGCCAGGGCCACGAGAGCGGGTCGCGGAATAGACAGCGTGACAAGCGGTGGGGAAGACGAGCATCGCATAATTCCACTCTATGCTGAATTGGACGCGAGCGAACGGCACGGGGAATCACTTGCGTAACCATCAGTTCGGCGCGGAGCAGTCAGTGTCCGGCGCCGCCCGGTTTGGCTCTGCGCCGCCCTCTCCGTTACACTCATCTTTTGCCGGCCTCCTGAATCGTTCCCGGCGGGCCAATTGAATTCCCAGGTCAACCTGCAGAAGAAGAGCCTGCAACTTTCGCAGCATCTTTTTGGAACCAACTGCCATGTCAACCATCCAACCAGTTGCGGGGCAAGATGAGCAGCACCCCGACGTGGCCCTTGTGGCAAGGGTTCGCGCCGGTGACGTCGCGGCCTACGACACCTTGGTCCGCAAGTACGAGCGGCAGATCTTCAGGATTGCGCAGCATATCACGCAAAACCGCGAAGACGCCGAAGACGTTATGCAGGACGCGTTTCTCAAGGCGTACGAGAAGCTCGATCAGTTTCAAGGAAGCTCGAAGTTCTACACATGGCTGGTTCGAATCGCCGTCAACGAGAGTCTGATGCGCCTGCGCAAGCGGCGCACGGGCAAACTGGTCTCTATGGACGAGGACGTGACCACGGACGAGGGATCCGTTCCCCGCGACTTCGCCGACTGGGCGCCGAATCCGGAACAGAACTATACGCAGTCCGAGCTGGCCGAGATCTTGCGCAAAACCATTCAAGGCCTGCCGCAGGGCTTTCGTGTGGTTTTTGTGCTGCGCGACGTGGAGGGTCTCTCCACCGAGGAGACCGCCGAGACGCTGGGATTGAGCGTTCCCGCCGTCAAATCACGGCTGCTGCGCGCGCGGTTGCAACTGCGCGAGCGGCTCACACGCTACTTTGGCAGAAGAGCTCCGGCGATTGCACAGGCGGCCGCGGCGTCAGGCGGAGACGGAGCTGAAGCATGACCTGCACTGAGTTCCTCAAGATCCTCGACGACGTGATCGATGAATCGATCGCCGTAGAGACGCGCTCCGAGATTGAAGCTCATCTGCGCAAGTGCGGCCACTGCGAAGTGGTTCTGAACACCACGCGCAAGACCATCGAAATCTTCCGCTGCCACGAGATTTACGAGGTCTCCACCGAAGTGAGCGAGCGCCTGCACGCAAAAATCATGGAGAAGTGCAAGAAGGCGCGCTGAGGCTCTCTTTTCAGCTGGCATCCCGTCCATTAGATGTCTGTATCAGGACTCGCACCATGGCAGCTGCTCGCATTGCCGCCGTCTTCGTGGCCCTCCTTTCAATTGAGCTTTCCGCGCAACCGGCTCCGCAGGGAAACCTGACGATTCAAGTCACGGATCCAGCAGGAGTGGTTGTTCCAGGCTCCCGAGTTCAGTTCGATCCGTCGCCTTTCAGGCACAGATCCGTTCTGAAGACAGACGGCCGAGGGCAGGCGGTGCTTGCTGTTCCGGCGGGTGCATATACGCTCGTGATCACCTGTCCGGGCTTCAAACGATGGACCCGAGAAATTGATGTTCAGAGCGGCGGAAGCCAAACGGTCGTCGCCAAGCTCGAAATAGCCGACATGGGACAGGCCGGTAGCCGTCGCCTCTTCGGCGCAGGTCATCTACCCCGGTTCTCCTGAGCGATTTTTTCTCCCGCTACTGCCCCGGCTCAACCTCGACCCGTTTCCCTCGCGGCATGCAAAGAAACGCTGGTAGCCGGCAAGCCCTCGTTCCCTCGGCCCCAGTTTTCTTGTCAAACCCACGAGCCGCCCTTGGAGGCGGACAAGACTACCCTAACTCCCATCTTTTCTGATCTCTGCCTTCTGCTCTCTCATCTCGGCGAAGTTTGCCGATTATTTCCGCCAAATCTCTACACTTGTCTTATGTGGGCAAATCTGCCGCTTCAGCAACAGCCGCCGGCTAAGGGCTACGGGCTGAATCGCTGCTGCTTGAAAGGAGCAAAATTAATTAAATAAAAAAATTTGGGACGTTTCGCCTACTTTTCGCCATTTAACTCGTTTAGAATCAACAAACCGACGTGCAGAGCCTCGACAAAACGCGCCAATTTGCGTCGAATTTATGCTTCATAAGTGGCCTGTTTTCAACGTTTCAAGGCACATTCCAGCATACCCGCTTTTTGGCAGGTCAGATGCTTGATTCGGCGCAATTTAGCAGCCGGGAACAGGATCCTTGAATACCAGACTGATCGGCAGCCAGGGCGTAATCAGCTTCTCATCGATCTCCGCGTCACCAGCCGTGCTTGAAAGCGACGAGCGGGTAAGCGCCGCCGTCAGCTTCACGTTCCCTTTCACGCAGTACTCCTCGAGAAGCGTGGCGACGCCCTGGTCAGTCGCTTCCATGTAGTCGGCGGAAAGCGTGCCCTCCGTGCCGGGCAGATCAACCGCGCCCATGATGATTTGATCCATTGTCATCGGCGCCTTGCCCTTCACGCTCGAAGTGTCAACGCGGACAACCAGGATGGTTCGTGTAGCGAGCGAGTCCGACGGTGCATCAGGATCGGCCGTGTACTTGATGGGGGGAATGGTGAGGCCCGACTTGCTCGGCTTGGCGGGCGCCGCGGCCAAAGAGAGATGGTAAGGAGGCCTCGTAAATTTGGGCTTAACCGGAATGCCGCCCTTGTCCTGGGGTCCGCACCCCGTAAGAAGCGCAAATGTCGCAATGGCCAAAACGAAGCTGTATTTCAAGTCATCCTCCCCATGGTTCAAATGAACGCGCCATGATACCACCGCAGCGAGGCGATGCAATGTGACCGCAAGAGCAGGGGTTGCCGGCAGGGAAAGGCATCAAGGGAACAAAGGGCCGTGAAAGCACCTGGGGGTAGATGGGCCACAACTTTCGGCGCAAGATAGAGTCTGAACAGTTAGCGAGCTCGTGCCGTGTAGCAATGTGCCGGCCATTCCCCTACGAGGAGCATCTGCGATGGAGTTCTTGCGCTGCGCAATAGCCCTCGTTGTTTGCTGGAGCCTGTGCTTCCCTGCTCCGTTGGCTTTTGCCCAGGACGCAGCGTCGGGCCGAGATGCGGCGTCGTCTCAGGTTGCCGCTTCGAACGAGCAGTCTCCCACTCCTCAAAAGCATCGAGCGGACTATGTTTCAACTCAACTCGAGGGCAACGCCCGAATCCTTCACGCTTTGAACCGGTTCACCTTTGGCCCGCGGCCCGGCGACCTCGAAGCCGTGCGCGAGATGGGTCTCGACAAGTGGTTCGACGCACAACTGCACCCGGAGAGCTTGGATGAAACCGACCTAAACACCCGCCTGGCCGAGTATCCCGCCATGCAGTGGAGCGCACGGGATTTGATGTTCCGCATGCCTGGCCCCGCCATCATTCGGCAGGTGGCAGATGGAAAGATCGATGTTCCCGGCAATGGAACCTTGCACGCGGTGTATGAGAACCAGGTCTACCGCTACCAGATGAGAAAAGCAGCCCAGGCTGAAAAGCAGACTGCAACGGCGAATCAGGGACAGAGCGCAGCACCGGGTACGCAAGGCCCGGCGCCGAACGGAAATGGGAGTGGCGACGGGAACGGCGATGCAAACATGGATCGCGCCGCAAACTCGAGCGCCAATCCGAATATGGACGCCAGCGCGGGCACAACGCCGAACGGAACAGCAGCGCAGCAGCCCGACACGAGCGCATCGGGACCGGCGATGTATACAGATCCTGCGACGAATGCGATGGCGCCTGCGCCCGGCCAGGATGCAGATCAGGCTCGCGGACGGGGCGCCCGGGCTGAGCAGCGGCGCGACGATCGGGCCGATGCCGACGAATCGCTGATCGCGAGCATACTGGCCTTGCAGCCGGCCGACCGCGTGCGGCGGTTGCAGGCGATGCAGCCGGCCGAGTTCGACAACTTCATCAAATCGCTCAAACCCGCGCAGCGCGCGGCCCTCGTGGCCGGTATGAGCCCTGACCTTAAAGAATCGGTCGAGGACCTGGCCGCTCCCGAGCAGACGGTGGTCAAAGAGTTATTCGCCGAGCGACTCGCGCGCGACATCTACTCGAACGCGCAACTCCAGGAAGTGATGACGGATTTCTGGCTGAATCACTTCAACATCTATCTGCGCAAGAACGAGCAAATGCCCTACTACCTGGTGGGCTATGCGCGCGACACGATCCGGCCGCACGCGCTGGGCAAGTTCGAGGACCTGCTTGAAGCCGTGGCGCACAGCCCGGCAATGCTCATCTATCTCGACAACGCGCAAAGCATCGGACCGGATTCGCTGGGCGCGTACCGCGCCAAGATGGTGAACGAGCGGCGGCCCAACGCCAAGCGGCAGGCGCCGGAGGGGCTGAACGAGAACTATGCGCGCGAGCTGATGGAGCTGCATACCGTGGGAGTTAATGGCGGCTACACGCAGGCCGATGTGACGCAGGTGGCGCGCGTGCTGACGGGATGGACCGTGGATCGGCCGCAACTGGGCGGCGACTTCCAGTTCAACGAGAACCGGCATGAGCCTGGCACGAAGAAGGTGATGGGCGCAAAGATCAAGGAACACGGCGAAATGGAAGGCCGCGAACTGCTGCATATGCTTGCCATGCGGCCGGCCACGGCCGAGTTTATCTCGCGCCAGCTGGCCATAAGGTTTGTGATCGACGAGCCGCCGCAGGCGCTCGTGGACCGCATGGCGAAGTCGTACCTGGCCAGCGGCGGCGACATTCCTTCGGTGCTGAAGACGCTCTTCCACTCGCCTGAGTTCTGGGCCGCGAGCGACGGCAGCGCCAAGGTCAAGACCCCGCTTGAATACGTGGTGAGTGCGGTGCGCGCAAGCAATGCGAACGTAACCAACTATGAGCCGCTGGTGAATGCGCTGAAGCAGATGGGCATGCCGCTGTACGGATGCGTTCCGCCAGTCGGCTACAAGTGGGACGAGGCCGACTGGGTGAGCACCGGAGCGCTGGTGGATCGCATGAACTTTGCGTTGTCGTTGGCTGCGAACCGGTTCCCGGGGATCACGGTTGGATGGGCGCCGGAGATGGACTTGAGTGCGCTCGATGACGACGCACCCGCAATGCAGGTGGTGCCGACGCCGCAGACCGAAGAGGCGCGCCTTGAGCAAATTCTGCTGCCGGCCGGCGTGAGCGATGCCACGCGAGCCGCAGCGCTGAAGGAATTCGAGGCGCAGAACGGGCAAAATGCGCTGATGGCGACACCGGTTGCCGCGCCGCGCAGAGCGAATCGCGCGCCGGCCGATGCGTACGAGCGGGAAGACCAGTTGCTGGCCGGATTGCTGCTGGGCTCACCGGAGTTTCAGCGGCGGTGAAGCGCCGAGGACTAAGGACGTAAGGACTAGTGCGAGGAGAGATCATCTCTGAGCTGAGGTGAAACATGATGCAGATGAACCGGCGATTTTTCCTGCACCGGGGCGCGCTGGCTGTGGCGGGTACAACGGCGATGCCCAATTTTCTTGTGCGCTCAGTGTTGGCGCAGACGGCCGGGATCCCAGGGCAGCGACTGGTTGTGATCTTCCAGCGCGGAGCGGCAGACGGGCTAAACGTCGTGGTTCCCTATCGCGAGAAGAATTACTACAAGATGCGGCCGAGCATTGCGATTCCGCAAAATCAGGTTCTCGATCTGGACGGTTTTTTCGGCCTTCATCCGTCGCTCGCTGCGTTTAAGCCGCTCTATGACCAAGGTCACCTCGCGATTGTGCACGCGTGCGGATCGCCGGATATGAGCCGGTCGCACTTTGACGCGCAGGATTATATGGAGTCGGGCACGCCCGGAGTGAAAAACACCGAGGATGGCTGGCTGAACCGCGCACTGCAATCAGAAGACGCGTATCTCGCCTCGTGCAATTGCGGCCGTCACAACCAGGAGCACACGGCTTTCCGCGCATTGGCGCTCGGCGCCGAGGTACCGCGCACGCTCGACGGGCGGATTCCTGCAATCGCCATCGGCAACGTGAACAACTTTGCAGTGGCCGGTCGCGGACCGGCGCCGTCGCCGGCAGCAAGCGCATTCGAGGCGATGTATGCCGACTCCGGCGATCGCATTTTTCATGCGGCGGGCGATGAAACGTTTGAAGCAGTCAAGATGCTGAAGGCAGCGAATCCTGCGCAGTACACGCCGGCACCTGGCGTGAACTATCCCAATACGGATTTCGGCAACAACATGCGTCAAATTGCGCAACTGCTGAAGGCGAACCTCGGCGTTGAAGCTGCGTTTACCGATGTGACCGGATGGGACACGCATCAGAACCAGGGTGGCGTAGACGGTCAACTCGCAAACCGGCTCACCGATTTATCCGGGAGCATCGCCGCCTTTTGGCGCGATATGGGCGACGACGGAGCCAACGTGACGCTGGTGACGATGTCGGAGTTTGGGCGCACCGCGCGCGAAAACGGCACCGGCGGCACCGATCACGGCCACGCCAACGCGATGTTTGTGCTGGGCGGGCAAGTGAAGGGCGGCAAGGTCTACGGCAAGTGGCCGGGCCTCGACGACGGACAGCTCAACGAGGGCCGCGACCTGGCATTGACGACCGATTACCGGCAGGTGCTCGGCGAAGTTGTGACGCGCACGCTGGGCGCGGAGAATCTCGAGACAGTGTTCCCCGGGGCGCAACTAAGCCGAGCGGGATTCTTGCGGCTCGTCTAATCCGGATTCGATTCTACGGCGGTAGCTGACCGCTGGCACGCTGCCCGCCGCATGATTTACCCTCAAGAGCGGAATGAACATTCGGCGCTCGCTTCTCATCTCTTCCCTGGCCGTAGCCGGTGTCGCCTGCGCGGCTTTCATCGTCTTTGCCAAACAATCCAGCGCACCGGCAAGCGCACCCGCGAGTCAGGAAGTTCCCGACGCGCCCCAGGCGACTCCCGAGGCCACAACCGTTCCCAACGGTCCCTTCGTGGTGATGGACACGTCGATGGGCCGGATTACTTGCCAGTTCTACCAGAAGCAGGCGCCCAAAGCTGTGGCCAACTTCATTGGTTTGGCGGAGGGAACGAAGGACTGGACCGATCCCACGACGAAAAAGGTCGAGCGCCACAAGCCATACTATGACGGGACGATCTTTCATCGCGTCATTCCGGAGTTCATGATTCAGGGCGGCGATCCGACGGGGTCTGGGTTGGGCAATGCCGGCTATATCTTCGACGATGAGTTCGATCCCGGGCTGAACTTCGACCGGCCGGGGCGGCTGGCCATGGCCAACAGCGGACCGAATACCAATGGAAGTCAATTCTTTATCACCGAGCAGGCGACGGATTTTCTCGATCAGCATTACACGCTCTTCGGACAGTGCGACGACGCCAGCGTGGCCGTAGTGAAAGCCATCGCCCGCGTGCCGCGCGACGCGGACGACAGGCCTCTGACACCGGTCGTGCTTAAGAAGATGACGATTGAGTCCGAAGGTCAACCAATTCCGCCCGCGGCGCCGTAAACGTAAAACATTGATCAGTTGACAGTGATCAGAAACAGCAAATCACAGGAGAATTCATGGCATTAGCACCAGGAACGTACGCCGTCTTCACCACCACGGAAGGCAAGATCACGGTTCGGCTCTTTGAGGCCGACGCGCCCATCACCGTTAAGAACTTCATCGAGCTTGCCGAAGGCGCCAAGGAGTGGTCGCATCCGGTCACGCGCGCCAAGTCCAAGGACAAGCTGTTCAACGGCACGATTTTTCACCGCGTGATTCCCGACTTCATGATTCAGGGCGGTGATCCGGCGGGCACTGGAATGGGCGGCCCGGGCTATCGTTTCGAGGATGAGACCAGGGGATCGGCACACAAGTTCGACAAGGCTGGCAAGCTGGCCATGGCCAACGCAGGGCCGAATACGAACGGGAGCCAATTCTTTATTACGGTGGCCGCGACGCCGTGGCTCACCGGCAATCACACCATCTTCGGCGAGGTGGTCGAAGGCCAGGACATCGTCACCAAGATTTCAAAGGTTCCGCGGAATGCGCAGGACAAGCCACATAAGCCGGTGGTGCTGGAGTCGGTAACGATCGAGCGAGTGGCCTGAGGAATCAGCCGGCAATCAGCGGCTCGAAAAAGTGCGGCCCATTCTGTACAAGCGCCGTTGGCGCGCCGCTTGAATTATGAATCCGGCGCGTAGTGCGTTTCGCAGGAGCGATGCATCATGGAAACGCCCCCTGAAGCCACGCAAAAGGCCACACTCGGCGACTATCTGGCGGCTGAACGCACACTTCTCGCCTGGATTCGTACCGGCCTGGCATTGATGGGGTTCGGTTTTGTTGTGGCGCGCTTCGGGCTTTTTCTCGAGCAGCTCCAGGCGATTCGCGGGGCTCCATCGACAGAGCATTTCGGGCTCTCCCTTTGGTTCGGCACAGCGCTAATCGCGGTGGGCGTTCTGGTGAGCGTCCTCGCCGGAGTACACCACATGCGCCTGGTTCGGCGCTTGGATGATGGCGAGTCCGGTCGCCCGCATCGAGCAATCGAGGCCGTGGTGATCGCCTTCCTGCTGGCGTTAATTGGGCTCGGCATGGCCGCCTATCTGATTTCTGTTCGGAGCACTACTCGTTCGCAGCCTGGGAACTCGAAGGAGACGTCAATGACACGTGACGACACTGGAATCGTCGACATCCCCAGCCATCATCCGGTCGATGAGACCGTTGAAAAAATACGCGGCATTCTCGCAGCAAAGGGCGTCACCCTTTTCGCGCTCGTGGACCATAGCGGCGAAGCGGAGAAAGCCGGGATAAAGATGCGCCCCACCAAGCTCGTGATCTTCGGGAGCCCGAAGGCGGGTACGCCGGTGATGCTTGCCGCGCCGAGCATCGCCATCGATCTACCGCTGAAGATTCTCGTCTGGGAAGATGAAGCGGGAAAGGTCTGGGTTTCTTATAACTCCGCGGATTATCTCCGCACCCGCCACCATGTTCCCGAGGAGTTGATGCAGAATCTTGCCGCAGCGGAGGCAATCGCCGCGATGGCGGCTAAAGAGTGAGCGATGTGGAATCAGGAGGGACGCGGCGAGCCTCCGAAGCGGGCGCGCCGCCCGAAGGCTCAGACGCGCAGGCGCAGCCCCATGCGTTGAGCGGTGCATCGCATGCTTGGCGTTCGCTGCGGTATCGCAATTTCAGGCTGTTCTTCGGCGGCCAAACAATCTCGCTCATCGGCACTTGGATGACGCGTATTGCCACGTCCTGGCTCGTCTACCGGCTCACAGGATCGGCGTTGTTGCTAGGTACAGTCAGCTTCGCGGGCCAGATTCCAACGTTTCTATTCGCGCCATTCGCCGGGGTTTTGGTGGACCGGCTAAACCGCAGGCAGGTGCTGGTGTGGACGCAGACGCTGTCCATGATCCAGTCGTTCCTGCTCGCCGCATTGACTCTCTCCGGACACATCACCGTCGATTTAATTCTGATCTTGAGCGTGATGCAGGGCATCGTCAATGCCTTCGACATGCCTGGACGCCAGGCGTTCATGGTGGAGATGGTGGGCGACCGCGCCGACCTGGGTAACGCCATCGCTATCAACTCGTCGATGGTGAACGTGGCGCGGTTGATCGGGCCGTCGTTGGCCGGCATGCTGATTGCCGCGACAAGCGAGGGATGGTGCTTCCTGATTGATGGCATCAGCTACATCGCGGTGATTGCGTCGTTGCTGATGATGCAATTGAATGCCGCGGTAGTGCGGCGGGCGGCCACATCGATGCTGACAGAATTGAAGGAGGGGTGGAGTTACGTCGCGGGTTTTATGCCCATCCGCACGATTCTTTCGCTGTTCGCCGTGATAAGCCTGATGGGGATGCCGTTTGTGGTGCTCATGCCGATTTTCGCGGCGAATGTGCTCAAAGGAGGACCGCACACGCTGGGGTTCCTGATGGGAGCGATGGGCGTGGGCGCACTGATTTCTGCCCTGTCGCTTGCCGCGCGCAAGAGCGTGCGCGGATTGATTCGGATGATTCCAGTTGCCGCGGCTGTGTTTGGACTGGGACTGATCGGGTTCGGGCTGTCGCACGTCTTCTGGCTCTCAATGCTGACTGTTTCGGTTGCGGGCGCAGGAATGATGCAGGGGATGGCGGCAAGCAACACGATCATCCAGACGCTGGTAAGCGAAGACAAGCGTGGGCGCGTGATGAGCTACTACACGATGGCGTTTATGGGAATGGCGCCGTTCGGCAGCCTGCTGGCTGGAGCAATGGCGCATAATATTCCGCCGACGCACATGGGTTTCGTGACGGGACCGATACTGGCCGGCGCGCAGTGGACGGTGATTCTCAACGGACTGGTGGTGGTGCTCGGGGCGGCGTGGTTCGTAACGCGACTGCCCGCGTTGCGCCGCGTAGTGCGGCCCATTTACCAGGAGATGGGAATCATTCCGGCGGCGCGGGAGATGGCGGCCGAGCAAATCCAGAACTGAAGACCTAAAGCGCCACGCCGCAGAGATGGACTTGGACGCCCAGTTCGGCGAGCATCGCGGCCTTGGTAGTGAGGGCTGTGTCCGCAGCCTCCGCCGAAGGCGCATACGCCACGTTCAAGTGGTTGGCGCGATGGCGGGCCATCATCTGATTCTGACTCACTCCGTGAAGAATGGCGTGGACGATGGGCCATTGAATCGTCGTCTCGCGCCACCGGCGCTCGGTTTCTTCAGCCGGCAATCTTACGGCGGTGCCACGGCCCAGGTCGGCATGGAGCGCCCCACCCTCCACGAAGACGCGGCTCCAGACAATTTCGCCGGGCTTGCCGACGCCTTTGAGCGATCCGCCGCCGAGCGGGAAGTACATGGCGGGCTGGCGTTCGCTTGTGGCGCCTGCATAGCCGCCAACAAAGTGATTGGCGGGAGCGGCGCCGGAGATTTGCAGCAGCCAGACGAAAGCGTCAATTTCACCGGAGCCGTTGGAACTTGGACCACTGTAGTGCTCTCCCCAGCGCACATCATGGAGCGTGGTTGATGAATCTAATCCAAGCGCCTTCCAACAGAGGTTGGTAACGAGCGCGTCAACGCCGGCGCATTCGTCTACTTCATTAAAGTGCGGAAGCGGATTTCCGGCGAAGAGTTCGGCTTTGCTCTCGTTAAAAACCGGAGGGCGGTCAGCATTGTTGAGCATGCCTTCGGCCAGGTCCGACGCGGGCACCATGTCCTTGAGCCCTTGCTGATACTGAATGCCGATCGCGTCGCAGCCGAACTCGTGGGCGATGCGGACCGCGGCGATGTACATGCGGCACTGATCGAGCACCTGTTCGAGAGTGAGTTCTGTCGCGGAGTCCTTGCCGAAAGCGAACTTGACGCCTTTGCCGACGAGCCAATGGTAGACGGCGCGTGCTTCAGCGTCAGAAACGGTGCGCATCTTGGCGACGAGAGCGGATTGGCTCAGCCGCTCCTTGAAAATCCCGGCAGGATTTAGCAACTCGTCGTCAATGATGGCGTTGTACATGCCCATGCACCCTTCATCGAAGACTCCCATGATTGCTTTTCGGCGCCTCAACTCGGCGGCAAGCCGCGCGCCCAGTTGCGCACTGACTGCCGGCAGTTTGCCCTTGTTGAGCGAATGGACGTGAGAGAGATTGTGCGTAATTTTGCCGTCGCGGAGCCATTCGTCGAGCGCGTTCTGAAAATAAGCGTCGGTAAAGTCTTTGCTCCAGATGGAGGAGAACGGCTTGCCGGCCTTGACGAGGGAGCCGTTCAGATTGAGCAAGCCGACGAGCCCCGGCCACTGGCCTGACCAGTTGGCGACAGTGAGAATCGGCCCCTGATGTGAGCGCAGGCCGGGAAGAACATGATGGCTGTACTGCCACGCCGCCGTCGCGAAAACGAGCCGGGCCCGTGGATGGATTTTCATAAAGACATCCATGCCCTGGCGCTGCGAGCCGATGAAGCCGTGCATCAGTTTCTCGTCGTAGACGTGGGCGCGCACAAGCTTGATTCCCTTTTGCGCAAACGCTGCGGTAAGTTTTTCTTCCATTTCGCGCTGCGCCGGCCAGCAAGCCTGGTTGGCGGAGAGGCGCAGATCGCCGCTGGTGACAAGGAGAACCTCGTTCGCTGCCGGCATTGTGCCTTCGTGATTTGCGCTTGCCATAGGTATTGCTTCCTGCAGATGAATTCGTTTACACCAAGGAGCAATATACACCGCGGCGCGATGCGAAGTATGCGGCGGCAATTAGGATGGAAGTGGTTCCCCGGTTTGGAGCGCGCGCGCCGGGATTCGCGATCATGTCGCAAAAGAGAACGCAGTTGCAGGTTGTGCAGTGCAAGCCTCCGGCCAGTGGACAGCGCGACTCCCGCGCCAAACCCTTGAAGCCGCAGCTTGTCTCTGGCCGATGGCTGCTCGCGGCTGTTTGCATTGCGGTTGCTGCTGCGGCCGCTTGCGGCTGGCTGGCGTTGTGCCTGCTCTTCTCGCAAGGGAGCTGGCAGTTGCTCTATCACCCGTCGCTGGCTGTCCAGAAAACGCCAGCCAGCGCGGAATTGACATTCGATCGGGTAGCCTTCGCGGTCACGGACGCCGGCGTGCCGCAGCTCAAGGGCTGGTGGATCCCGGCGGCGCAAGATGCAGGACAGCGGCGACTGACCGTGGTTTATCTGCACGGGCAGAACGGCAACATTGGGGACACTGTGGATGCAGTGGCGCGGCTGCACGCGGCAGGCGTGAACGTGCTCGATTTTGACTATCGCGGCTACGGTGAGAGCCAGTTCGCGCGGCCCAGCGAGGCACACTTGCGCCAGGATGCGGAATCGGCGCTTAATTATCTAACAGGGACGCGACAAATCGGCGCCGGAACGATCGTTCTGGACGGGATCGGTCTCGGCGCGAATCTGGCTCTTGAAGTTGCCGCCGGGCATCCGGAGCTGGCCGGGGTCATCGTGGACTCACCGATGGCCGATCCGATGGCAGCGATCTTCAACGATGCGCGTGGGCGGATGGTCCCCGCGCGTTTGCTGGTGCGGGATCGCTACGATCCTGTCTCTGCTGCTGCGGCGGTTCACGTCCCGGTACTGTGGTTCGAGCGCGCGGATGCGACGAGCGCATTGACTGAGCCGGCAGCGTACAAGAAGGTCGCGTCGCACAAGATGCTTGTGTGGGTGAATCCCCGAGGGGACGTATACGTGCAAACGGAGAACGCGCTGAGCCGGTGGCTTGATGAGCTGCCAGGGCCGGGCCGGTGATTGACTCGCCCGCTTATTGGTCCGCTCAAAACGGGCCGGGCTTGCCGCCGCACAACGACACGGCCTGAGCCACGGCTTGGCCAACGCGGCTCGCCTGTTTTTGGTCGGTGAACGAGAATGCTTCCCCGTCGTCTCCGGTCATTCGGATCTCAACAATGAACATTGGCGGATCGAATTTCTCATAATAAACTTTCAATTCGTTGGGGGTCGCCCCCTCCTTTTCTGCCTCTTTCTTCCAAGATTGTTCGGCTGAAATTGTCGAGACGCCCAGCACATCATGCAGGCTGATCGAAACGTCATCATCGTCCCCCACATTGCCAGATATCGATTCCCACCAGTGATATCGAATGGTGCAGGTTGCAGGATCGGCAATCGCTTTACTCACCTGTTCGCTGATCTGAGATGTTCCCTTCTCATCCGCATTCGATACAGCAACCGCGAAGTTAAGCTTGCCCACCGAGTTGAGTTCCTTTTGGATGATCTGCATTTCCGCGGCGAGCTGCTGAGTGGTTTGCGCGGACAGCACGGGAGAGCTTTGCGCAGGCGGTGGTGTGCTCTGCTGTGCCCAAACCGTAGATGTGATACCGATGGCCAAAATGGGCGTAACCCAGCGACAAACTTCCATAGTCTTTTCCTTTCTGTTCCCGGATTGCATTAAGGCTGGAATCGCGCAGTGGATTTGGAATCCGGGCGCAGAGACGTTTTTCCGGCGGCTCGATTGTATTCCTTGGCCTAGGGTCTGCTAACACTACCGCACGATGTCGCGATGCAGCGCCTTCACCTGGTAGCCGGCCTTGTGGAGCCGTTTGCCGAGTTCCTCGGCCATCATCACGCTGCGGTGCTGGCCGCCGGTGCAGCCGAAGGCAACCGTCAAGTAGCTCTTCCCTTCCTTAACGTAATGAGGGAGAAGGTAAAGCATGAGCTTAGTCACGCGATTGAGAAACTCCTTCGATTGCGGAAACCCGCGAACGTAAGCTGCGACTTTGGGATCGAGGCCGGTCTTCTTCCGAAATTCCGGGACGAAGTGGGGATTGGGCAGGAAGCGCACGTCGAAGACCATGTCGGCGTCGAGCGGAACGCCGTTCTTGAAACCAAAACTCAAGCAGGAAACGAGCAGGCGTTTGGTTTGGTTCTCGTGGCCGAAGCGGGCATGAATGTCAGCGCGCAGTTCGTGGACGTTGAAGTTGGAGGTGTCAATCAGCGTGTCGGCGACGTTGCGAATCGGATCGAGCAGCTGGCGCTCCTCGACGATGGAGCGCCAGACCGTCTCCGCCTGTCCCAGCGGGTGCGGCCGGCGGGTTTCAGAGTAGCGCCGGACGAGCACAGCGTCCTGGCAATCGAGATAGACGACGCGAATTTGAAGCTGCTTCTTGATGCTCTTGAGAATTTCCGGGAGGCGGTCGAGAGTGGCGCCCTCACGAACGTCCATGACGATGGCGGCGCGTTCCACCTCAGTGGATTTGACGAGGATAGCGGCGAATTGGGGCAATAACTCGAGGGGCAGATTGTCGACGCAGTGGAATCCCAGATCCTCAAAGGTCTTGAGCGCAGAAGCCTTGCCCGCGCCTGAAATTCCAGTCACGATAACGAGCTGCTTCGCCGGCTTTTTCTTGTCTGGCGCTCGCCGCGATTTAGGCGATTGGCGCGAGGGCTTCTGGGGCGTCATTGGTTTCAATGCTACACCGGAAATCAAACCCTGAAAAAATAGCCGGCGCGCTGATCCGGGGCGGACTCAGAATCCCGGCGCAACCGCCCAGTAGCCGGCCTCGGCCAGCGCGAGGGCGCGCTCCGCGTCCAGAGGCTCCGAAAACAGCGGGCCCTGGCCCAAAGCGCATCCCATGCGGGAAAGCGCCGCGAGCTGTTGCGAGGATTCGATTCCTTGCGCGACGATTTGCAGGCCCAGCGTATTGCAGAGGCGAATGAGCGACTCAAGCACGGCCAATTGCCGGCCCGACGAGAGTGCGGCCGCGGTGAGCCTGGGGGCGAGTTTGACCATGCCCACGGGAAGGTGGATGAGGTGATTCAAGGGCGCGAGGCTGCCGCCGAAATCGTCGATGGCTACGCGCACTTGCCAATCGGCCAAGCGCTGTAGAATGGCGACCGCCGAGTCGGGGTCCGCGTTGAACGCGCTCTCTGGTGCTTCGAAAAACAGACGCGACGGGTCAGCCCCGCTCGCGGCAATGGCTTTCATCAAATGTGCGATCAGGTCAGGATGATACAGCTGGCGGTGCGTCAGATTGACGGTAACGATCAATTCCTGCTCGGGCAGGCGATCGCTCAAAACGCGCAGCTCTGCGCATGCGACATCAAGCGCCTCTCGCCCCATAAGAATGGAAAGAGTGCTGTCTTCGGCCACCGCAAGGAGATCGCTGAAGTTATCCACGACACCGTCAGCCCGGCGCAGGCTGAGGAGCGACTCGAATCCCTCGATCATGCCGCCCACAAGGCGGTAGATCGGCTGATACTGAAAGACGAAATGTCGCTTGTTCACCGCCGTTCGGAGCTCGCGCTCCCGCTCCTGATGGGTGGTGACGGAGATCTCGAGGTGCTTGTCGAAGATTTCGTAGCGGCCGCCCCCGGCCTGCTTGGCGCGGTACATGGCAAAGTCCGCGTCGCGAAGCAGAAGATCGGAGGTTAGGTGATCGGGCCCGGCGACGGCGGCGCCGATGCTGGCGCCGGCGCGGACCTCATGGCCAAAGACTTCGAATGGCCGCTCCATCTCCTGCAGGATGCGGCTCGCCACCACTTCAAGATCGTACGGGGAGACAATGTTCTCGACCAATACAGCAAACTCGTCTCCGCCGAGGCGCGCAGCGGAGTCCTGTGGACGCAAGCAAGCGCGCAGGCGACCGGCAGCGGCGATGAGCAAAGCATCGCCGGCAGCGTGGCCAAGACGGTCATTGACTTGCTTGAATTCGTCGAGGTCAATATAGAGGACCCCGCAACCCTGGCCGGGATCGCGCAGCCGGCGGTTGAGCGTGAGATTGACGTGGTCAAGAAAGAGAGCACGATTGGGCAAGCCAGTCAGGACGTCGTGCATTGCGTCGTGTTCCAACTTCTTTTCTGTCTCTTTGTGCTCGCCGATATCGCGGAATGTGAAGACGTAGCCGAGCCTTGCGCTGTCAACCAGCAGCGGAGCGATTTGCAGGCTCACGTCCACCAGCTCGCCGGCCTTGTTGCAGCGCACCGTTTCCGCAATTGCAAACCCATGGTCGTCGACGGCCTTGAGCAGCGACGCATTCTCGTTGAGGCGAGTCTCAGGCACAATCAGATCGCGCAGGCTCCCGCCGCTTGCCTCTTCGGCGTTGTAACCGAACATGCGCGTAAAGGCAGGATTGACGTAGAGCACGTGATTCTGGTGCTCGATGGCGACGCCCTCGGGTAGGCTGGCCAACACGTCTTCCATCAGCCGCGATCGGGGAGCGCGCTCACGCTCGCTGGGATGGGCCACAATGACGGCCTCGCGCAGCTCGGGATCGAGAATGCAGTACGTGCCTTCAACGGGGATGAGGCGGCCGTTCTTGTCGGGGAGCGTGGCGTGGAACGGGCTGCTATGTTCAGTGCCCGTCAAAAGTGTCTGCGGCTCCGCTGTGCCGGGGAATAGTCCCCAAAGAACTTCTTCGACCGGCCGAGAACTCCACTCCCCTTCATTCAGGCCAAGCGTACGGCGTGCTTCGGCGTTGGCAAAGACGATTTTTCCTTCGCGCTCGAGAAACACTAGGACCGGCAGGCCATCGAGCACCTGGCGCTGAGCATCGGCGTTCGCGTTTTCGGAGAGATTCAATCCAATGGCTTCCTTTGGTTTTGCCGGACCCGTCTGCAGTGGCTTGCCTTCGGGCAATGAGCCGGTGCCTGACGGAGATTTCGCCATAGATTAAATCCTATAAAGCCAATGATTTGACCGCCATCCCCAGAACCGGTCAATGAGTGCAACCAAAGTCCAGCGTCGTGCATAGTTTGCGCGGTTTTTCCGTGTTCCTCGGCGCGATCCGCTTCTCACAATGGCGTGCAAACGCAGCGCAGACACAAATCCTCAGCGCAAATGATAAGAGAACTGATGCGAGAAAACGACCGGCAACAGAGAAACGCGGACTAAGGAAGCTCCACCAATTCCATCTGGCCGTCGCGGCGGCGATGGAGGACAAACGTGTCTCCCGCGGCGGTGCGGAAGATGAGCAGATCGCGATCGCGGAACTCGGTCTCCTTGACCGCTTCCTCAATGGTCATGGGCTTCAGTGCGATAGCCTCGCCACTCTTCACGATGTGCGGCTCAACGACCGTGTTCTGGGCAGGAAATGAGTGAACGGCGATGGACGTCCGCGCTTTCTTGGCGAGGCGCGCCGATCCCGATTCAGCGCCATCGCTGTCCGGCTCGAGAGCTCGGGACTTGGGACGGGTAACCGGAGGAGCCGTGAGCACCTTCTCCCCTTTGGGAAGGCGCTTCGACTCAAGACGGCGATCGCGGAAACGGCTGGCCTGGTTCTCCGCGTGTTCGATGGCTTCGCGGAGCGCCGCGAGTTGCGTATCTGCCTTGCCCGTGGCCGCGAATCGCTGCAGACGCGCCTGCACCGTCATTTCCACAATGTGAATGTGGCGCTGGGTCGTAAAGGTGACGCTGGCACGCGCCGTGCGGCCCAGAATGCGGCCCATCCGTTCCAGTCCCTCCTCGGCCTGCTCGCGCAATGCCCTGGAGATTCTCCCTTTTCTGGCGGTCATTGCCACATCCATGGTCGCCCTCCGCTTGGAATCTTCCAGCCGGCACCGGAATCCGGCATTTGTGGAGCACAGTATATGACGGATCAGCCGTTCGCTGCCAGCAACGAGCCCTTAAGTCTAAGCGATTACCTTCTAGCATTTTGAATTCCGCCGGCAGCGGTGTCTTTTGGGCAACTTCAACCAACTCCGCGTACATAGGTTCGTCCGACGGGCGCGAGCCAAGGGCTGCCTTTCAGATCTCCCACCGAAGAAGCGCCGCCCCGACCGTGAACCCCGCGCCCATCGCCCCAAGCAGCACCAGGTCGCCCTTCTTGAGTTTGCCTTCCTCGATAGCCGTCTCCATGGCCAGCGGAATCGTGCCTGACGAAGTGTTGCCATATTTCTCGATATTGATAATCACGCGATCCTCGGGCATCTTCAACCGCTCGGCCGTGGCCAAAATGATGCGTTTATTGGCCTGGTGGGGAATAAAGCAACCCAGGTCCGCGCCGGTAACGCCGTTGCGCTCCAGCACTTTCGCGGTAGTCTCGGCCATCTTGCGTACTGCGAACTTAAAAACCGCGGGCCCGTCCTGATAGATGTAATGCCACTTCTTGTCGACGGTCTCATGCGTCGACGGATTAAGGCTGCCGCCGCCCTTAAGGTTGAGCGAGACGCCGCCTGAACCATCCACCTCGTGCACAAAATCGATGAAGCCGATCTCGCCTTCTTCGCAGGGCTCGACGAGCACTGCTCCGCTGCCATCCCCGAAAAGAACGCAAGTGGTGCGGTCGGTGTAGTCGGTCATGCGCGTATTGGCATCCGCGCCGATGACCAGCACCTTGGAATGTGCGCCGCTCTCCACGAGCTTGGCGCCGGCTTGCAGCGCAAACACAAAGCCCGAACATCCCGCTGACACGTCGAAGCCCCACGCGCCTTTCGCGCCGATCTTGTCCTGCACCAGGCACGCGGTCGAGGGAAACATCATGTCGGGTGTGACGGTGCCGACGAGAATGGCCTCCACTTCAGTTGGAGCGATGCCGCGCGCAGCGAGACATCTCTTCGCGGCCTCGGTACACATGTCGCTCACACCTAACCCTTGCGCCAGCTTGTGCCGTTCACGGATCCCCGTGCGCTCCATGATCCACTGGTCGCTGGTCTCCACCATTTTTTCCAGGTCTCGATTGGTGATCACATCAGGAGGGACGTAGGTTCCGAGCGCCGTGATTTTGGCGCGCCGGCCCACGATGGGGCGAACGGTAAGGCTCAAAGCATTTCTCCTTGCGGCGCACGCTCCGGCGGGAAACCGGTTCGCCGCACAAAAGTGTTGGGAATGTTGAATACCCCAAAAATGTACCGGGTGACCTACTGCACACGTACTAGCCCGTTACCGTTGCTTCCTTCCGGACCTGGCGGGGTTGGCGGGATTACGTCGCGTAGGACCCGGCACTGATTGATTTTATCACTC